>DGTH01000027.1:0-3373 GCA_002393705.1 Prevotella sp. UBA4341 | reverse complement strand
ACCTCGTAAATGAGGCTTTTACATAATCATCTTCTCAATCGGCGTCACGAGGATGCCCTGTGCGCCGAGTTCCTTCAGGCGGCCTATGATCTGCCAGAACTGCTTCTGGTCCAAGACGGTGTGTACGGAGCACCACTCCTCGTCGGCCAGTGGAATGATGGTGGGGCTCTTCAGTCCGGGCAGCACGCTGATGATTTCCTCCAGCCGGGCCTTCGGGGCGTTCATGCGTACGTACTTCTTGTCCTCGGCATCCTTCACGGCCTTGAAGCGGAAGAGCAGCTCGCTGAGCAGCTGTCGCTTCTCGGCGTCCATCTTCTTGTAGCCAATGAGCAGCGCCTCGCTCTGCATGACCACCTCCACCTCGCGCAGGTTGTTGCTGACGAGCGTGGAGCCCGAGGAGACGATGTCGAAGATGCCGTCGGCCAGTCCTATGCCCGGGCTTATCTCCACGGATCCGGTAATGACGTGTATGTCGGTGCTGATGCCCTTCGAGTGCAGGAAGCGTCGCAGGATGTTGGGGTAGCTGGTAGCTATCTTCTTGCCGTTGAACCACTCAAGGCCCTGGTAGTCCGCCTCCTTGGGTATGGCTAACGACAGCCGGCACTTGGAGAAGCCCAAGCGCGATATGATCTCTGCATCCTCGCCTCGCTCCATGAGTTCGTTCTCGCCCACCACGCCGATGTCGGCCACGCCGGTGGCCACGCTCTGCGGTATGTCGTCGTCGCGCAGGTAGAGCACCTCCAGGGGGAAGTTCTGTGCGCTGACCAGCAGGGTACGCTTGGAGGCCCCCACCTTGATGTCGGCCTCGCTCAAGAGGTTCATGGTGTCGTCGTAAAGACGTCCTTTCGATTGTACGGCTATTCTTAACATTTTGCTTAGTTTTTTCTTTGTTTACCTGTTAATGTGCGTGCAAAATTACGCATTTCCCGTCGAATATGCAAGAAAAGGCGCCTTTTTCTTTTCAAAAACGGAGAAAGGCCTCGCGGGGGCAGGAAAAAAAAGTCTCCCTGAAATTTGTAAGTTTCGTAGAAACTTCGTACCTTTGCCTTGTTTTTCACCTTGCCGACCCCACCCCTGCCCCTCCCCTGTGAGGGGAGGGGAGTTGCAAGCTACTTAATACAATCACTAAGAACAAAAAATGATGTAACCCGAAAAAACAGAAAGGAGGAAACATGCAGCCCGACAAGAAGCCCAGAGCCGGCCCCCAAATATCCTCGGCCACATTCTTAGAGTTTGTGGTCGAGGCAGTGCAGTACAACCTCAATAACGGCGGGGAGAATGCTGCACGGAGAGTACTAAGTCTGTTGACCGATGCCTACTCCTACCGCGACGACCTTTCACTGGCTAAACGCAAAGCTGACACACTCATCAATCAGCACCTGATGAAACAGCAGCAACAGCAGCGTCAGCAGCAGCAGCAAGACCTGAGCAACATGCTCCTGAGCATGATGGCGGCTTCCCAGAAACTGGCCGCACCGCAGCCCAACACCCAGCACCCAACACCCAACACCCAGCACCCAACACCCAACCTCAGCGTGAGCCACATCTGCTGGAGCCTCAAGACGCTGCAGGCCGAGGAGTACAAAAACGGCAAGCCGCTCTTCACCCAGGCTAACCACTGGCAGGCCGTCTTCCGAATACTCGTCGATCAGGGCATGTTCAGAGACAACGACTACGACGGCTTCGATGAATGGATGCGCAACAACTTTCCCAAGGAGCTGAGCACCAACTACAACAAAAACTCTGTCAAGAACATCAGCCAGACACTCTACAACAAGCCCCTGGAACGCTGGACTTACGACCCGGCTCTTGAAAAGACCCGACAGCCCTTTGAGCGCATGCAGACCATTGCAAAACGGTTTCAGGAGCTTCTTTTTTTACCAGACGGTTTACCAGCCACTTGAGTTTTAAACCAGCTCGAAAACTCGTCATTGTTAACCTTGCAAAGATGCCTTCCTTTTCCTAACTTTGCCACACGATAAAAGCAAAGCTTATGGAAAAGGAATCCCGGAAATACAAAAAAGGAACCCTCAAGGAGCGAAAGCCCAACTGGAGGGAGAAGTTCGCCACGGTAGCCGACATTGAGCACTACCTGGACGACCACGTACTGCTGCGCCACAACGTCGTGACCGGCAAGACGGAGTACCGCTGGCCCGAAGGCCCCGACTACGTCCCCCTCAGCGACCGCGTGGAGAACACCCTGTGGAAGAACATGATGCAGGAGAAGCCCGTCAGGATGCAGGACATGCAGCGCGTCATGGACTCTGACTACGTGGCCGACTACCACCCCTTCCGCTTCTATCTGGAGCACCTGCCCCGCTGGGACGGCAAGAGCAACTACCTGCTCGAGCTCTCGGCCTCGGTGCTGGTGAAGGGCGACGTCAAGGAGCAGTTGCGCTTCGCCGACTACCTGACGCGTTGGATGGTCGGCATGGTGGCCGGCTGGGTTGACGACTCGGTGGTCAACAACGTCATCCTCGTGCTCATTGGTGAGCAGGGTGCCTACAAGACCACGTGGTTCCAGTACCTGCTGCCCCCGGAGCTGCGCCAGTACTTCTTCACGAAGACCAACTCGGGCGTTATGACCAAGGACGACAAGCTCGTCATGGCCGAGTACGGGCTCATCTGCTGCGAGGAGCTCGACTCCATGCGCCCTGCCGAGCTGAACCAGCTGAAGGCCGCCGTCACCATGAACAACATCAACGAGCGCGCACCCTACGCCCGCCACCACGAGAACCGCAAGCACGTGGCCTCCTTCTGCGGCACGGGCAACAACCCCCACTTCCTCTCTGACCCCACGGGCAGCCGCCGCTGGCTGCCCTTCGAGGTAGAGACCATTCTCTCGCCCCGCGAGGACCCCTTCTGCTACGAAGGCATCTACAGCCAGGCCTACGCCCTCTACCAGGAGGGCTTCCGCTACTGGTTTACGCAGGCAGACATCATCAACCTTTCCGCCCACAACCGCCAGTTTGAGACGCCCCGCCTCGAGGCGGAGCTGGTCGAAGTCTATTTTCGTCGCCCTGCTGACTATGAACAAGGCGAGTTTATGCCCGTAGCCCGAGCCATGCAGATTATTGGAGGCAACACCGTTCAGAAGTTGTCGCCTATATTGTTAGGGCGTGCTTTCATGGATCAAGGGTTTCAGCAAGTTCGTCGTTCGCATGTCCGAGGATATATTGTTGTGCAGCGCGATGCACAGGAAATCAAGAATCTTCTGCAACAGCAAGCGGGTGACGGATGACGGATGACAGATGGTTTTTGGAAACTCTCCGCGTACGTACGCGTACGTACGCGAGACTTTTCTCTTTTCTATCTGTCATCCGTCATCCGTCACTCCTTAGTTTAGTCAGTATTCTCGTACCTCGCACCTCGA
>DGTH01000018.1:2589-4112 GCA_002393705.1 Prevotella sp. UBA4341 | reverse complement strand
GTGATGAACCAGACCATCTACGCCTACATCTCTGACGGTGGCGTACAGGAGGAGATTTCGCAGGGTGCAGGCCGTATTGCCGGTAACCTGGGACTCGATAACCTCATCATGTTCTACGACGCCAACGACATCCAGCTCTCTACGAAGACCGAGGTGGTGACCTCTGAGGACACCGCCAAGAAGTATGAGGCCTGGGGATGGTACGTGCAGAAGATTGACGGCAACGACGTTGACCAGATTCGTGAGGCTATCAAGAAGGCACAGGCTGAGAAGGAGCGCCCGTCGCTGATTATCGGTCACTGCGTTATGGGCAAGGGTGCCCGCAAGGCTGACGGCAGCAGCTACGAGAGCAACTGCGCTACCCACGGTGCTCCCCTCGGCGGCGACAACTTCGTGCAGACGATGAAGAACCTGGGCGCTGACCCCGAGAATCCGTTTGTCATCTTCCCCGAAGTAGCAGAAATGTATGCCAAGCGCCGTGAAGAGCTGAAGAAGATTTGTGCCGAGCGCTACGCCGAGAAGGCTGAGTGGGCCAAGGGTCACCCCGAGCAGGCTAAGCTCATGGAGGAGTGGTTCTCTGGCAAGGCTCCGAAGATTGACTGGTCGAAGGTGGAGCAGAAGGCCGGCGCTGCTACGCGTGGTGCATCGGCTACCGTACTGGGTGTGCTGGCTGAGCAGGTGCCCAACATGATTTGCGCTTCTGCCGACCTGAGTAACTCTGACAAGACTGACGGTTTCCTGAAGAAGACTCACAACTTGGTGAAGGGCGACTTCAGCGGTGCCTTCTTCCAGGCTGGTGTGGCTGAGCTCACCATGGCCTGCTGCTGCATCGGTATGGCGCTGCATGGTGGTGTCATCCCCGCCTGCGGCACGTTCTTCGTGTTCTCTGACTACATGAAGCCCGCCGTCCGCATGGCTGCGCTGATGGAGCTGCCCGTGAAGTTCATCTGGACCCACGACGCCTTCCGCGTTGGTGAGGACGGTCCTACCCACGAGCCCGTTGAGCAGGAAGCACAGATTCGCCTCATGGAGAAGCTGAAGAACCACCACGGCAAGAACTCCATGCTCGTGGTACGTCCCGCCGACGCCGAGGAGACCACCGTCTGCTGGCGCATGGCTATGGAGAACACCGAGACTCCGACGGCGCTCATCTTCTCGCGCCAGAACATCGACATGCTGCCCGAGGGCAACGACTACAGCCAGGCCCAGAAGGGTGCCTACGTTGTAGCCGGCAGCGACGAGGACTACGACGTCATCCTGCTGGCCAGCGGTTCCGAGGTTTCTACGCTTCTGGCCGGTGCCAAGCTGCTGCGTGAGGACGGCGTAAAGGTTCGCGTGGTGAGCGTTCCCTCTGAGGGTCTGTTCCGCTCGCAGCCTGTTGAGTACCAGCAGAGTGTGCTGCCCTGTGGCAAGAAGAAGTTTGGTATGACGGCTGGTCTGCCTGTCACGCTCGAAGGTCTCGTAGGCGGCGACGGCTGCGTATGGGGTCTCGAGAGCTTCGGTTTCTCTGCTCCTTACAAGGT
>DGTH01000018.1:0-2538 GCA_002393705.1 Prevotella sp. UBA4341 | reverse complement strand
GCTCCTTACAAGGTGCTCGACGAGAAACTCGGCTACACGGGTCAGAATGTTTATGAGCAAGTTAAAAAATTATTAGCATAATGGATGTAAAAACTGTTGGCGTAGCCTGTGACCATGCAGGCTACGCACTTAAGAAGTTCGTGCTGGAGTACTTGGAGAAGCATGGCTACCCCTACAAGGACTACGGCACGTGGAGTGATGCAAGCGTCGATTATCCTGACTTCGGTCATGCACTGGCCGAAGGCATTGAGAGCGGCGAGGTTTATCCCGGCATTGGCATCTGTGGCTCTGGCGAAGGCATTGCCATCACCCTGAACAAACACCAGGGTGTGCGTGCCGGTCTGTGCTGGATACCCGAGATAGCCCACCTCATCCGTCAGCATAACGATGCCAACGTGCTTGTTATGCCTGGACGCTTCATCGACAACAAGACTGCCGAGAAGATTATGGACGAGTTCTTTACTGCTACCTTCGAGGGTGGCCGTCACCAGAAGCGCGTCGATAAGATTCCCGTACAACCCAAGTAAATTACTTACAATAACGTATGAAGAAGTACATCCATACAGTCATCACAGGCTTAGCCCTCCTTGCGGCAGGCTGTAACACCTCGAACGATATGGAACAACAGATAGACCAGCTCTACGACCGCATGTCACAGCCGGAGCGCATCGCCCAGCTGCAGAGTATCTACATGGACTTGCTCTTCGACGAGCAAGGCCAGCTTGATACGGCCCGTTGCCGCAAGCTTATTCCCAACGGCATCGGACATTTCTCGCAGTTCTGCATGCAGCAGCCACGCGACCCGAACGTCATACGCGACCGCGTGAAGGCCGTTCAGGACTGGCTCATCCACAACACGCCCAACGGCATTCCTGCGCTCTGCCACGAAGAGGTGCTCACCGGTGTCAACAGCCTGGGAGCAACCATCTATCCGCAGCAGATTGGTCAGGCTTGTTCATTCAACAGCGAGTTGGCTGAGCTGAAGACCCGGCAGACGGCCACCGACCTGCGCCGCATGGGTGGCGTGCTGTCCCTCTCGCCCATGGTTGATGTGTGTCGCGTGCCTTCCTTCAACCGTTTGGAGGAGTCATACGGCGAAGATGCTTACCTGTCGGCTGTCATGGGTGTAGCTTTCGTACGTGGACTTCAGCAGGGCGACCTCCGCAAGGGGGTCGGCGCCTGCTCGAAGCACTATCTTGGCTACGGCGGCGGTGGCGATGCTGACGAGAAGGAACTCATGGAGGAGATTCTTTTGCCTCACGAGACGATGATTCGTGTGGCCGGCAGTCGTGCCCTCATGCCCGGTTACCATGCTGTCCACGGCACCAAGTGCGTGGCCAATAGCGAAATACTGAACGATATCCTGCGCTCGTATTTGGGCTTCGACGGTATGGTGGTCAGCGACTATACGGCCATCGACCAGTTGCCCGACCAGCCCGATGTCGTCCACAAGGCCGCTGCTGCCATTAATGGCGGCAACGACGTTGACTTCCCTTCAGGCGTCAACTATCAGCACCTGCAGGAAGCCATCGACCAGGGGCTCGTCAAACCCGAAGTCTTGGAACGAGCCGTCAAGGACGTGCTGCGCTATAAGTACCGCTGCGGACTCTTTGACGAGAATCCCTATCTCTACACCACAGAGCACATCACACTCGACAGCCCTGAGGAGCGTCAGACTGCCTACGATATTGCCACCCAGTCGGTGGTACTGCTCGAAAACAACGGTGTGCTACCCCTACAGGACAATAAAACCATACTGCTCACGGGTCCTAACGCCAATAGCATTTGGGCCATGTGCGGCGACTATACCTACCCCGCCATGTCTTACTTCTGGAAACGTCAGGAGAACGTGCAGGACAAGCCACACGTCGTACCTCTGCTGGAGGGCATGAAGATCAGCAAGCCCGAAGGTGTGAACCTGCTGTATTCACGTGGCTGCGACTGGACCGAAGAAGTAGAGACCAAGTACAGCCAGCTGGGCGACGAGCGCGCCTGGGAGTACGAATTGCTGCACCGCAAGGTCGATGCCGGCGAACCGGCCAATCGTGCTGAAGCCCTCAGCATGGCCAGTCAAGCCGACATCATCGTGGCTGCCGTAGGCGAGAACGTCATGCTTTGCGGTGAGAACCGCGACCGCAAGGGCCTGCGCCTTCCGGGCCGTCAGGAGCAGTACGTCGAAGAGCTCCTCCAGACGGGCAAACCCGTAGTGTTAGTCGTCTTCGGTGGGCGTGCCCAGGTGCTCGGTAGTCTGGCCAAGCGTTGTGCTGCCGTCATTCAGGCATGGTATCCCGGCGAAGAAGGCGGACGCGCCGTTGCCGACATTCTCTACGGCCGCGTGTCGCCCTCAGCCAAGCTCTCCGTGAGCTACCCCAACTGCGAGCTTGACGAACCCCTGTGCTACAACCGTTCTACCAAGCAGGACGCTCGCGTAGAGTGGCCCTTCGGCTACGGTCTCACCTACTCTACCTTCGAGTATAGTAACCTGCGGGCTGACGCTGAAGCCCCAGCCAATAACGGTACCGTCACACTGACGTTCCA
>DGTH01000053.1 GCA_002393705.1 Prevotella sp. UBA4341 | reverse complement strand
AAAGTTGCGAGATAAAAAATCGCCGTGAGGCGAGACTTAGTAAATTATTTTGTTTCTTGCTCTTCGGAGCATGTAAGTAAGTTAAATGTTAAATAATAATGATGCCGCCTGCTCGTGATGAGTAGGCGGCATGTTTTTTTTAGTATCCTGCGGCATGGCGGTTCAGAAACAGGTAGGTGGTGTTCAGCACCATGTAGTCGCGCGACATGTACCAGATGCCGTCGAACGGCCCAACCTTACCCCACGAGTTCTTGACCATGTAGTACGGCTTGCCCTGCTCGTCGGTGGCCTTGCCGTAAATGAGCATCACGTGGTCGTAGGTGAAGCGCCAGTCGTCCCACTGCTCCTGCCGCATCTGCTGCGTGGGCACTACTCCTTCAGGAAGCTCGGCCAGTCCGCTGATTGTAAAGTCGCCCGACACGTCGCCACCCCAGGCCACCGTGTAGCCTGCGTCTATCGCCTTGTCCAGCACGTCCATCAGTTGCTCAATGGGAATGTTGTAGCTGCTCTTCAGCCTCCATTTATAGGGAGCCTCTATGACGAACGACTCGTTGAAGGGGTGGTGCGTATAGCTGGTCAGGCTGATGTAGTCGTCAAAGTTCAGCCCTAAGCTCTCGGCAAACGACTGGGGCGTAAACGTCTTTCCCTCGTATTCGAACGACTCGGGGCATCGGCCGACATACTGTTCAAGAACGGCCTGCACGCTGTCTTCCCAGTGGGGCAGTGGCTCCTTGGCATTTTTCCTGACGGCAGCACTCACCGTGCGCTCCAACAGTGGGAAAAACTTTCGGTAGTTAGCCAGCGAGTCGCCCATCAGCGGGCCGCCAGTGGGCATGGCACTCTGGGGACAGATGCCGTGCTGACGAATAACCTCCAGGACGTCATCGCACGAGCCGCCTTCTGATATCTGGCTGAAGCCATGCATACGTACGTAATGGCGGGCGCAGTCCATGTAGTCATGGTTCACGACAAACAGCTCGCTCAAGTCGTATGTCTTACCTGTCTGTCGCAGTATTTCACTCTCAAAATAGCCCAACGTGGCGAAAGCCCAGCAGGTGCCGCTGAGAAACTGATTCTTCACGGTGGTTATCGGGTTCTCCTTTACCGTCGTGAAGGTTTTGTCTGTCTTCTTGCTACCTACTGGTCGTTGCCGTCTTTCCTGTGCCCACGTTGTCAGGCTCAGCCCACATAACAGGAGAATGGTGGCTGTCATCCATAACGTTTTCTGTTTCATGATTCAACTTTTGTTAGTAATGAGGGCAAAATTACGAATAATTGTTCAAAAAAGAGTTCCTTTGTCCGTCGATTTAATAAGATTTAGTGAATCGGTTACCTCTCCATCTCCTACAAAGCCTGCTTGAAGAAAGGGTAAAGGGACGGCCGTAGTGTGAAAAAAGCATTAAATTTCGGTGCTTTCCTTTGTTTTATCCTTGCTTCGTCGTATCTTTGCATCAATAACGACTAAAGACTGAAGAATCGATGAAGAAGTTATTTGCACTATTAATGCTCGTGCTGCCACTCGCGGCGGCGGCACAAGACGTGAACCAGAACGAAGCAAGGGCCAAAATGGCTTTCGTGGAGAAGTTCTATGGCGAATGGGAAGAGCAGGAGGAGGGCATGTTAGACTATGCCTACGTCAAGCGCCACACCACCAAGAATGCTCAGCAGCAGCTCAAGGACAATTACGACTATGACTGCGACGGCGAGTGCTTTGCCGTCTGGATGTTCTACTACGAGGGCGGCGGCGACGCTATGGGGCTGACCTCAACGACCTTCAGCATTGCCGACGAGAACCACATCAACGTCAACTTCAAGTACATAGGCTACGAGTATGAGGTGCAACTGACGGTCGTCAAAAGTGGCGATGCCTACAAGATTGACGGCCTCAAACAGCTGAAGTCCATCTATACCAACTGAGCGCCAACACCATGAAGCGACTACTCTGCTGCCTCGTGGCCGTTCTCTGCCTCACGGCGCTGCACGCCCAGCGCCGTCAGAAGTATGAGTTCCGCCGCAACCTGCCGGTCTATGCCGACTCGCTGCTGAAGGACCTCACCTACCCTTTGGCCTGGGGCAACAGCGACATCACCGACTTCAGCGAGTGGCGGGCAGCTGCCAGAAGCAAGGTGATGGAGTGTATGCTGACACCGCCAGCCCCACCAAACCTCCCCGAAAGGGGAGGCTTACCTACGGACTCCTGCATGGAGCACCGTTCCTCCTATTCCGTCTATAAAATCTATCTGCCACTATCCCGATACTACACAGTACCGGCCTACCTGCTTGTGCCTGACGGCGAGGGGCCGTTTCCTGCCGTCAACCTGTTGCACGACCACGGGGGACACCTCTTCATCGGCAAGGAGAAGATGATACGTCCGCTGGCCTGCGAGGAAGACACGGTCAGAGCTGACGCTGACGCATGGGTACGCAAGCTCTACGACGGACAGTTCGTGGGCGACTACCTGGCACAGCACGGCTACGTGGTGCTCTCTGCCGACGCGCCCCTGTGGGGAGAACGCGGACAAGAGGAGGGACCGCGACGCGAGAAGTACGACATGATAGCCGGCAACATGATGATGTACGGCATTGACCTCTCGGCCTACATGACCTACGACGACCTGAGCGCCACCAACTGGCTGGCCTCGCTGCCCTGCGTCGATAAGGAGCGCATAGGCTGCATGGGCTTCTCCATGGGGGCCTACCGCGCCTGGATGCTGGCCGCCCTGAGCCCCCACATCAAGGCCACCGTGGCCATCTGCTGGATGACCACTACCGACGACCAGCTCTCCTTCCGCTACCAGCGCACGGAGAACGGCGGCTTTGCCAACTGCTTGCCCGGCCTGCGCCGCTGGTTAGACTACCCCCACATTGCCTCCATAGCCTGCCCCAACGCCCTACTCTTCATCAACGGCCGCAGCGACAAGCTGTTCCACGAGGCCGGCGTCAGCAAGGCGTTCGCCCAGATGCGCCAGGTGTGGCACAGCCAAGGTGCCGACCAGCAACTGCAAACCGAGCTGTGGGACATGGGCCACGAGTGTCCCCAGAAGGCACAGCAACGCGCCCTCCAGTTCCTAAAGGAACATCTATAGCATCTATAGCATCTATAGCAACTATAGCAACTATAGCAACTATAGCAACTATCATAACTATAACAACTATAACAAAAAAAAACAGAATGGAAAACAAACGTTACGGTCACTTCGACGACCAACACCGCGAGTACGTCATCACCGACCCGCGCACACCGTGGCCCTGGATCAACTACCTGGGCAACGAGGACTTCTTCTCACTCATCTCAAACACCGCCGGAGGCTACTCCTTCTACAAGGATGCCAAGTTCCGCCGCATCACCCGCTACCGCTACAACAACGTGCCCATGGACAATGGCGGACGCTACTTCTACGTAAAGGACGGAGACACCGTATGGTCGCCCGGCTGGAAACCCATGAAGACGCCGCTCGACTTCTACGAGTGCCGGCACGGCATGGGCTACACCCGCATTACCGGCCGCAAGAACGGCGTAGAAGCCAGCATACTCTTCTTCGTGCCCCTGAAGACATGGGCCGAGGTGCAGAAGCTGACGCTCACCAACACTACTAACGAGGTGAAGCACCTCAAGCTCTTCTCTTTCGAGGAGTGGTGCCTCTGGAATGCCGCCACCGACATGGAGAACTTCCAGCGTAACTTCTCCACCGGCGAGGTAGAGATTGAGGGCTCTACCATCTACCACAAGACCGAGTACCGCGAGCGCCGTAACCACTACGCCTTCTACCACGTCAACACCGAGATACAGGGCTTCGACACCGACCGCGAGACCTTCGTAGGCCTCTACAACGGCTTCAACGAACCAGATGCCGTCATGGAGGGAAAGCCCCGCAACAGCCATGCTCACGGCTGGAGCCCCATTGCCTCGCACTACATCGAGATAGAGCTGCAGCCTGGCGAGTCGAAGGACCTTATCTTCCTGCTTGGCTACGTGGAGAACCCGCAGGAGGAGAAATTCGTGGCACCGAAGGTGATTAACAAGGAGCGTGCCCACGCCACCATCGACAAGCTCAACACGACGGCCAAGGTTGACTATGCCTTTGCTCAGTTGAAGGACTACTGGGACCGTCTGCTCGACATCTACCACGTCAATACAGGCAACGACAAGCTCGACCGCATGGTGAACATCTGGAACCAGTACCAGTGCATGGTGACGTTCAACTTCTCGCGCTCTGCCTCGTTCTTCGAGAGCGGCATCGGCCGTGGCATGGGCTTCCGCGACTCTAACCAAGACCTCGTAGGCTTCGTTCACCAGATACCCAGCCGTGCCCGTCAGCGCATCATCGACATCGCCTCCACACAGTTCCCCGACGGCGGCTGCTACCACCAGTACCAGCCCCTCACCAAGCGCGGCAACAACGACATCGGTGGCGGTTTCAACGACGACCCCTGCTGGCTCA
>DGTH01000194.1:267-15141 GCA_002393705.1 Prevotella sp. UBA4341 | reverse complement strand
ATGAACTGCCCCCACCACTGCGAAATCTTCGCTTGGAAGCCCCGCTCTTACCGTGACCTGCCGCTGCGCATTGCAGAGTTTGGCACCGTCTATCGCTACGAGCAGAGTGGCGAGCTGCACGGCTTTACCCGCGTTCGCTCGTTCACGCAGGACGATGCACACATCTTCTGCCGCCCTGACCAGGTGAAGCAGGAGTTCCTCAACGTCATGGATATCATCGGCATCGTGCTGACGGCCTTCGGTTTCAACTTCGAGGCACAGATTAGCCTGCGCGACCCCAACGACCACGAGAAGTACGTTGGTACCGACGAGGACTGGGCGCTGGCCGAGAAAGCCATCGTTGAGGCCTGCAAGGAGAAGGGCCTGCCCGCAAAGGTGGAGTACGGCGAGGCCGCATTCTACGGTCCGAAGCTCGACTTCATGATTAAGGATGCCATTGGCCGTCGCTGGCAGCTGGGTACCATTCAGGTAGATTACAATCTGCCCAAGCGCTTCCAGCTGGAATATACCGATGAGGACAACCAGAAGAAGACTCCCGTCATGATTCACCGTGCACCGTTCGGAAGCCTGGAGCGCTTCACCGCCGTGCTCATCGAGCATACCAGCGGTCACTTCCCCCTGTGGCTTACGCCCGACCAAGTGGCCATTCTGCCGCTGTCGGAGAAGTTCAACGACTACGCTCATCAGGTCATGAAGCAGCTCGACGTGGCTGGCGTGCGCGCTCAGGTAGATGACCGCAACGAGAAGCTTGGCCGCAAAATTCGTGACAACGAGCTGAAGCGCATTCCCTACATGCTCATCGTCGGCGAGAAGGAAGCTGCCGAGGGCCTGGTATCCATGCGTCAGCAGGGTGGTGGCGAGCAGGCTACGATGACCGTTGCCGAGTTTGCCAAGAAAATTAACGACCAGGTGGCCGAAATGACCAAAGACTTCTAAAGTTGATAGGTTGAAAGCTGAAAGCAGAAAGTTGGAGGTCATACAATTCTTAGACAGAGCACAGTTGCTGTTGGGCGAGGACGCTATGAAGCGTGTCGCCCAACAGCGTGTTATCGTCTTCGGCTGTGGTGGCGTCGGCTCGTGGTGTATTGAAGCACTGGTCCGTTCTGGCGTCAGACACCTGACCCTTGTCGATTTTGACCGTGTCAACGCGTCCAACATTAACCGCCAGCTCATGGCGACCCAGCAGACCATAGGCGAAGTCAAGGTAGAGGCCATGCGCCGGCACCTGCTGACCATCAGCCCAGAGGCTGACATCACCGTCAGGAACGAAGCCTATAATCAGGATAGCGCCGCCAGTTTCCCGCTGGAGGAGTATGACTACATCGTCGATGCCATCGACTCGCTGCCTGACAAACAGCTACTCATCAGCCGAGCCACGCGCACCCAGGGGGCCGTGTTCTTCTCGTCGATGGGAGCCGCGCTGAAGCTGGACCCCACGCACGTTCAGGTGGCTGAGTTCTGGAAGGTCAAGGGCTGTCCGTTGGCCCGTGCGCTGAGACAGCGGTTCAAGAAGCAGGGTGAGCGTCCGGGGCGTAAGTTCCAGTGCGTGTTCAGCGACGAACAGCCGCCGAGGCAGGGCGGCCGCCGCGACGGAGTGAACGGCAGTCTGGTGCACATCACGGCCATCTTCGGCTTTACCCTGGCAGGACTCGTGCTGAGCGACATCCAGCAGAAAACTTTGCAAGAACATAATAATAAGGTTTAATAATTATATGTATAGAACAAAGACTTGTGGTGAGCTACGGCTCGCCGATGCCGGAAGCGTGGTGACGCTGGCCGGTTGGGTACAGCGTTCGCGCAAGATGGGCGGCATGACATTTGTCGATTTGCGCGACCGTTACGGTATTACACAATTGGTGTTCAACGAGGCCGTCGATGCCCCACTTTGTGCTGAGGCTAACAAGCTGGGCCGCGAGTGGTGTATCCAAGTGAAGGGCACTGTCAATGAGCGTGAGAGCAAGAACAAGAACCTGCCCACGGGCGAGGTGGAGGTGATTGCCTCTGAGCTGAACGTGCTGAGCGAGAGCCTGACGCCGCCGTTTATCATAGAAGACAATACCGACGGCGGCGACGACCTGCGCATGAAGTACCGCTATCTGGACCTGCGTCGCAACTGCGTACGTAAGAACCTGGAGCTGCGCCACCGCATGACGATTCTTATTCGTAACTTCCTCGACAACAAAGACTTCATCGAGGTGGAGACCCCCATACTGATAGGTTCTACACCCGAGGGAGCACGCGACTTCGTGGTGCCCTCGCGCATGAACCCCGGCCAGTTCTATGCCTTGCCCCAGAGTCCGCAGACGCTGAAGCAGTTGCTCATGGTATCTGGCTTTGACCGCTACTTCCAGATAGCCAAGTGCTTCCGCGATGAAGACTTGCGCGCCGACCGCCAGCCGGAGTTTACGCAGATAGACTGCGAGATGTCGTTTGCTGACCAGGAGGACGTGCTGGAAATCTTCGAAGACCTGGCTCGTCACCTGTTCCGTGAGGTGCGTGGCGTGGAGCTGCCCAAACTGCAGCGCATGACGTGGCACGAGGCCATGCGTCGGTTCGGCAGCGACAAGCCCGACCTGCGCTTCGGCATGGAGTTTGTGGAGCTGATGGACGTGCTGAAGGGCACGGGCACGTTCCCCGTGTTCAACGAGGCCGAGTACATTGGTGGCATCGTGGTGCCCGGTTGTGCCGACTACACCCGCAAGCAGCTCGACCAGCTTACCGACTTCGTCAAGCGTCCCCAGGTGGGGGCTAAGGGGCTGGTGTATGTGAAGTTCAACCCGGATGGCACCGTGAAGTCGAGCATTGACAAGTTCTACGAGCCAGAGGTATGGCAGAAGCTGAAGCAGGTGACGGGGGCCAACGATGGTGACCTGGTGCTCATTCTGAGTGGCGACAAGGCCAACAAGACGCGTACGCAGCTCTGTACGCTGCGTCTGGAAATGGGCGACCGTCTGGGGCTGAGAGACAAGAACCGCTTTGAGTGTCTCTGGATTGTTGATTTCCCGCTCTTCGAGTGGAGCGATGAGGAGCAACGCCTCATGGCTACCCACCATCCGTTCACGCTGCCTAACCCCGAGGATATTCCCCTGCTTGACACGGCGCCCGAGAAAGTACGTGCCGTGGCTTACGACTTCGTCTGCAACGGCATCGAGGTGGGTGGTGGCTCACTGCGTATCCACGACGGCAAGCTGCAGGAAAAGATGTTCCAGATTCTGGGCTTTACGCCCGAGCGGGCCATGGCTCAGTTCGGCTTCCTCATCAATGCTTTCAAGTATGGTGCGCCGCCTCATGCCGGACTGGCTTTCGGCTTAGACCGCTTTGTGAGCATCATGGCTGGACTGGACAGCATCCGCGACTGCATAGCGTTCCCGAAGAACAACTCTGGCCGCGACGTCATGCTGGATGCTCCAGGCGAACTTGACCCTAAACAGTTGGAAGAGTTGCAGTTGCGTGTTGATTTACATCAAGAATAACAGCTGGAAAAGAAAAAAGGCGCTGTTTGCGATAACAGCGTAACGGGAAATGTTCTAACTTTGCACTCGGAAATTTGAGAGATATTGATTCAACACAATTTCAGATAGTGTATTAATTTAAAGAACTATGGCAGAAAAGAAAACAACAACGAAGAAGGCTGCAACTGCTAAGGTTGCCGAGCCCAAGAAGGAAACCGTGAAGAAGGCTGCAGCTCCTAAGAAGGCAGCTATTGTACTGAATGCAGAAAATGCCGGCTTTAAGGCAGGTGATGTTTATCAGGCACTGGCAGCAGCAGGACAGGCACTGACCGTAAAGGAGATTGCCAAGGCTGCAAAGATTACAGAGGAGGAAACTCTGCTTGGTATGGGATGGCTCTTCAAGGAGGGCAAAATTGTTGAGGCAGAGTCTAAGATTACTTTGGCTTAATGATAAAGATTAGATAAAAAGGGCTGGTAAGCTGCTAAGGCATACCAGCCTTTTTTAATCGTCGAACGAGAAGCAGTACATGAGTTACGAACAGCAGATTCTAAGCGTCCTGACGGAAGCGGGAGAGCGTGGTATAAGCGTGCAGTCAATTGTACGTCACGTTTATAACATGAACCTGACGCTGTTCTATACACCTGACTTTAACGAGATACACTCTTTCGTCCGGAAGTACCTGCTGCGCAACAGCAAGTCGGCACAGTCGCTCGTTGAGACCACCGGGCGCAGAGGCTACTACCGGCTGAACACGAGGGGTTCGGCCGATGCCCGCCAGCTGATGCTTGACTTCTGCGTAGAACAAACAGAAACGGAGGCTCCCGCTCAGGAACCTCCGAAAGACTTGTCGTTGAGTTTGTTCGATTTCTAAAGTATTGTTTTTACCACCCGTGCTGGAACGCCCATGGCGAGCGAGTGGTCGGGGATGTCCTTCGTCACCACGGCTCCTGCAGCTATGACCACATGGCTGCCGATGGTGACTCCGGGCAGAATGACAGCATTCGTGCCAATCCACACGTCGTCGCCAATGGTGACAGGGCGGGTCGTGATGCCCTGCTCGTCGATGCGCCTGCCAGGCTCCCGAAAGTTATGGTTCAATGCCGTCACGGTGATGCCTTGTGCCAGGTTGACGTGGCTGCCTATTTGGACAGGCCCGATGATGGTGCAGTGAAGTCCTATGCGGGTATGGTCGCCAATGATGACGTCGCCCACGGCGTTATTGATGCAGGCAAATGACTCCACGACGCTTCGTCGGCCCAGGTGGAAGCGACGGTAGGGTGGGGTGTCCATGCGCACGCTCGGGTATATCTTCGAGCCTCGGCCACGCTGTTGGTAGAGCGGAGCCACGAGGCGTACGTACCAGCGGGGACGCGCGTCGCGCTGGTTCATGATGAGGCAGTCCAGTAGTTTCTTCAGCCGTGGACTCCCCTTCAGTCCTTCACGCAGTTGTTCTTTATCTTTCATCGTTTCCTATTTTACCGTTTTACTTTTTTACCTTTACGAAGAACCGTACCAGCAGGAAGTTGACGGGTACGCAGACCATATACATCGGTATGGGTGCCCACTCCTTCGGAACGCCGAGCCAGATGAAGAAGCTGAGGCTCACCACCTGCAGCCCCCAGTTGACCAGATGGCTGAACGCAAAACCGCCGGCATTCTTCTTCGTAGCCTTCACGCGGAAGGTAAAGTGGGTGGTCATGATGTAGTTGCAGCAGAAGCTGAGGATGTAGCCCACGGTCAGGGCGACGCGCTCGTCCATGTAGGGCAGCAACAGGTAGTAAATGGCATATTGCAGCAGTGTCGATACGACGCCAACGATGCCGAAGCGTATCAGTTCTTTCAGTTTCTCATTCATTGCTCAATCATTTCCTTCCATTTCTTGATAATGTGCTCTATGTTGAAAGCCTCTGCCCGTCTGATGGCTTCGGTTGAAGCGGTTGTCCAGTCCATGCGGGTGGCTTCCTCCAAGCGCAGGGCCAACTCTGCGGCGTCTCCGTTCTTAAAGTATAGTCCGAAGTCGCCCATAATCTCTTTGCTGGTAGGCAGGTCTGACGAAATGACCGGCAACCCATGGGCCATGGCCTCCACGATGACGAGGCCGAACCCCTCCCAGCGAGAGGAAAGTACATAGACCTGTGCATCGTGGTAGTACTGTTGTATGTTGTTCGTGAAGGGGTGCAGCCGTATCCGTTGCTCTAAGCCGAAGTCGGCTATCAGTGTGCGATAAAGTGCCTCTTCGGGACCTTCGCCCACGATGTCGAGTGTCCACTCCTTGTCCTTCTGGGCAAAGTGGTGGAAAGCCTCTATGAGCAAGTCAAACCCCTTGTGCCGATGAGAGAAGCGTCCTACGGCCAGAAACTTCTTGCTATTTCCCTCTGCTGCCGGCCCAGGCACGAGTGTCAGCGGGTTATAGACAACCTGTGTGGGAAAGTGGTATTGCTGCTGGTCGTACCTGCAAAGCACGATGGTGCGGTCTAATTTCGCTAACTGAAACTCATAGTGCTTCTTCAGTTCCGGACCGATGTAAAGCGAGTCAGGGCCAAACAGTGCCTGGTAGGAATTGTGTATCCAGCCGATAAGTCTTGTTCCGCTTAACCCGGGCTTGCAAGCGGCCAAGCGTACCGAGAGTGGCGCGTGGTCGCCAATGATGACGTCATAATGGCCCTGCCGCAGCTCTGCGGTAAGGGCGTCACGCTTCTCTGAGGGGAACGAACTGTGAGCATACAGGTTCGACGTGTATGGCTTCTGGGGCAGCACCTTGCGGTAGAGGGCGCTGTAGCACTTGCACAGCACGTTCTTCCACGCCGGAGTGTCAGGGTAGCTGAAGAAACGGTAGTGCAGGTCTGCTTCCTCCAGACCGTAGAACGATGTGTCACGGGCCGACGGCGGGTCCATTGTCACAATGGTCACATCGTACTCCTTGGCCAGCTGCTTGGCGATGACGGCCGTCACACGCTGCACGCCGCCGAAGGAGAAAATAGAGTCTGCAAGGAAGCATATTCGTTTCATACGTGTGCAAAAATACGGAAAAGATTTGATTGTTCCAAATATTTTCCGTACATTTGCCAAAAATTATGCAGCAACGATGAAAATCCTCTTCCTGACATATCATGGTTTTGAAGAAGCCAGCGGCATCAGCAAGAAGATGCTGGCCCAGATAAAAGGCTTGCGTCAGAACGGCCACGAGGTACATGTCTGTTCATACGACCGTCGAGAGAATGGTCACATGTGCCGGTTTGTTGATGATGAGGTCATCAGGGATTACGGACGTGGCATCCTTGCCGGCCTCCGCCAACGCATGAGCTACGGCTGCATAGCTGATTACTGCATCAGGGAAAGCATCGAAGTTGTCTATGCGCGTAGCTTCATGAATGCATCGCCCTTTCTGATTTCACTGTTCCGAAGACTAAAGCAAAACGCCGTCAAGTGCCTGATGGAGATACCTACATACCCTTACGACGAGGAGTTTAAGTCGCTTCCCATCAAGCATTCTTTCGGTTTGTGGGGTGACAAACTGTTTCGCCGCCAGCTGGCATCCTATATGGATGCTATTGTGACCTTCTCTGACTATCAGACCATCTTCGGGCAAAAGACGATAAACATCAGTAATGGCGTTGATTTTGACGTGTTGCCCCTGCACGGGAAGGTTGATGCAGAAGCCGGACTACATCTGATAGGCGTTGCCGAAGTGCATCCGTGGCACGGCTTTGACCGCATGATTCATGGCCTGGGCGAATATTACAAGCATGGGGGAGGACAGCAGTTACCAGTATTTTTCCATATTGTCGGCAGTGTGTGGCCGCCGGAAATGAACGGCACAAAGATTGCCCCCGGTTTCCTGCCTATTATGAAGCGCTATGGTATAGAAGATAAGGTGATATTCCATGGTCGGCTGTTTGGTAAGGATTTAGATGCGGTCTTTGACCAGTGTTCCTTTGGCGTAGGCAGTCTAGCCAGACATAGAAGCGGTATCACGGTCATCAAAACGCTGAAAAACCGTGAGTACGCGTGTCGTGGCTTGCCCTTCATCTATTCAGAACAGGATGCCGATTTCGACGGCCAGCCGTATGTGTTGAAAGCGCCTGCCGACGAATCTCCTATCCGTGTTCAGGACATTATAGAGTTCTGCAAGCATGTTCCTGAGGCTTCTGCCATTCGCAAGTCTGTGGAGCACTTGTCGTGGAAGATGCAGATGCAGCGAGTAATAGATGCCGTTAAACAGATTCCGTAGTATGAAGATTGTATATGTCATGGGAGACCTGACTTATGCCAACGGTATGAGTCGCGTGTTGAGTCAGAAAGTAAACTATCTGGCTGAGCATACCGATTTTGAGGTTTACGCCGTCTTGACGGAAAATGCCGGTCAGCCTTTCTACTTTCCTTTGTCGCCAAAAGTGAAGTATGTCAACTTCGACATCAACTTCGAGTGTCTCAATGCCATGCCGATGTATAAGAAGGTGATTCCTTATTTCAAGAAGCAGCGGCAGTTCCGCAGAATGTTTACTGACTATCTGATGCAGTTGCGACCAGACATTACCGTCTCGATACTGCGACGTGAAATCAACTTCATCAACGACATTCCTGACGGAAGCAAAAAGGTTGGCGAGATACACTTCACTAAGTCCAACTATCGGCAATTCAACCTGTCTTTCTTGCCAAGCTTTGTCAATAAGTATTTGACCAAACGATGGACACATCAAATGGATAAGCAGATTAAGCGCTTATGCAAATGCGTCATACTGACCAATGAGGACAAGAAGAATTGGATTGGTTTTGACAATATTGAGGTCATTCCCAATCCTATCAGCAACTTTCCGGCTGTTCATTCTGACTGTTCGCAGAAGCGCGTCATAGCCGTAGGCCGTTATTCTCCGGAAAAGGGGTATGACCGGTTGTTCAAGGCATGGAAAATCATCAACCACCGTCATCCTGACTGGGTGTTGGACATCTACGGCTCTGGCGATAGAAGTTCTTATGTAGAACAAGTGGAAACCTTGCAGTTGGGGCAGTCGGTAAAATGTAATGCTCCTGTCAAAGACATCTTCTCAAAGTATCAGCAAAGTTCTGTTTTTGTCATCACTTCTTATCATGAGGGTTTTGGCTTGGTTATCGCAGAAGCCATGGCGACAGGTGTGCCCGCTGTTTCATTTACGTTTTCATGTGGACCGCGTGAAATCATAACCGACGAGGTGGATGGAATTCTTGTTGAGAACGGGAATATAGAGCAGTTTGCTGATGCCGTCTGCTACCTGATGGAGCATGAAGACCGAAGAAAGCAAATGGGGCAGCAAGCGATGAAGAGTGCTACACGTTTCCGGGAAGAGGAAATCATGCAAAGATGGATTCAATTGTTTCACAGCATATACAAAAATAGGTAAGAATGGCAAACTGGTACGATAAATACATGACCATCTATGGTCGTCCGTTCAGCGAAGTGCCGCAAGAGGTGATTGACGCCACGCGCGAAGGTCTGGCCCGCCTGCAGAGCCCGGACCCCGTGGCCTCTATCGTTGTCATCGGCTATAACGAGGAGACCCACCTTCAGGCTTGCCTGTGGGCACTGAGCGAGATGAAGTGTAAGTATCCGGTGGAGATTATCGGCGTTGATAACGACTCGAAGGACCGCACGGCAGAAATCTATGAGAAGTCGGGCATACCCTATTATACGGAGTACCAGCACTCCTGCGGCTATGCCCGCCGTTGCGGCTTGCAGCACGCCCGAGGGAAATACTATTTCGATGTAGATAGCGATACGCTTTATCCTCCTTATTACTATGAGGTTATGCTGAATCATTTAATGAAGCCAGGAGTGTCGTGTGTCTCGGCTACGTGGAGCTATTTCCCTGACGAGAACCATTCTGCCTTCAGCCTGAAGCTGTTCGAGATAGCCCGCGATTCCTTCCTCTGGATTCAGCACTTCAAGCGTCCGGAGTTGAGCGTGCGCGGCCTGGTCTTTGCCTACAATGCCGAGTATGGGCGCAAGGAGCCTTACAGGGTTGACATCATTCGGGGTGAAGACGGCTCCATGGCCTTTAACCTGAAGAAGTATGGCAAGATAGTCTTTGTGCGTGACAGGCGCTGCCGCGCCATTACGGGTTACGGCACGTTTGGCAACGAGTCGATGTGGAAGAGTTTCTGGAACCACGTCAAGGTGCAGATGAAGGGCATCACCCGTATCTTCCACAAGACAGACCACTACAAGGATTCTGAGGATAATCTGGTGAAGAACAAATGAGCAGGATAAAAGTTTTGGAGGTCATCCGCCAGGGGCAGATAGGTGGAGGAGAGTCGCATCTTCTTGACCTCGTCTATTATTTGGATAAACAGCAGTTCGAGCCTGTCGCCCTGTCGTTCACTACCGGCGAGATGGTTGACCGGCTTGGACAAATGGGTGTCAAGTGTCATGTTATTCCGTCTCTCAAAGCCTTTGACTGGAGCGTACAGCAGCAGGTAGTCAGTCTGCTGCGAAGGGAACAGATACAGCTCGTTCACGCCCATGGCAGCCGCGCCGCGTCGAACATGCTTTGGCCTGCCCGTCATTTGGGATTGCCCTTTGTCTATACCGTTCATGGCTGGAGTTTCCACGATGACCAGTCGTGGGCCGTAAGGACCGCCCGGGCTTGGAGCGAGAAGCTGATTTGCCGTTTTGCCCATCGCGTCATCTGCGTCTCGCAGAGTAATGCTGCGACGGGGTGTCAAGTCTTTGGTCTCGGTCAGGCTGACGTCATTGAGAATGGCATCAACCTTGAACGTTTTAATCCTGACGGAACGTTCAAGAACCTTAGAGACGAGTTTGGCTTCTCTGCCGATGACTTCGTGGCAGGCTTTATTGCCCGTTGCACCAAGCAGAAGTCGCCGCTTGACTTTTTAGAGGCGGTTCGTTTGGCCCATACTCAGAACGAGAAGATAAAAGGACTGTTTGTGGCCGAAGGCGATATGGATGCGGAGGTTGATGCCTTCATCGGGAAGCACCATATGGCAGACTACGTCTATCGCAGTCGCTTCCGCACCGATGTGCCCGACTTGCTCCACTGCATCGATGCTTACCTGCTGCCCAGTCTTTGGGAGGGACTCTCCATCGCCCTGCTTGAAGCCATGGCCATGCGCAAGGCCATCATTGCTACCCCTACTGACGGAACGAAGGAGCTTCTGAAGGATGGTGACAATGGTCTGGTGGTGCCCTTCTCGCAGCCTCGTCAGTTGGCTGACGCCCTGCTCCGGCTACAAGCGTCAGGAGAACTAAAGACGCGTTGCGGCCAACAGGCTCACGCCATGGTTGAGCAGCGGTTCAATGCGCGTCGGGTGGCTGAGGAAGTAGAACGTATCTATCGGCAAGTTACCAGTAAATAATTACCACAAACGAGGCAATCCAACCCGCTATGCAAAGCTGTATGAAGTGATCCTTCACCAGCGCCTTCGTGGGGCTGCCGCTACGCTGATAGACCAGCATGTTCTGCAGGTGGCGCAGCAGGCCGGCTATAACCCAGATGCTGGTCAGGTAGAGGTAGCTGCTGCCCATGCGCGCTATGACGCTGTCGCTCATGGTGTACATGATGTAGCACACGATGGTGATGGTGGCCACGATGGTTACGCTCAGGTCAATGAACTGTGCGTTATAACCCACGATGCTTTTGCGGGGCATGACGCCCGTCTGCTCAAAGATGCGGTAGTCGTCCTTCCGTTTGGCAAAGGCTAAGAACAGCGCCAGCAGGAACGTCATGAGCACCAGCCATTCGGAAACGAAGATGTGAGCGGCGACCCCACCAATCAGTACCCGCAAGACAAACCCCATAGAAATCAGAAATACGTCGATAATGGCGTATTGCTTCAGCTTCATGCAGTAGGCCACGTTCATCAGCCAATAGCCAATCAGCCCTATCAGGCAAACCATTCCGATTCGCCCCAGTACGCCGATGGTTACTGCCAACAGCAGGCAGCAGACCATTGCTACATAGCCAGTCTTGACCGAGACGGCTCCCGAAGCTATCGGCCGTTTGCATTTGCGTGGATGCTGCCGGTCGGCTTCCACATCATAAATGTCGTTAAAGCAGTAGATGCTGCTCGACACCAGGCAGAAGGCGGCAAAGGCATAGAGGGTAGGAATCAGCAACTCGACGTTCAGCAGGTTGTTGCTGAAGAACAATGGCGCCAGGACAAACACGTTCTTAAACCATTGCAGTGGACGAAGCAGTCTTATCAGGTCGTATGTCATTTATAATAATTATATTCAGAATAAAGTTTTCGTTGTGTTCTTATTTGTGATTATTTAACGGACTCCAACGCCTTGAAGAAGTCCTCGGCGTAGCGTTGCTCATTATAGTAAGCAGAATGCTTCAGACCAGCTTTGCTCATAGCTACTCGTTTCTCCGGATGCTGGTATAGGTGTAGGATAGATGTCGTTAAGTTGTCAACGAACTGATTGTCCGTAGTTAGGAGAATGGCGTTTTCTTCCGTCACCTCTTCAGGAATGCCTCCTCTGCGTGTGGTGATGATGGGCAGTCCGGTGGCCTGAGCCTCTAACACGGTGTTGGGGCATGGGTCGTCCCATAAAGAGGGAATGACGGCTATATCGGAAATGGAAAGGTAGTCAGGCATGTCTCGATAAGGAATGAAGCCCGTGAACCTGATGCGGTCTTTAACTCTTTCTGCCTGTCGTTTCAAAGCCTTTACAAAAACATCTTCATTTTCCGTGTCTCCATAGAAGGGACTTCCTATAATCAGCAGCTTGATGTGAGGATGGTCTTCAAGTCTTATGAGAGCTTCAATGAGTTCGCCGACACCTTTCTCCCTCGTGATTCTCCCGCTGAACACCATGATGAAGTCATCGTCGGTGAATCCTAATTGCTGTCGGGTGATGTTACAGACTCTCCGGGGAGAGAATGCGCCCAGGTCGATGCCGTTCAGAATGACAAAGCACTTCTGGTCCTGTGGGTTGATGGTTCTCACGCGACGGGCTATGTAGTCCGATACCGTCAGGATGCGTGATGCCTTGTCGTATATTTCCTGGAAGCCTTGAGTCTGGTTATTCAGCAGGTCATTATGCAGATATACCAGCAGCTTCGTGTCTTTTGGAACGTCCATTCCTACGGCATAGCCAGGGCGGTTGTCCAGCAGAATGATGTCATAGTGCCGTTTCTTAAGTCGTTTCCATGCCTGTCGGAAATAGTACTCTATGGTGTAGTGATAATACTTTTCACCATGTAGGCGGTAATAAAGGTTTTTCTTGATTCGAGCCCACAGACTCTTCACCTCAATGTACTCGTAATGGTTGACCGCCGACTCTAAGGCCTTGTGACCCCTTATGGCTTCGTTCCACACGCTGAACACGGTCATGTCGTGCAGCTTGTGCTTGTCGTTATATTTCAGGTAGAAGTCAATGTGGTTTTCTACCGCTCCCCCCTTGACGGCCGGTACAGGCAAGATGCCAGAGGTTAAAATGGCAATTTTCATACGCAATGCTGTTATTTTTTGCAAAGTTAGGATTTTTTTCCGCAATAAAAGAGAAGTTCTCCGTTTTTTATTGTAATTTTGCAAAGATAATTAAACACGTAAAAGGAAATGTCTCGCTTTGTACATCATCTTTATTGGAACGTCCTGAGCCGAACCTACAAGTTCTGGCCTGACGCTTTGTGGCTTAAAATGATATATAGGTCAAAGTTTCATCGTCGTTTGAATCTGAGTGCGCCTAAGAGCTTTAACGAGAAGCTCAACTGGCTGAAGGTCAATGACCGAAATCCGCTTTATACACAACTGGCTGACAAGTATTCCGTGAAGGAATATGTTAGAAGCAAAATTGGCGACGAACATGTTGTACCCTGCTATGGCGTGTGGAGTCATTTTGACGACATAGACTTTTCGCAGCTGCCTGACCAGTTTGTCTTGAAATGTACGCACGATTCTGGCGGCATGTGTTTGTGCAGGGACAAATCGTCCTTTGATAAAACAGCAGCGAAGGCCAAGCTGGAACAGACGCTCCGCAACAATTTTTACTGGTGGACGCGCGAGTGGCCGTACAAGAACGTGAAGCCACGGATTCTTGCCGACAAGCTGCTGGACGACCATACGGGCAAGACCCTGCGCGACTATAAGTTCTGGTGTTTTAACGGCGAACCCAAGTATATGTACTGTACGGTCAAGTCGGACGACATATACGAGAACTTCTACGACATGGACTTCCTTCCGGTGGCCATTAATCATGGATTCAGAAGGAGTGAGCCTGAGTTCGAGAAACCAGAAGCCTTTGAACTGATGAAGTCATTGGCCCAGACGCTGTCTCAGGGCATTCCCTTTGTCCGCATCGATTTTTTCTGGGTCGAGGGCAGGGTCTATTTCGGGGAATTCACCTTCTACGACTGGGCAGGCCTGCGACCCTTTGCCCACTATCAGCAAGACTTGGAGCTCGGCGGGCTCATCTTGTTGCCCCAGCGGTCGTAGCCTAACGACTCCACGTCCTCCAGCCAGTAGTCAACGGTGCTTTCACCATTCCAGAAGTGGTAGAAGTCGGCAACCCGGACGAAATCGTCATCGGTAAACGCCTGACTCCTTTCTTTCAGACAGCACAGTGGCACCTCGCCTATGAATGAAGCCCATCGGCTGTAGGTGCTCCACGGGCCTACTATCCGGTCGCAAAGCGAAAGGGTGTGCAGGTCAAGAATGTCGCCCGAGGGTTCTTTGCCAAAGCGGAAGCACTTGCACCCCTCAAAGACCTGAAGGTCAAAGGCTTCGTTGCTGCTGATGAAGAAGGCCACCCGCCGGCCGGCATAACAGTGTTGTATGCGGAGCATAAACTGGTGAAACTCCTCTAAGGAATAATAAAATCGCCCGCCGAAGAAGGTCTTGTAGTCACCATGCCGAATGTGAACCCCTACTACCATGTCTGCATCCTTGCGGATGGCCGACATCATGTGCTCGGCCTTATCGGTTATTTCTTTTCGTGGACGGAAAATATGCTGTAGTTCCTTCTTCGTCTGTTCCAGATAGCGGGTGTCGTCCATGGTCAGCCACCCCTTCTTGAACCCCAGCATGCTGAACACCCTGTCCCAAGTCTTGTTGTGGGTCACTTTCCACGTCAGGCCTTTATAGTTGTTCCAGCCATTGCCCCGCTCTAAGTACCATTTGTGATATAGGGGGAAATAGATAAACGGACAATGCAGAAGGTTGGGGAAGTCCTCAATGGTCCAGTCGTAGAAGATGATGACCATCTTCTTGTTCTCTGCAACACACTGAGCTACGGAAGCTACGTATGTCCATAATCTATTGCAGGTTTGTCCTGGGGCGTCACAGATTACTCTCATGCTCTGGGAATTTTCTTTTTTTTCTAACTCGACGGCAAAAATAATCATTATTCTTGAAAACGCCAAACTTTTGAGCAGAATTTTCGAGGAAGGATTCTCGAGGAAGAAAAGCTCCTTCCCCCGAAGA
>DGTH01000194.1:0-175 GCA_002393705.1 Prevotella sp. UBA4341 | reverse complement strand
CTTCCCCCGAAGAAAAGCTCCTTCCTCGAAGAATCCGAAAATCGAAAATCCGATAATCGAAAATCCGAAATCTGTTGCCCTTTCTGCACTGCATCAAGCGCGATACATTCTTGCAAAGTTAGGGTCTTGTTCTCTTTCAATATCTTTGTATATTTTTCGTTGATGGCATTGCCAT
>DGTH01000092.1 GCA_002393705.1 Prevotella sp. UBA4341 | reverse complement strand
TGAAGATGTCGATGGTCTCCAGGTTATGGGTCTTACCCAGCATGTAGTCGTTGGTGTCGTGGGCCGGCGTCACCTTCAGGCAGCCCGTACCGAACTCTATATCGACATAGCGGTCCTCAATGACGGGAATCACGCGGCCCACCAGCGGCACGATGACCTTGCGGCCCTTGAGCCACTGGTTCTTCGGGTCCTTGGGGTTGATACACATGGCGGTATCACCCATGATGGTCTCAGGGCGCGTGGTGGCAACGACGGCGTAGTAGCCCCGCTCGTCCTTATGGATGACGTTGCCGTCAGTCTCGTTTGTTGCGATATTATCGCAACAGACTGAACCGTCGGCATTGGCTACATAATACTTCAGGTAGTACAGGTGGCTCTGCTCTTCCTTATAGATAACCTCCTCGGTGGAGAGTGCCGTCAGGGCCTTCGGGTCCCAGTTGACCATGCGCAGGCCACGATAGATATAGCCCTTGTTATAAAGATCGACAAAGACCTTGATGACGCTCTCCGAGCGCTTCTCGTCCATGGTGAAGGCTGTGCGGTCCCAGTCGCACGAAGCGCCTAAGCGGCGCAGCTGCTTCAGGATGATGCCGCCGTGCTCGTGGGTCCAGTCCCAGGCGTGCTTCAGAAATTCCTCACGCGTCAGGTCGTGCTTCTTAATGCCCTGTTCGGCCAGCTTCTTCACCACTTTAGCCTCGGTGGCAATGGAGGCGTGGTCAGTGCCAGGCACCCAACAGGCGTTCTTGCCCTCCATGCGTGCACGACGCACAAGAATGTCCTGAATCGTATTATTCAACATGTGCCCCATGTGCAGCACACCTGTCACATTGGGGGGCGGGATAACGATTGTGTAAGGCTCGCGGCCATCGGGTTTCGAGGCGAACAACTTATTGTCCAGCCAATACTGATACCATTTCGATTCGACCTCTTTTGGGTCATACTTACTTGCTAATTCCATACGTACATATTAAAAAAGTGGGGCCAAAGGTACAACTTTTTTCTGATACTACCAAATTTTTTGGTGGTTTCAGATTTTTTATTTACTTTTGCAGGCATTATGGAACGTAAGCATACAAAAGAAGAAAAGATGCAGGCCTTCGGACGGCTGCTCGACGTGATGGACCGGCTGCGCGAGGAATGTCCGTGGGACCGCAAGCAGACCAACGACAGCCTGCGGCCCAACACCATTGAGGAAACCTACGAACTATGTGACGCGCTGATACGCGACGACCAGAAGGAAATATGCAAGGAGCTGGGCGACGTGCTACTGCACGTGGTTTTCTACGGCCGCATAGGCGAGGAGAAGCAACAATTCGATATAGCCGACGTCTGCAACAAGCTCTGTGACAAGCTGATATTCCGCCACCCGCACGTCTATGGAGAAGCCGTGGCGAAGGACGCAGAAGCCGTGCTCGAAAGCTGGGAACAGATTAAGCTGAAGGAGAAGGACGGCAACAAGACGGTGCTCTCGGGAGTGCCCGCTGCCCTACCCTCGCTCATCAAGGCCTACCGCATTCAGGACAAGGCTCGCAACGTGGGGTTCGACTGGGAAGACAAGCAGGACGTGTGGAAGAAGGTGCGCGAGGAACTGGACGAGCTGGAGGCCGAACTGCGCAAGGAGGACAAGCAGCACTCTACCGAGGAGCTGGGTGACTTCCTGTTCTCGGTCATCAATGCCGCCCGACTCTATAAGCTGAACCCCGACAATGCGTTGGAGTTGACGAACCAGAAGTTCACCCGCCGCTTCAACTACATTGAGCAGCACAGCATACGCATAGGAAAACCCCTGACAGAGATGACGCTCGAGGAAATGGACCAGTTGTGGAACGAGGCGAAAGAAAACGAGAAAAATTAAAGATGAAATAATAAATAAACGGACGGAATGAGAAAGATTATCTACATTGCAGCATTGGCCATTGCTACGACCATGGCCAGCTGCGGCAGCAAGAACCAAGGACAGGAAGGTGCCGTCGTGACTGACTCTACTGACGTCGCACCCCCCGAAAAACCCACCCTCTACGGCATTGCCGTCAACGACGCCAAGAACGACACGCTCAAGTTGATGATTGACAACGGCGACACGCTCAGCATCAGCATCGCGGGTGCACGCGAGAACCAAAAGCTCTTTGGCAGCGTCACCCCGGGCGACCGCATGATTGTCCTGGCCAACGTGCAGAAGACAGCGGCGGAAATCCTCATCAACCAGAACATGCTGCTGGGTGACTGGGTCATGCCCGACCCCATTGACGGCAGCACAGAAATAGGCATCAAGATCAAGGAAGGCGGTATAGCCGAGAGCATCGACCAAAGCGTCATCAGCTACCGTACCTGGAGAATCGTCGATGGACAACTGGAAATAGTCTCCATCCGCGACGGAGGCGGCCAGGAGGAAGAGACCAACTACTATGACATCACCAAGCTGACTGCCGACTCGCTGAGCTACAAGAATGACGAGGACACCTTCGAGTACGGACGCCAGAAGCCCAACAGCGGCTACGGCAAGGACATTAAGCTGGAAGAATCGGCCCTCGAGGACTTTATCATGTAAGCAAGCAGCGTCCCGATGGAACCCTTCCGCATCCACATATTAGGCTGTGGCAGTGCGCTACCCACCCTCAGGCACAACCCGTCGGCACAGGTGGTGGAGTTGCGCGACAAGCTGTTTATGATAGACTGCGGCGAAGGCGCACAAATGCAGCTTCGCCGCAGCCACATACGCTTTACCAAGATAGGCCACATATTTATATCGCACCTGCACGGCGACCACTGCTTCGGCCTCATAGGCATGATTAGCACCTTCGGCATGCTGGGACGCACGGCCCGGCTCAACATCTACGCTACCGAGCAACTGGGGCCCATGCTCCAAAGCCAGCTCGACACGTTTTGCGAACGGTTGGGCTACGAAGTCGTGTTCCACCCCATCGACACCACCAAGGAGGCCGTCATTTACGAAGACCGAAGCCTCACCGTAAGCACCCTGCCGCTGGAGCACCGCGTGCCCTGTTGCGGCTTTCTGTTCAGAGAAAAACCCACACTGCCCCACATACGTAAGGAGAAGATAGACTTCTACGGCATTCCCACCTCGCAGATTGCCAACATCAAGGCGGGAGCCGACTGGACCACGGCCGACGGAACCACCATTCCCCACAAGCAGCTCGTCATGCCGGCCGAACCGGCACGAAGCTACGCCTACTGCAGCGACACGCGCTACATGCCGCAGCTGAACGAACGATTGAAAGGCGTCACCACGCTCTACCACGAAAGCACCTATGCCGACGACAACCTGCTTATGGCAGAAAAATACTACCACTCAACCGCACGCCAGGCCGCACAGGTGGCACGCGACGCACAGGTCAGGCAACTCATTCTGGGACACTACTCCTCGCGCTACGACAATGAAGAACGCCTGCTTCAGGAGGCACAAGAAGTGTTCGAAAACAGCATGCTGGCACAAGAAAACAAGACTTTTGAGGTATAAAACGACCGAAAAGCAATAAAAAAGCAAGAAAAATTTGGTAGTTTCATTTCTTTTTCGTATCTTTGCACCAAATAATTGAAAAGAGTATGACAAAACGACTACTTACATTGGCCTTTGCAGCTGTGCTGACACTCGCAGTTCCCGTGAGCAGCATGGCAACACCCAATGAGCCCACTGTAGAGCAAAGCGGCGAGCGTGAAGTAACCATCGCCGTGCAGCAGTCGTCACTCATTGTCAGCAACGCGCAGGGGCAGACTCTTGAAGTGGTGTCGCTTACCGGCAACCAGGTAGCAAAAGTCAAGATAGAGAGTCCCACGCAGCGCATTGAGCTGGACGTACCCAAGGGCTGCTACATCGTGAAGGTTGGCAAAGTAGTTCGCAAGATAGTCATACGATGAACCCTCCCCCTTCTGAACAAGAGCTCTTACAAATGCTCCGTAATCCCCAAACGCAGCGACAAGCGTTTGGGATTATTGTTAAACAATATAGCGAACAGTTGTACTGGCAGGTGCGCCGCATCGTGCTGAACCACGATGACGCCGACGACGTCATGCAGAACGCCCTGATGAAGGCATGGAACAGCATTGGGGCCTTCCGCTCTGAGTCGAAACTTTCTACCTGGCTCTACCGCATCGTCATCAACGAAAGCCTCGACTTCGTCAGACGACAGAAAAACCTGACTACCGTCAGCTCCGACAACGAGGCAACAGGCGTGGCAGCACAGCTCATGGCCGACCGATACTTTGACGGCGACGAGGCACAAGCCCGACTGCAGGAAGCCATAGCCCGACTGCCCGAAGTGCAGCGAACGGTGTTCAACCTCAGATACTATGACGACATGAAATATTCCGAGATAAGCCGTGTACTCAATACGTCAGAAGGGGCTCTGAAGGCCTCCTACCACATCGCCGTAAAGAAAATATCCGAATATTTACTGCATAATGATTAAACCTTTCGGCATGAGCGACGTCTAAGACAATAAATAAGGAATAAAAGAATGACAAACGAAGAGAAAATCATAATGGAACACCTCGGGAAACACAATCCGTTTCAGGTTCCGGAAGGCTACTTTGAAAGCTTTGCCGACCAGCTGATGGAGAAACTGCCCGAACAACAGCCGGCCCAGGAGGAGAAACGGCCTGCACTGCTGCGCAGGCTGAGACCTGTGCTCTTGGCTGCAGCCTGTGTCTGCATTGCCATCTTCAGCATCACGCTCTACTTCCTACAGAACCGGCAGGAAACAACCGAGCAAGCTGTCGTCGCAGCAGCTGCCAAACCCGCCGCAACGGAAGAAGAGACATTCATGGACGAGGCAGCCGACTACGTCATGCTGGACAATGCCGACATCTATGCCTGCCTCTCTGAATAACCAATAAGATAAGGATACAACAACAATGAAACGACTGACCATTACGCTAACCTGCCTGCTCATAGCCATCAGCTTGTTTGCTCAAGACGGCAAGCATCGGTTCTCGCCTGAGAAGTTTCAGGCAGAGCTCGAGGCATACGTCATTGACAAGGCGCAGCTCACGCAACAGGAGACCACCCGCTTCCTGCCGCTCTTCCGCGAGATGCACCAGAAGCAACGCACCATCTACAGCCAGCAGCGTAAGCTCTGTAAGGCCAAGCCGACCGACGAAGCCGGTTACCGTGAAGCCATCAGGAAGAGCGACCAGATGGACCTGGAAATCAAGACCCTGCAGCAGACCTACCACGAGAAGTTCCTCAACGTGCTACCTGCCAGTAAGGTCTTTGAGGTCATCAAGGCCGAGAACCGCTTTCACCGCGAAATGTGGAAGAAATGGGGTCATAAGAAGAACAAATAGTCTGCAGGCCGCACCGCTCACAATGTGGACGACGTGAAGTACAGACGTAACGGCCATGCAGCAGCAACCAGTGATGTGCCCGGGGAATGTCTTCCTCGGGTATGTTTTTTGTCAGCATCTGCTCTACCTTATAGGGAGTATCGTCACGTTTGGTCACCAAGCCCAGACGATGGCTTACCCGAAAGACGTGGGTATCAACGGCCATAGCAGCCTTGCCAAAAGCCACGCTCTGAATGACGTTAGCCGTCTTGCGTCCCACACCCGGCAAGTCAAGCAGCTGGTTCATGTCGGCAGGCACTTCGCCGTCATGATCCTCCACCAGCCTGCGCGCCATCTTGACCAAATGGTCAGCCTTTGAGTTCGGATAGGATACGGAGCTGATGTACTCCAGCACATCCTCTGGCTCGGCTGCTGCCATGGAACGGGCGTCAGGAAAGCGACGGAAGAGTTTCGGTGTCACCTGGTTAATACGTTTGTCGGTACACTGCGCACTCAGAATGACGGCCACAAGGAGCTGAAAGATACTACCAAACTCCAGCTCGGTCTGTACTTCGGGCATCAGCTCACGAAAGTAAGCCAACACCCGCTCATAGCGTTCTTGTCTTTTCATGAGGTGCAAAAGTACAAAGGAATTATTAAATAAGTGTAAAAACCTTGTTAAAAGTATAGAAATATAAGAAAAATACTTTACTTTTGCGTCCGAATTACGTCAAAAGAATAAAACAAAACAAAAAGTAATAAACAATATGAAGAAGCTGTTACTGATGTCACTGCTGCTCATTTGCGGAATCAGTTTCGCTGCAGCACAAGCAGAAATCAAATTCGACAAGACGACCCACGACTTCGGCTCGTTCTCGGAAAAGCAAGCCAAGGTTACGTGTGTGTTCTCGTTTAAGAATGTGGGCGACGCCCCACTGGTTATCAATCAGGCTGTGGCCAGTTGCGGATGCACAGTGCCGGAATATACCAAGGCTCCCGTACAGCCTGGCGAGGCAGGCCAGATTAAGGTGACGTATAACGGAACAGGCAAGTTTCCTGGTCACTTCAAGAAGTCTATCACTATCCGTACGAACGGAAAAGTAGAAATGACGCGCCTCTATATAGAAGGTGACATGACGGAAGCAAAATGAGCTGACGTTTTAGATGCAAAAAGACAAGCGCCTGGAGGGGAGACCTTCAGGCGCTCTGTTTTAATCAGAAGTTGTAGCTGAATCCTAACGAGCAGAACTCCATAAACTGCCAATAGCCCAGTTCGTCATCGCGGGCTCCGCTGTCGTCAAAGCGGGGATAGACATAGACATTGGTTGTGATGAACTTGCTGATTTTCAGTTCGAGAGTATTTTCCCACTCCACCAACGCTCGCTTATAAGAGGTATAACCATAGAGACGCGACTTCCACGTTATATTGTCATTGAACTTCCAAGCCAGGTCGGCGGTGACTGACGAACCGATGTCGTGCAGGGCATGTCGTCCCTCTTTAAGTCCATATCGAGTAGAAAGCCCTAAACGACTGACGTAACGGAAGTTATAGGAAACAGGAGAAAGATTGATGTTACCCGTCAGTTTCTTATTGAAAGCCACGACGTTGTAGTCCATACCAAGGCTCAGGTTGAGGTCGAAGGGTGAGAAGAAATCAGAATAAGTAAACTCGTCGTTACTCTTATAGCCTGGGGCAAACTGGGTGTAAGCCAAGAGCTGCAAGGTGTAGTACCACTTTTTGTGAGCCTGAAGTCCGAGCTTGCTGGTCAGACGCAGCAGGTCGTTATTGGTTTTGAACTTATGCACGGTGTCGCTTCGTGAGGTCTGGAAGCCCAGCTTCATCTCCAGTTTGTTGTCCCACTTCAGTTTCTGCTTGTTGTTGTAGTTAGCCTCAACAGTCATGCTGGCCAGCATCGAGTAGTTACTCTCTCCGCCCTTGTGCCAGTTAGAGGTGATGTAGTTCTGCAGAAACTGCAGGTAATAATCGCCCTTGAAGGTCCAGAAGTTGGGTTTTGTAACCAGCACCTCTTCGTCTATAGGCTCCACAGGAGCAGCCTCAGGTTCAGGGGCCACCTGTTCGGCCAGCTCCACGTTCTGCGTCTGCGGCACTTCCACGTCATTACGAATGGAGCCGGCAGCCTTCAGCTTGTCTTCGCTGTTGACCAAGAGGTCGGGGCGCTTCAGGTAAATGCCCATCAGTGCAGCATCAACAGCCCAGTCAGACGCACCCAGGTCGGGGGAGGTGAGCGAGAGCATGTTGCTTGCCGGAGAGTGATAGAACGTGGGGGGCAAGAAGAGACGGTAGAGCGCACCGTTTGTCTTACCGTTCTGCAAGGCGGCATTCACCTGGCTCATCGAGTCGAGCCTGGCTTTGTAGATGTTCAAGGAGTCCATGTAGTTACGTACCAGTTGGGAAGTGTCTTGCTGTGCACTGGCGACTCGCCGCTGTGCCAGGACGTCAGTAGAGGTAAACAGCATGACCAGCAGCAGTAAAAGTAAAGAGTTGCGTTTCATCATTGTCGTTTTATTTAAGTATTTGTCCGCAAAGGTACAAATAAGTAAGCGAAAAGCCAAAAAATATTTAATTTTTCATCCTAAATCCTTAATTTATTCGTACCTTTGCACCTTGTTATGCAAACAAGGCAAGAAATCAACAAAAAAGAAATATGAACAACAAAAACAACATCATTGGTTTTACGCTCATTGCCCTGGTGCTCATTGCATTCAGCTGGTTCAACCAGCCGTCGCAAGAGCAAATAGAGGCACAGATGAAACAAGACTCTATTGAGACAGCAGCGCGCTTAAAGGCTGAAAAAGAAAAGGTACTGGCCGAACAGGCCCGCAAGGCCCAGGCCGAGGCTGCCGCCCAAGGAGACACGACCAACATTTTCTACAAAGCACTGAACGGAGAGAGCCGGGACGTGGTGCTGAAAAACGAAAAACTCGAACTGACCCTCTCAACAAAGGGCGGCACGCCGACAAAAGCCGTCATCAAGGGCTTTACCGGCCACCACAAGAATGACGAGGGCAAGTATGCCCCCGAACTGGACACCCAGGACCTGACTCTCTTTGACAAAGGCGACCAGCAGCTGAACTTTCTCCTTGCCGGCAAGCAGGATAATATCGTGACCAAGGACATGTTCTTTACCCCGTCGAACCAGACTGACTCCACCGTCACGATGACATTAGAGGCAGCCAACGGTGGACGACTCGTCATAGACTACCGCCTGAATCAGGACTACCTGCTCTCCATGTCAGTACGCGCAGAAGGACTGAGCGGCATGTTTGCCCCCAACTATACGCAGATGGACCTGGAGTGGGACGGCAAGGCACGACAGCAGGAGAAAGGTTTTACGTTTGAGAACCGCTACTCCACGCTGACTTACAAAGAGGCTAACGGCGGCAGTACCGACTACCTGAGCGAAACATCGGCCGAGGAAGACGAAAAGATAGAGGAAGCCCTTGACTGGGTAGCCTTCAAGAACCAGTTCTTCTCGGCTGTACTCATCTCGAAGGACAACTTTGCCAAGGAAGCCCTGCTCACCAGCATTCCGCAAGACAAGGACAGCGGCTACCTGAAAAACTACAAGGCTAAACTGAAGACCGCCTTTGACCCCACCGGCCGCCAGGCTTCCGAGTTCGAGATGTTCATAGGTCCCAACAACTTCACACTGCTGCAGGACGTGGAAGAGAAGAGCCACTTCGGCAAAGACCTCGACCTGCAACAGCTGGTTTATCTGGGCTGGCCGTTGTTCCGCTGGATTAACCGTTTCTTCACCATCTACGTCTTCGACTGGCTGACCCGTTGGGGCTTCCCCATGGGCGTGGTGCTCATCCTCATCACACTGCTGCTGAAGGCCATTACCTACCCGCTGGTCAAGAAGAGCTACATGTCGAGTGCCAAGATGCGCGTACTGAAACCGAAACTCGACGCGCTGACCAAGGAGTACGACAAGCCCGAGGATGCCATGAAGAAACAGCAGGAAATGATGGCCCTGTACTCCAAGTACGGTGTGTCGCCCCTGTCGGGCTGTCTGCCCATGCTCATCCAGATGCCCATTTGGATTGCCATGTTCAACTTCGTACCAAATGCCATCCAGCTGCGTGGACAGTCATTTCTCTGGATTGACGACCTTTCGACTTATGACCCCATTATTGAGTGGAACAGCCACATCTGGGGTATTGGCGACCACCTCTCGCTGACGTGTATCCTGTTCTGTGTGGCCAACTTGGCCTACTCATACATGTCCATGCGCCAGCAGAAAGACCAGATGGTCGGTCAGCAGGCTGAACAGATGAAGATGATGCAGTGGATGATGTACCTCATGCCGCTCATGTTCTTCTTCATGTTCAATGACTACTCTGCCGGTCTGAACTTCTACTATTTTGTATCCCTCTTCTTCTCGGCTGCCATCATGTGGCTGCTGCGCAAGACCACTAACGACGCTAAGCTGCTGGCCATACTCGAGGCTCGCTACGAGCAGAACAAGAACAACCCCAAGAAGGTCAGCGGCCTAGCTGCCCGACTGGAAGCTATGCAGAAACAGGCCGAAGAACTTCAACGGCAACGCCAAAACGGATACAAGAAATGAAAATAGGTTTTGATAACGACAAGTATCTGAAGATACAGTCAGAGCACATCCGTGAACGCATAGCCCAGTTTGACGGAAAACTCTATCTGGAGTTGGGCGGCAAACTGTTTGACGACCACCATGCCTCGCGCGTGCTGCCAGGTTTCAAGCCCGACTCCAAGCTGCGCATGTTCGCACAGCTGCGCGAACAGCTGGAAATCGTCATCGTTGTCTCGGCCGACGATATTGAGAAGAACAAAGTACGTGCCGACTTAGGCATTACCTACGACGAGGACGTGCTCCGCCTGCGTGAGGAGTTCATGAGCCGCGACTTCATGGTGGGCTCGGTGGTCATTACCCACTACAACGGACAGCGTGCTGCCGACCTGTTCCGCCATCGGCTGGAACGCATGGGCATACGTTCCTACGTCCACTACCTCATTGACGGTTATCCCCACAACGTAGAACTCATAGCCTCCGACGAAGGTTTCGGCAAGAACGACTACGTGGAAACCTCACGCGAACTGGTCATCGTCACCGCCCCGGGACCTGGCAGCGGCAAGATGGCCGTCTGCCTCTCTCAGCTGTATAATGAGAACAAGCGCGGCATCCGGGCCGGTTACGCCAAGTTTGAGACCTTCCCCGTGTGGAACCTCCCGCTGAAGCACCCCGTCAACATAGCCTACGAGGCTGCTACGGCCGACCTGAACGACGTCAACATGATAGACCCGTTCCACCTGGAGGCCTACGACAAAATAGCCGTCAACTACAACCGTGACATCGAGATATTCCCCGTACTTAATGCACTCTTTGAGGGCATCTATGGTGAGAACCCCTACAAGTCGCCTACCGACATGGGCGTCAACATGGTGGGGTTCTGCATCTCTGACGACGAGGTGTGCTGCAATGCCAGCCGCGAGGAGATTATCCGCCGTTACTACGACGCCACCAACAAGATGGCCGACGGAGTCGACAACGAGGACGAGGTTCACAAGATACAGATGCTCTTCAACCAGGCTCGCATTACGACAGCCTACCGCCGTGTCACCGTGGCAGCTCAGGCCAAACAGGAGCTCAGCGAACACACAGCCGCTGCCATCGAACTGGAAGATGGCACCATCATCACGGCCAAGTCGTCGCCGCTGTTAGGCTGTTCGGCCGCCTTGCTGCTCAATGCCACCAAACATCTGGCCGGCATCGACCATGAGGACAAGCTCATACCCCAAAGCCTCATTGAGCCCGTTCAGAAGACGAAGACCGAATACCTCGGTGCGCGCAATCCGCGCCTGCACACCGACGAGGTGCTCGTGGCCCTGAGCGTGGTGTCAGAAAGTGACGAGCGCTGCCGCAAAGCCCTCGAACAGCTGCCTAAACTACGCGACTGCCAAGTACACTCTACAGTCATGCTGTCAGAGGTTGACCGAAAGATATTCAAGAAGTTAGGCTGTGGACTTACTTGCGACCCGGTAAGAAAGAAGTAAAAAAACACGACAACTATGATAAAGAAAAACTCATTGGCCCTATTAGCCCTATCGGCCCTATTGGCCTCATTAGCCCCACTAACCACCCAAGCTCAAGAAGACGTGAAAATCGGAAGACAGAACATGACCGTCAGTGACGGACGCATGACGCCCGAAGCCCTTTGGGCCATGGGCCGCATCAGTAGCTACGCCGCCTCGCCCGACGGACAGAAAATAGTCTATCAGGTAGGCTACTATAGCGTCAAGCACAACAAGAGCCACCACGTGCTCTACATGATGGAGAGCCCCCTCCCAACTTCCCCCAAAGGGGGAGGTGTCTTACTCACGAAGAGTGACAAAAACGAGACCGACCCGGCATGGCTCGACCAAGAAACCATTGCCTTTATCTCCGGCGGTGAGCTTTGGAGCATGAAGGCCGACGGCTCTGACCGCCGCCAACTTACGCAGACCGATGGCAGCGTCGAAGGCTTTAAGTTTTCGCCCGACCGCAAAAAGGTCATCCTGCTGAAGAGCATCCCCTTCCACGACATCATCAAGGAGAACCCCGCCGACCTGCCGAAGGCTACCGGCCGCGTGGTCACTGACCTCATGTACCGTCACTGGGACCACTACGTGGAGAGCATCCAGCACCCCTTCGTCTGCTCCGTAGGCAACGACTTTGTCATTGCTGACGACGCTACCGACATCCTCGAAGGCCAGCCCTACGAGTGTCCCATGGAGCCCTTCGGCGGCATTGAGCAGCTCGACTGGAGTAGTGACTCGAAGCTCATTGCCTACACCTGCCGCAAGAAGACGGGCCTCCTTTACAGCATCTCAACCGACTCGGACATCTATCTATATAACATAGGTACGCGCGATACGGAGAACCTCTGCAAGCCAGAAGGCTACGAGGAGCCTCAAGTCGATCCCACTAAGACACTGAAGACTCAGAGCGTCAACGCCCCGGAGAACCTCAAGCACCACCCCGGCTACGACCAGAACCCGAAGTTCTCGCCCGACGGCCGCTACGTGGCGTGGCTCTCCATGGCCCGCGACGGTTATGAAAGCGACCGCCAGCGGCTCTGCGTGTGGGACCTGATGAACGGCCGTGAGTTCTTTGCCACCGAGGAGTTCGACTCTAATGTCGATGACTTCTGCTGGAGCGACACGAAGGATGCCACCATCTACTTTATCGGCGTATGGCACGCTACGGAGAACCTTTACTCCGTCACCATCAAGGAGTCGAAAGACCCTGAGGCCCTGCCCACTACAAAGGTTACTCAGCTTACTGACGACTGGGCCGACTTCGGCAGTCTGCAAATGCTGAACAACGGCCGTCAGCTGCTCATGGAGCGCCACTCCTACACGGCACCGGCCGACCTTTACGTCGTCACCCCCAACACGAAGAAACCCGAGAAGACCATTATAACGCAGCTCACCCAGGAGAACAAGCATATTCTTGACCAGCTGCAGAAGCCCACTGTCCAGCAGCGCTGGGTGAAGACTACCGACGGCAAGGACATGCTGGTATGGATTATTCTGCCCCCGAACTTCGACGAAACGAAGAAGTACCCCACCCTGCTCTTCTGCGAAGGCGGACCTCAGAGTCCCGTCAGCCAGTTCTGGAGCTACCGCTGGAACTTCATGATCATGGCCTCTCAGGGCTACGTCATCGTGGCTCCCAACCGTCACGGCCTGCCTGGCTTTGGTTCTGAGTGGTGTGAGGAAATCTCGGGCGACTGGACAGGACAGTGCATGAGCGACTACCTCGTAGCCATTGACGATGCCGCCCAGAACCTGCCCTTCGTTGACAAGGACAGGCTGGGTGCCGTGGGTGCCTCGTTCGGCGGATTCTCCGTTTATTATTTGGCCGGTCATCACGAGGGACGTTTCAAGTGCTTCATAGCCCACGACGGAGCCTTCAACCTTGAGGCTATGTACACCGAGACTGAGGAGAACTGGTTCTCTAACTGGGAGTACGACGATGCCTACTGGAACACCGACCGAACGGCCAATGCCGACAAGACCTACAAGAACTCTCCCCACCGCTTCGTCGATAAGTGGGACACCCCCATACTGTGCATTCACGGAGAGAAAGACTACCGCATCAACTACACCCAGGGCATGTCAGCCTTCAATGCTGCCCGCATGAGGGGCATCGAGGCCCAGCTGCTCATCTTCCCCGACGAGAACCACTGGGTACTAAAGCCCCAAAACGGCATTCTCTGGCAGCGCACCTACTTCGGCTGGCTCGACCGATGGCTGAAGAAATAATCAGATTACTCAGAATACTCAGAATACTCAGAAAATAATGACTCAAGCAATTCAGAAAACTCTTCGCGACTC
>DGTH01000065.1:1080-4076 GCA_002393705.1 Prevotella sp. UBA4341 | reverse complement strand
GAGGCAATGTCCTGGCGGTAGGTAGCGTCAAACACATCGACACCGCTCACGCCCTGCATGAAGAGGCTCAGGTCAAAACCCTTCCACTCGGCGTTCAGGTTGAAGCCGAAGGTCCACTTCGGGGTGCCGTTGCCTATGTTGGTGCGGTCGTCGGAGGTTATCTGGCCGTCGCCGTTCACATCAACAAAGCGCAGGTCGCCGGGCTGAGCGTCGGGCTGAATGAGGTTGCCCTCAGCGTTCTTGTAGGCGCTGACCTCGGCCACGTTCTGGAAGACGCCGGCCGTACGGTAGCCGTAGAAGAAGGGGAAGGGCTGGCCATTCTCGGCACGCGTGCCGCCGTCGGTAAACTGGCTGATGCCGTAGTTCAGGAAGCCCGTGTCGTTACCCAGGTTCTTCAGCTCGTTCTTCAGGTACGAGGCGTTGGCCTTCAGGGCGAAGTTAGCGTCGGCAATGTGCCACTTGTAGCCCAGCTCAAACTCGAAGCCCCGGTTCGACATGTCGCCTACGTTGCCTATGGGGCGTGCCTCACCCACGTAGCTGGGGATGGGCATCTCGATGAGCATGCCGTTGGTCTTCTTGTTAAAGTAGTCAACGGTGAAGGTCAGCGCGTTGTTGAAGAAACCGAAGTCAAGACCGAAGTCCAGCTGTTCGCTCTCCTCCCACTTCAGGTCTTCGTTGGCCAGACCGTTGGCCTTAGAGCCGGTGATCATGGAGGCCTGGCGGCCGTAGTAGTAGTTACTGCTGGCACCGTTGGTGGTCAGCACGGTGTAGCGGAAGTCGCCAATGTTGTCGTTACCGTTCTTACCCCAGCTCAGGCGCACCTTCAGGTTGTTCAGCCAGGAGCGGCTCTGCTCCATGAACTTCTCGTTCATGACGTTCCAGCCCAAGGAGAACGAGGGGAACACGCCATACTTGTTGTTGGAGCCGAAGCGGCTCGAACCATCGCGGCGTACGGTGGCCTGCACCATGTAGCGCTCGTCGTAGTTGTAGCTCAAGCGGGCAAAGAGTGACGACAGGCGGTGCTCCACGTACGGGCCGCCGCCGTTGGTCCAGAGGCTCTTCACACCCGTAATGTTGCCGTCGGAGTCGGTAGTGGTCTCGAAGGCGGTGTCCGAGGCGTAGCTGATGTAGGGCTTGCCCGTGTTGATGAGGTTCCAGCGGTAGGCGCTGACGTCGTCGCCCTTGAACTTGGTGGCCGACTGGCCCAGCACGACGTTGATGGTGTGCTGGCCGAAGGTCTTGTCGTACATCAGCGTGTTCTCAATCTGCCAGCGGGTGTTGTTGCCTTTATAGACGCCGGCCTGCGTGTGGTCGCTGTTGTTGTTGCCTGAGAGGTAGTACTTCTGCAGCGTGGCACTCTCGTTGCCCCAGAACGACTGCTCGGCACTCCACGTGAAGCGATACTTCAGGGCGTCCCAGAGCTGCAGGTCGATGGTGAACTTCGGCATGAACTTCTGCGACCAGTTCTTCGTGGGGTTGCCCTGCATCATGGCTATGGGGTTGTTCTGTTCGTTGTAGGAGCCTATGAAACCGGGGATGGTGTAGGGATTGCCGTCGGCATCGCGGTAGAGGTCGAAGGCTGCATACTGGTTAAGCTGCTGCTGGGCTATGTCGCCGTGCAGCGTGACGGGCAGCGTGGGTGCCAGGTAGAGGGCAGAACCTAAGGGCGAGCCCCACGTGGAGTTGGCATCGATGCCCGTGTTGTGTACGCGCATATAAGAAAGGTTTGCGCCAATGTCGAGCTTGTTCAGGAAGTCGCGCTCCTTCGAGTCGTCGAAGACGGTGAACTGGTTGTTCGTGCGCAGCGTCAGACGGTCGTAGTTAGACTGTCCGAAGTTGCCGCCCACGATGCCTTCCTGCGTAATGTAGCCTAAGGAGAGGTAGTAGTTGACCTTCTCCGACGCACCGCTGACGCTCAGGTCGTGCTGCATGATGGGGGCGTTGTCGTTGAACAGCAGGTCCTGCCAGTTCGTGCCGAAACCCTTGATCTTGTCGCCGTTGGCATCTACCAGGTGGTACGGGTCGGCATAGAGGGGAGCCTGTCCGCCGTTGATGTACTTCTCGTTCTGCAGGATGGCATAGTCGGTGGCGCTCGTTACGTCGCGCTTCTTCCAGGCGTTCTGCCAACCGTACGAGAAGTTGTAGTTAATGGCAGCACGGCCGGTCTTACCCCTCTTGGTAGTGACAAGGATAACGCCGTTGGCAGCACGTGCACCGTAGATGGCACCCGAGGCGGCATCCTTCAGCACCTCGATAGACTCAATGTCGTAGGGGTTGACCGACTCCATACCGTCCTGGTCGGTGGGCATGCCGTCGATGATGTAGAGCGGGTCGGAGTTGTTGATGGTGCCGATACCGCGAATGCGAATCAGCGACTTGGCGCCCGGCTGGCCCGACGATGACGTTACGTTAACACCGGCGGCCAGACCCTTCAGCGCGTCGTCAGCACGCAGGCGCGTCTTGCCCTCCAGGTCTTCGGCGCTCACCTTGGCGATGGAGGCCGTTACTACGCTCTTTTTCTGTACGCCGTAACCAATGACGACCACCTCGTCGAGCGACTCGGTGTCCTCACGCAGCACGACGGTCATCTGCTGCTGAGCGGCTACGTCCTGTGTCGTGTAGCCAATGTAAGAGATGGTGAGGGTCTGCCCGGCCGCAACCTTGATGGTGAAAAGTCCGTCAATGTCGGTGATGGTGGCGTTCTGGGGGTTCCCCTTTTCCATGACGGTGGCACCGATGATGGGTTCGCCGTCAGGGTCAGTCACAGTGCCCGAGATTCCTTGGGCATGGATTGCTACTGTCACACATAGTGCGAAGAGTAGCCAAAGTAACCTGCTTTTATTCATACCTTATTAGTTAAATGATTATTTTGATGGGTTAGTACTTCTTTTTGCAACGGGTTGGCGTTCATGGTGCAAAATTAGTGAAAATATGATAACAAAAATCGTCCTATCATAGAAAAAGTGGACGATTCCGTTGCCGCAGAAGCAGGAAGT
>DGTH01000065.1:505-914 GCA_002393705.1 Prevotella sp. UBA4341 | reverse complement strand
AAAAAGAAAGAGACACGAGCCTCTCTGCTGAGGCCTCGTGTCTCCTTCTTATCTCTTTCGAGGGCGAGGGTTTTTACTCGCCTACGTTGTGGCGCTTCTCCTTAATGCGAGCAGCCTTACCGGTAAGCTTGCGCAGGTAGTACAACTTAGCGCGGCGAACCTTACCCACCTTGTTGACCTCAATGTGGTCAATGTTGGGCGACTCCAGAGGGAAGATACGCTCTACACCTATGGTGCCAGACATCTTGCGGACGGTGAAACGCTTCTTTTCGCCGTGGCCGCTAATCTTGATGACCACACCGCGATAAAGCTGAATACGCTCTTTCGAGCCCTCGATAATTTTGTAAGCGACAGTCACAGTGTCACCAGCCTTGAACTGCGGGTGCTGCTTGCCGGTTGCAAATGCTTC
>DGTH01000065.1:0-429 GCA_002393705.1 Prevotella sp. UBA4341 | reverse complement strand
TCTTCAGCAACTTTGATTAAATCCATTTTTCTTTCTTATTTTATTTGTTTTGCTGTATCGTTCCGACGCAACATAACAGGCAACTCTCCTATCTTCCTGCCAGCGATTACGTGGAAAGCGGCTGCAAAGGTACGAAAAATTAGTGAAGAGCGAAGAGCGAAGAGTGAAGAATTTGTTGCAGCCAGCTGTTATTTAACTTTAATTAACCACGCAGGGCGAAAGATTCTTCACTCCTTACCCTTCACTCTTCACTATTTTTTCGTACCTTTGCCCCCATAATTAAGTAAACCTAAAGCGTATGAAGAAAACCTTTCTGCCTCTGGTCGTAGCCCTCGTGCTGACGACCCTTACAGCCTGCCGCCACCACTACCAGGTGGCGAGCGTTGAGCGGTCGCGCATCCTCATTGACAGCCGTTGGGACCAGCAGCC
>DGTH01000140.1:2438-3283 GCA_002393705.1 Prevotella sp. UBA4341 | reverse complement strand
AAGCCTATGGACAATGACACCATTTTCACTATCTTGGGTTGGGTAGCCAGCATCTGCATGATACTGGGCTACCTGCCCCAAGCCGTGGAGACCATCCGTACCCGCCAGACCGACGGCATAGCCTTGCCCACCTTCCTCATGATGGGCATCGGCGCCATCTGCTTCATGCTGCAGGGCATTCTGCACAAGCCCGACGTGCTCTGGGCGCTGTTCATCACCAACCTGGTCACTACCCTGTGCAGCCTCATCGTCTTCGGCATCAAGGTGTATAACGATTACTTCAAAAAGAAGTAGCAACAATAACAACTAACTTTAAATTGTAAAATCAAAAACTATGAACGTACAAAACATCATGCAACAACTGGAGCGCAAGCATCCAGGCGAGGCAGAGTTCCTGCAAGCGGTAAAAGAAGTCCTCATCTCCATCGAAGACGTCTATAACCAGCATCCTGAATTTGAGAAGGCGAAAATCGTTGAGCGACTCGTTGAGCCGGAGCGCATCACCACCTTCCGCGTACCCTGGGTTGACGACAAGGGCGAGGTGCAGGTCAACATTGGCTACCGCGTACAGTTTAACAGCGCCATTGGCCCCTACAAGGGCGGACTGCGCTTCCACCCGTCGGTGAACCTCAGCATACTGAAGTTCCTCGGCTTTGAGCAGACTTTCAAGAACGCACTCACCACGCTGCCCATGGGTGGCGGCAAGGGTGGCTCCGACTTTGCTCCCCGTGGCAAGAGCGACGCTGAGATTATGCGCTTCTGCCAGGCCTTCATGTGCGAACTCTACAAGGTGATAGGCCCCGACATGGACGTGCCGGCTGGCGACATCGGCGTAGGCGGACGCG
>DGTH01000140.1:0-2359 GCA_002393705.1 Prevotella sp. UBA4341 | reverse complement strand
TTCGGCATGTATAAGAAGTTGACCTCACAGTTCCACGGCGCCACCCTCACGGGCAAGGGCCTTGAGTGGGGAGGCAGCATTCTGCGCCCGGAGGCTACGGGCTTCGGTGCCCTCTACTTCGTCCACCACATGATGGATACTCACGGCCTCGACATCAAGGGTAAGACCGTTGCCCTCTCTGGCTTTGGCAACGTGGCTTGGGGTGCTGCCAAGAAGGCTACCGAACTGGGTGCCAAGGTCATCACCATCAGTGGACCCGACGGCTACATCTACGACCCCGCAGGACTGGACGCTAAGAAGATTGAGTATCTGCTTGAGCTGCGCGCCAGCGGCAACGACATCTGCCAGCCTTATGCCGACGAGTTCGACGGTGCCACCTTCTTCGAAGGCAAGAAGCCGTGGGAGCAGAAGGCCGACATCTATCTGCCCTGTGCTACCCAGAACGAGCTGAACGGCACCGATGCCGACATGATTCTGGCCAACAAGCCCCTCTGCGTGGCTGAGGTGTCGAACATGGGCTGTACGGCCGAGGCTGTCGATAAGTTCATTGCCGCCGGTCAGCTCTTCGCTCCTGGCAAGGCTGTCAACGCCGGTGGCGTGGCAACGAGCGGACTCGAGATGACCCAGAACTCCATGCGCATGTCCTGGACGGCCGAAGAGGTCGATCAGCGCCTGCACCAGATTATGGCCGGCATCCACGAGCAGTGCGTCAAGTACGGTAAGCAGCCCAACGGCTACATCAACTACGTGAAGGGCGCCAACGTCGCCGGCTTCATGAAGGTAGCCAAAGCCATGCTTGCCCAGGGCGTGGTATAAAAAAAGGGGCTCACGCCCCTTTTTTTTTACCTCCTCTTCGTAGGAATGATGAACTCGTGCGTCTGCCCCTCGAGTTCAGTATTACCCATCACCACACCCACACGCAAGCGGGCCTCGCCATCGCGCAGACGGCTGTCGCCCTTGATGGTCGCCGTGTAGCGAATGCCCTTGCCCGGCAGAATGCTCTCTATGCGCAGGTTCTGCGATATGTGTATGTGCTTGTTGCCCGTCAGCTCATAGACCACTGGTTCCACGTTACGCACCTCGTGGCGGCTGAAGTTCATAATCTCGAAGGTCACCGTACACTCCTCGCCGGCCATCAAGACTGCGTCACCACTGGCATCACGGAAGATAGCGTTGCGCACCACGATACCCCTTTCGGCCCTCGGCGTAGGAGCCGTCGTCGTCGTAGCAGGCTCTGTCGGTGCCGGCGTGTCGTCGAAGCTGATGCGGTCGTCGCCGCTGTTCGTCGGGTCGAAGTATCCTTCGGGAGGCGTAGCAGCGTCGTCGTCATCGTCATACGCGTCCGTCCGTCGGTCCTGGTTGATGCGCGCCCTGCGCTCCTCACGCTCGCGCCGGTATTCCTCGTAGCGGCGCTGCTCAGCCTGGTCGGCCGCATTGCCGATGGCCGCGCCCACAATGGCACCGCCAGCCAGACCGATGAGCGTACCCACGTCGCTGCCACGTCGGCCGTTAGAAATGCCGCCAATGGCCGAACCGATGATGCTACCGAACTCTCCGCCTACGAAGGCGCCCTGTCCCGTGTATGTGCCGCAGCTGCTCAGCAGCAGCAGTGCCGACAATAGTATCAAAACACTCTTTCTCATAATCCTTTTCCGTTAGTTTATACTGCGTTGCAAAGGTATGCATTATTCCTGAAACGAGCAAGAGGAATATCCCCATTTTTCTTTAGGGGATTCCCTAAAAGCCCCCAGTGCTCAGAAAAAAGCCGCCGACCCTCACGGGCCAGCGGCATAAACTAATTTTTTACATTTAACTCTTACATGCCCCAAAAAGGAGCACGAAACAAAAATTTACTAATAGTATCGCCTCACGGCGACGTCTTCGCAACTTTTAACCACGCTACAAAGGTAACGTGATACGTCAAATATATTTCCTAACTGCCAGCCGTTGGCACAGAGCCAACAGCCGACAGCTAATTGGTTACCAGTCTTCTTCGTCGTCATCCTCGTCGTCGTAACCGGGAGAATACGTCACGTCTCCTTGGTTGTACTCGTCACCAGGCTTATTGCCAGTGGCTACACCGGGCGATGCGTTCAGCAGCATGTCGCCGTCCAGCATCATGTCAAGCAACTCCATCAAAGGAGCATTATAGTTTCTTTTCATAGTTCTGTTCCTCCTTTTTTTTATTTGATTACAACTTTCTTACCATTCACAATATACAGGCCATTCAGCATGGGCTGACCTTCGATGCGGCGACCGTCTATCGTATAGATGCCGTTGGAATTAAATCGTAAATCGTTAATGGGTAAATCGAATATCTCCTTGATGCCCGTGGCGTCGCCGCCAAAGCCGAAGCCGG
>DGTH01000154.1:11861-21663 GCA_002393705.1 Prevotella sp. UBA4341 | reverse complement strand
TTTAACATTTCGTCAAATAGCAATCTCTCAAAGTACCCATAAATAGGGAGTTATTGGCTTTTTGAAAGGTGATTTTGGGTGACGCAGAAAAATCGCGTATTTGGAACATCTCTCGTAGGGGGGTACGGAGTCGAAATAAAAATAGAGGCTGATATAACCGTTTTGGTGACGTATCGCCGAAGTCAGGAAAAAGCGGTGAACACCAGCTTTTAGAATAAAAGCAGCCTAAGAAATAAGTGAGACGAAATTGGGATTAAGCTTATCTTCATATGTGCGAGCCTATAGCTTCCATTATCCGCATATCGGTAAACTTCTTTTTATATGGATCGAACTTCTGCTTTTTTACAGCATCAGGACTAATACTCCATGCTGGGTCTTTGCTCTTTGCGGACAAAAGATAACCTATGCTGTTGTTGTCTGCTGCAAAATTACGAATTATTTTCGAAAACAAAAGTGTTTCGAAGGAAAATATCTTCTTCCGCGCCCTGAAGTCGCCACTTTAAGATTGTTCCATGGGGTGGAACGTTTTATTCCATGGGGTGGAACAACTTGTTCCATGGGGTGGAACATTCCTGAAAGCGCCACTTCTTCGGGCTAAAACGGCACTTCTACGGTTAGAAGCAGTGTGGCTTTGAGCTAATAACACGCGCTTTTTCGCCTGAAAAATGTTAAAATACTGGTTTTCTTGCCACACTTGCCACCATAATGCCACGCGTAAGCTGCTGATACACAGCACGTGTTGCAAGTGTGGCATTTTTGCAAGGAAAATAAAAAACTTTTGGTAGAGGGGCTGCATGCGAAAAAAACTCCTGCGCCAGTCTTGGTGATGGGCGCAGGAGCTTGGTTGGCCGGAAGGGGGGCTTGTTTTTTTTGAGGGGGGGCTCGGCGGTTTCCCCGCCGAGCACTGTGTTAGCGGCCCTAGTCTTCGGTGCTGCTTCCGTCGAAAATCAGTCCTGACTTCGGCGGTTTTAACATTTCCGAGTGGTAAACCCACCTGAAACCCCTATAAACAGGGAATTTTGCTTGGTGGATTTGCTTCGTCAAGCCGGCTACAAGTATATCCTTGGTGCAAGAATCAAGAAAGAGCCTGCCGATGTCGTGGAGTGGATGCTCGCTCAGGAGAAGATATCTGGCATGTATCATGAATACACCCGCAAGAACGGCGAGAGGCTGATTGTAGGCTATTCTGAGCAAAGGGCCAAGAAGGACGCTCATAATCGCGAAAAGGGCATCGAGAGGCTACGTAAGGCCTACAGCAGCGGTGTGCTTACCAAGGCCTCCATCAACAGACGCGGCTACAACAAGTTCCTTTCCATCAGCAAGGACGTGCAAGTGGTCATCAACGAGCAGGAGATAGAGACCGACAAGAAGTGGGATGGTCTGAAAGGCTATGTCACCAATACGGATCTTGATGCCGGACAGGTTGTAGCCCAGTATCACAGTCTTTGGTACGTGGAACGAGCATTCCGTGTCACAAAGGGCAATCTGGAGGCAAGGCCGATATTCCACTTCACTGAGAAGCGCATCGAGGCGTACATCTGTATCTGCTTCATCGCATATAAGGTCTACAAAGAGCTGCAACGCATTATTGCACTGCATGGGGGAATTAACCTCAGTGTGGACAAGGTGATAGACATTGCCAAGGCCATTCCCACGATAAAACTAAGTCTGCCATACGGTGACACCGAGAGGGTAAAGACTCTGTTCCTCTCTGAAAAACATCGGCTGATTAAGCCACTCTTCGACATCAAGGCCATCCTCAACAAGAAGTAAATATAAACTAACGGGCGCACGTGCGAGCAGGGTGACGCATCGCCGAAGTCAGGAAATAGTTTGAAATCGTGTTAACCTTTTGCTTTTATATGTCATTAAAGGTAGAAACAAACATTAATAACATTTTAAAAATACAAAGTTATGGAAACAAAGACTCGTTACACAATGGTAAACAAGAGAGGTGAGGAAATCTATCATTCTAACAGCTTCCTAGGTTTTATTGGATCAACAATCCTGGTCTACTTAATGACATTCTTTGCAATTATGTTCTTTGCAATGATACTCTGCGGTATAGGTTCAATTTTCAATTAAGGTGGTATTAATTAATAGAGATTAGATAATTATGGAGACTTTATTTTTCTTAGTTATTGCAGTATTATTAGCATACGCAGTTGGTTGCTGGGGTAGAACTCGCAAAATAGGTTTTGGACTGGCTCCTGACTTCGGCGGTTTTAACATTTCGTCAAATAGCAATCNNTCGCAAAATAGGTTTTGGACTGGCTTTTGTCCTTTCACTGGTTAATTTGCTTGTAGGCATTATAGCCGTAGCATGTTCAAAGAAATTAGAAGATAACAAATAAATAGATGAAAAGAATTATGAAAACAGCAGGTTGGATTTTTATAGTAATTGGCGCACTAGCTTTCTTGGGTGCTGCTTCAAAAGGTAATAGCGTATTCGGTCCTCTTTTTTGGATAGGAATCGGTGGAGTGTTACTTTATTTAAGGAGAGAACGTGAAGAAAACAAAGAAGAGAGTTCTGGTTCAGTTCCTTCGGTAAAGAAGGAATCTATAAAACCAATAGAAAAAGAAATGAGCATGGTTACAGAACCATTAGAGAAAACAACATCCGTTACTTTTGAGCAAAAAGAAGCGGCTCTCTGTTTAATAGCATTCTTCGCTGGTTATAATGACGACTTGACAACTGATGGAGCAGCTTACATGGTTTCATATCAATCAGCCATCTGGTTCGGAATTGGCAATTATAAAGAAACTCTTACAGCTGCCTTACCTAAATATCAAGACGCAGACAAGCTAATAGACACCGTTTTGACCATCAAAGATACAAAATCAAGAGAGTTCATCCTCCTCACTTGCTATGATCTCACCAAGATGTCTGGCAAAGCGGAAGCTTATGAATTCTTATATAACATCGCAAATGATATGGGTTATAATAAGGAAAAGTTTCAAAAATTGATTGACCAATACTCGGATAGGCCATCAATAAACTAACAATTACAATAGAACACTTGTAGCCATAATATAAAGGTAATATTCATAGTTGTAAGATGGGATGGACTGTTGTGAAACACTCCATCCGCTTTTTTGTTAAATTTTGCAAACATCGAACGACATACTGTAACTTTTGGACTTGTTCTGTCATAAAGGGTAGAAACAAAAAAAATAATATGGAAAGTTTAAACATTCAAATCGACAAGAACAACGTTGAACAGCAGAAGGCGTTCGACTTGGTAGCAAATACTAACACTTGCCTTTTTATCACAGGTAAGGCCGGTACTGGTAAGACAACGTTCATCAAGCGCATACAGGCTGAGATCAGCAAGAATTTTTTAGTTCTTGCCCCCACTGGGATAGCTGCTATAGCTGTTGGTGGCCAGACGATGCACTCATTCTTTGGATTTCCTTTCCAGACGATGGGACCACATACAAAATTAGAAGTTCTTCCTGAGAAAAAGATGCTTCTAAGGGAAGTAGACACAATCATTGTAGACGAAGCATCTATGGTTAGAAGCGATATGGTTGACGGCATGGACAGATACCTCAGAATGGCATTTGAAACCAATATGGCTTTTGGTGGAAAGCAGGTAGTGTTTGTAGGCGATCTGTTCCAACTTCCTCCAGTAGTGAAGCAGGGATCAGCGGATGCAGAAATGCTTCGCGACCTGTATGGGCCAGGACTCCCTTTTTTCTACAAGGCTTTCGTTCTGAAGAGAATGAACTTGCCAAAGATCGAGTTCCAAAAGGTTTATCGCCAAAGCGATGAGGATTTTCTAACGATTCTCAACAAAATGCGGAATGGTGAGGTAAAATCAGAAGATCTCGCTTTGCTTAATGAGCACGTAGGAACAGAGGAGAATAATGAAGATTTCTCTGTAACCCTTACCTCATTTAACTATATGGCAGAGAAGATAAATGAGCAGAAACTTAATGAGATTGAGGAAGAAGAGTTCCTGTATCGAGCAGAAATAAAGGATGAATTCAAGAATAATGATGCTCCTGTTCCAGAAATACTCAGATTAAAGGTTGGTGCACAAGTCATTTTCTGTCGTAACAATCCAAATTCTGGTTACATGAATGGAACGATTGCAAAGGTCTCAGCCTTGGAAGAGAATAAGATTCTTGTCAGACTTGAAAACGGTGGTGAGATTGAGGTGCATAAGGTAAGTTGGGAGAATGTCGAGAGCCAGTACAATCGCGACACTCGCAAGATGGAATCTACCATTATAGGCTCTTTCACTCAATATCCTATCAAGTTGGCTTGGGCTATCACTATTCACAAGTCACAGGGTATGACGTTCGACCGCATGCATTTTGATCTGTCAAGAGGTACATTCCAAGCAGGACAGGCTTATGTTGCCATCAGTCGTATGCGCTCATTAGAGGGTTTAACATTGAGTCATCCAATCATGCCACATCACATCATGCAGAATCCTGAAGTTCGTGCATTTGCCAATTCCTTTAACGATGCGACAATGATAGATGATGAAATAGAGATTGGCAAGATGGTGTATAAGCATCTGGCCAAGAAAGAATATGATCTGGCAGCTAAGGTTTGTTTAGACTTAGTTGTTGCAAAAGCAAAACGAAATGACCTGAGAAATGCTGCATTAATCGCCAAGAAAATGTTCGACATAATGCTTGATGACAAGAATTTGATGGGACGTACAAAGAAGGTGAAACTCCTTAAAGATTGCAGTATGACATGTAATTTCCTTAATGCAGTTTTCTGCCTGTATGGTAATCGTTATGAAGAGGCTATAGGTTATGCAGATATGGTGTTAAGTAGGAAGAATTGTCTAGAAGCAATGTTCATCAAGGGACGTGCATTGTTTGAATTAGGAAGATACGATGAAGCTTTTGATGTAACATACCTCATTATCAATACATCTAAAGAAGCCGAAGAGAAAAAGGCTATTGATAAGAAACTGCTCCTTTTCGAGGCAAGAGTTAATGAACAGATTGGGAATTCAAACATTACTATTTGCAAACAACTAATCGACATCTGCCCAGAGTGCATTGATGCTTATTGTCTTCTGAGAAAGGATGCAATAAGGAATGGAAAATCCATCGAAGTGTCTGAGGATGAAGAAAATGCAAGACTCATGCTATCATTCAATGACTCTAATGTTTCTGACGATGATTTCAGAAAGACACTTATGAAGGCAGATCTTTCTGGCAAGGAATGCTTAAAACTTAGGAGAAGGATTAATAAAATTACGATTTAAATTGTTTGGATCATGAGAAAAAAGATTTTTGTTGTTCTGTTGTTAGTAGTGGTTTTGATCACTGGTGTTGGATGTAATCATGAATCTAATCCAAAAGCTTATCAATTGGATTATTACATGGATACAATTCAAGGTCATGTAATTATTTCCTTTTGCATTTTGCTCGCTTATTTGTACCTTTGACCTGACTGTCGAAGGTACTCTCGTATTCCCGAGCGGAGCTCGCCTACCCGTAGCCTTTCGAAAATGAAAAGAAAAACAAGTTTTCCTTTTGCATTTTGCTCACATATTTGTACCTTTGACCTGACTGTCGAAGGTACTCTCGTATTCCCGAGCGGAGCTCGCCTACCCGTAGCCTTTCGAAAATGAAAAGAAAAACAAGTTTTCCTTTTGCATTTTGCTCACTTATTTGTACCTTTGCAGCGAAAATGAACGATAAACGTCCGAAGAAGTAAAGTCAACCAATATTCTTGCCCTGATAGTTAAATGGATATAACAAGGCTCTCCTAAAGCTTAGTTCCGGGTTCGATTCCCGGTCGGGGTACTGTAGGTTTTACAAATGTACGAGGAACAGCAGTTATATAAGGACTTATTCTACGTAATGTTTTACGGGGGGGTAATGGTTATGGCCTTCGTGGCATGTGCCTATCTGTTGTTGCGTCTCGGCAATGCCTATGCCCCTGACGTTACGCCGCCCTTGCGCCTGCGCCAGTGGACGGCGGCCTTCTTCGCACTGATGGGGTTGGGGCACGTGTGGTGGGTATTGCTGACCTGTTACAAGGTGATTGACGACCCGTGTTTAGCCTTAGCCGTGGGCGGCGGGTTAGACTGCCTGACGCTTGTGCCGGTGATGATGGTCATGCTGCTGGTGATGCTGCAGGACCGCCGTCGCCCGCTCTGGCCTATCGTTGCCAGCATGGTGCCCATAGTGGTTGTCTTGGTGGTGAGCATGATTCTTCATAGCGATGTTTACGTGCCGTTGCTGAGAGTCTATATTGTCTTGCTCTGCATAGGGTTTGTCGTAGTGATGACGCGGGCTGTCAGGCAGTACGGGCGGTGGCTGCGCGACAACTATGCCGACCTGGAGCATAAGGAGGTGTGGCAGAGCATGCTAGCCATACTCGTATGCATGATGATTCTTCTTTTCTACATTAGCGTAGGTACCGGCTCGTTCTTAGCTTACGTTGTCCAGCTGAACGACCTTGTGCTTCTTGGCTTGCTGCTTTGGCGGGTAGACAAGAAAATGAACTCTTTTGTGGGGTAACGGATTGCAAAATATGCAAAATTGAGGGTTACGGATTGCAGAATCTGCAAAAATCGTTTCAAAATCCGCAAAAGTAATGCTCCGTAGCATCCTTGTTCTTGCAGGATTCGGCGGGGTTTTGTAATTTTGCATCCAATATTTGTATCCATATTCTGATCAACCAATTCTCTCTATCAAAAGTAGGAAATGAAGGTATTAGGTATTAAAAAGATTGTTTTCACCGCAGTTCTGCTGGCTCAGGGGCTTGCCCTTGCTGCACAGCAGAACTCAGCGGGTCAGGAGGAGCAACACCCTACGCAGCAGGAGCAACTGCTCGCCTTCACCCTTATGTCGCTGGCTATTATAGGCTTGCTCGTAGGCATGCTGATATATCGTCACAAGAAGAACCGCCGCCTGAAGGAGTAGTTCCTGCAGTTGCAGGAGGCCCGCCGCAGCACGGAGGCCAGTCAGGCCATTCATGAATTGTTATGCTGAGGGCGACGGTACTTACGCCATATCCGTCAGCAACGAGGGTCCAGCCATTCCTGCAGCCGACGCTGAGCGCATCTTCAGCCCCTTTGTCCGTCTTTCTGCCACGGAGCTCAGTCTTGGCTTGGGACTGCCGCTGGCCAGCCGGCTGGCTGACGGCATGGGTTATCGACTCGTGCTCGACTTGGAACATACCGGCGGCGTGCGTTTTGTGGTCAGCGGATTGCAACCCTGAATATTTTGTCTTCTCGCACCTCGCATCTCGCACATCCCAACTAATTTTTTTGTATGTCACTTTAGTAGTAGCGGTAAAGCCTGATGTGCAGGATTTTCCACTCGCCGACGGCTATGCGGGCGTGGCGGCCTTGGTGGTCCTGATCGCCGTTATTGCGGCGCAGGTACTTGAGACTGCCGTCGGGGTTGATGCATACTTCATCGACGGAGCCAAGACCGCAGCGTGAGCCGCTGAAGCTTTGTCTGCTGGGCGAAGAGGGCTTTGTGCCAAGGGCCGCAAAGCCGTCTTCGCCCAGTGTGACATGTTGCTCCTGGGTGCGCTCGCTCAGGGTCTTAAATTCAACCACGACGCCGCTGCCTGCCAGCAGGTAGTCGTCGGACCCCAGCTTGAGCAGTAGCGCACCGCCCTCGGGCCACGGGTTGAGGGTGGCAGCGCGGGGGTCCCATGGCAGGGTGAAGTAGTGGCGTGCGACGATGGCCAAGTCGCCATCGGTAATGACGCGCTCGCAGTCCTGCTGGTCGAAGAGCAAGCCCCAGGAGGATTTACTATTTATGGATTTTCGATTTGCGGATTTTTGATTGACGATTTCCAGACGTTCTGTTTGCTTCAAGAGGCTGTAGGCACGGGTGATGCTTTCAGCTTCTTGGGGCGTCGCCTCGTCGATGGCGAAGGGCGAGAAGCCCAGGGCGTTGTGCTCGCCGAAGGCGTAGAGGGCGCGTACGCCGCTATTCTCGCAGCAGCGGCTCTCGGGTATGAAGAGGCGGTTGTTGCTCAGGGCGTACTGGGCGCACCAGTCTTTGAAGCCGCTGTCGTAGATGTCGGGAGCCAGGAGCAGTAGGCTGGGGGCTCCGGCGTGCCAGAGGTCAATGAGGTGGGCCAGGGGTCCGGCGCTGGGGTACTGGCCGGGCTGTCGGCCCCGGCTGTTCATGGCGGCATTGACGTAGAGCGGCAGGTCGCTGTAGTGGCTTGCCGCCTGACAGAGCTGCTCCACGTAGCACGCGTAGTAGTAGGCCATGAAAATCTCGTCAGTATATACATCGTCGCCAAAAGCCTCCGTCCAGGAGGTGCCGCCGCGCAGCGTCTTCAGCCGTGCCTTGAGCCAGGGGTGCAACTCCTGACGGTGACTCTTTAGCCAGTTTGCCAGAGCGTGGGGCACGCCCTGTCGGTAAGCTGCCTCGGCCAGTGGCGAGTGGTCGCGCGCCGACTCAAGCATGCCAATCTCGTTCTCTACCTGTACCATGGTGACCACGTCGCTGCCCCGCTCGCTGATGCGCTGCATGAGGGCGGCAAAGGCGCGACTGTCGGCCTCAAGCACCTCGGGGCTGAAGGCGGAGGCTATCTCGAGCGGTTTGCCTGTCGCCGTGCGAGCACGTGGAAAGCGCCTGACGTCCTGCTTGAACCAGAGCGGAGCGTAGCACGACATGGAGTTCTTCCACGCGCCAAACCAGAGGAATACAACCTTGAGCTGCTGACTGCGGGCCTGCTCCATGACGCGGTCAACGAGCGTAAAGTCGTACTGCCCCTCCTGGGGCTCCAGAAACTCCCAGTAGGCCGGTACGAGCACGGTGTTGAGGCCGAGGGCCTTCATGCGGGGCATGACGCTGTCAATGTCGGCCACGCTGGTGGCTGCCGAGTTGCTCAGCTCGCCGCCCAGCAGGAGCTGCTGGGCTTGAGCCACGAAGCAGGCACTGATCAGCAGTAGGGTAAGAAGTGTTTTTTTCATTTGACAAAACTACCGAAGTACCTTAAGCAGACGTCGCGCCAGAGGCGGGCATCCTTGACCTGGAATTGCAGGCGCTCGTCAACCTCGTGCCAGCGCTCCTCATCGACGTAGGGCTTCTGGCGCTGCCACTCGCTGGCCATCTGCTCCACGAAGCTGACGCCCTCGTCGTACTTCAGCTGCAGGTTCTCCTGCAGCGTGTGGCCGTTCTTCATGCGGTAGTCCCAGGCCACGTGGTGGAACCAGAGCAGGTACTCCTCAGGACACGTGTTGAGGTCTTCGTAGAGGCGGGCCAGCTCCGGGCGATACTGGGCCGTGGCACCGGTGCCCGTGCCGACGGTGCGGTCGAAGCCCAGTCCCTGGCTGTCGGCCTTATGGTAATAGACGGGACACCACTCCAAGGGGTACTCCGCCTTGAAGCCGTCGGGCTCGGGTCCCATGTGGTGGTCGAACTTAAAGATGTGGTGCAGGCCCAGGGGCATCATGTAGTTGACGCAGGCCTCGCGGCTCTCGCACATCAGGCGGGTCCACGGCTGCAGCGTCTGCGGCCCGAAGGTCAGCCGGAGCCAGTCTTCGGCTATTTGCTCAGAGGTAAGCCGTGGGTTCCAGGCCAGTCGGCCAAAGGCGTACCAGTTGGCCTGCGAGAAGTGGTGGCCGCACCAGTTGCGGTCCAGTCCGATGTTGGCCACGCCGGCAATGCCACGGAGCTGAGAGGGCTTGACGAAGTTGAAGAACTCCTGCCACATGGGGGCCAGGAACACCAGGTGCTTCGACTGGCCGAGGTACTCCTGGGTAATCTGCAGCTCAGCCATGTTGGGCGTGCGCTTTATTTGGTCGAAGACGGGGCTGTAAGGCTCACGGGGCTGGAAGTCGAGCGG
>DGTH01000154.1:8630-11821 GCA_002393705.1 Prevotella sp. UBA4341 | reverse complement strand
CCGTTCTTGGTCTGCAGAATGACGTTGTCCATGAACATGCCGTCGAGGGGCTTAAACTCCGAGACGGCCTGCATGACGCGGTCTTCGCCCTTATGGTTGGCTCCATAGACGAAGCAGCGCCACATGACGATGCCCCCGTGGCGTTTCAGCGCGCGGGCAAGCATGTTGGCACCGTCGGCATGCGAGCGGTGGTAGTCGCCCGGTCCGGGCTGTCCCTCGCTGTTGGCCTTGACGAGGAAGCCGCCGAAGTCGGGTATGAGCTTGTATATTTCGTCAGCCTTCTGCTGCCACCAGGCTGCCACCTCAGCCGCTAAGGGGTCGGCCGTCTGGGTGAAGCCTAAGGCCATGGGCGATGCGAAGTTGATGCTGAGATAGACGCGTATGCCGTAAGGCCGCAGGATGTCGGCAATGTTCTTGACCGCGTTGAGGTAGGGCGCGGTGAGCATCTTTGGCGAGGCATTGACGTTGTTGAGCACCGAGCCGTTGATGCCTATGGAGGCGTTGGCACGGGCGTACTCCTGAATGATTTGAGATTTGAGGTTTGAGATTTGAGGTTTATCATTATCCCAGAAGATGCTCTCGCCGGCATAGCCGCGCTCTATCGTGCCATCGAGGTTGTCCCAGTGGTTTAACAGGCGCAACTTGAAGAAGGGGGCGTCGTGGCTCAGCGTCAGGGGCTCATGGCTCCTGTTGTAGTCGGGCGTCTCGTGAAGCAGCTCTAACAGCCGGTAGGCACCGTAGAGCAGCCCGATGTCGCGGTGGGCACGTATGGTAAAGCTTCTGCCGCTGCCGGCAGTGAGCGTGAATCCCTCGTCGTCGGGCAGCGAGCGGTCAATGCGCAGCGTGATGCTGTCGGCACCGGCAAAGAGCTGAAGCTCCCTCTGGGCTATCAGCAGGGTGGGCGTGGTGACGTTCTCGTGGGCGCCGCGTACGTAGGGCGGCACCACGATGTTGACTTGGGCACGGTTCAGTGTGTCGTAGCGCAGCCACAGGCGGTGACCGTCTTCTGCTGCCATGGGGAGGCAGAGCAAGGACAAGAGTACAACGAAGAGTTTTTTCATCATAGGTCGTTTTTGTTTTTGCAAAGGTACAAAAAAATTCATCATTGACAATGAAACATTAAAATAATTTCGTAACTTTGACTTCGTCGAACTTACTTTTCATTCGGAAAAAGAAAAAAACATGTTTTATTTCTTTTTCTCTCATTTATTTCGTAACTTTGCAGTACTAAAACCCTAAGCGACATGAAAAAGATAGTAGTATTAACCGGAGCCGGCATGTCGGTGGAGAGCGGACTCAAGACGTTCCGCGACGCTGACGGCCTTTGGGAAGAATATCCCGTACAGCAGGTGGCCACCCACGAAGGTTGGCTGGCTGACCCCACTTTAGTAACGAATTTCTACAACATGCTGCGTCGCAAGTGCCTTGACACTAAGCCCAACGAGGGACACCGCCTGGTGGCTGAGCTGGAGAAGCACTACGACGTGACGGTGGTGACGCAGAACGTCGATAACCTGCACGAGGCAGCTGGATCTACGAAGGTCATCCACCTGCACGGAGAGCTCATGAAGGTCTGCTCGAGCAATAACCCCGACGACGAGCGCTACCAGCAGCTGCTGACGGCCGACAACTGCGAGGTGGAGCCCGGCACAAAGGCTGGTGACGGTTCGCTCCTGAGGCCCTTCATCGTCTTCTTCGGCGAGGCCGTGCCCAACATTACAAAAGCTGTCGATGAAGTGCAGCAGGCTGACATTCTGATAATAATAGGTACCAGCCTGAACGTTTATCCTGCTGCCGGACTGGTACACTACGTGACGCCTGGGACGCCTATCTACCTGATAGACCCCAGCCCTTCCGTAGGCGTAGGCATTCAGAACCTGACGCACATACAGAAGGGCGGGTCAGAGGGTATGAAAGAGCTCTCGGCGCTCCTTACTTCTTGATGTATTCAGCGTAGTCGGTGAGACGCATGTCGCCCTTGCGGGCCAGCGTGTCGTGCATGGCGAAGGCAGCGGTGAGGCAGTGGCGTGTATGTCCGCCGGTGCCTATCTTCAGGTAGTCCCACAGCAGCTGCTTGTAGTCGGGGTGCGCACAGTTCTCGATGATGGTCTCGGCACGCTGCATGGGGCTCTTGCCACGCAGGTCGGCCACGCCCTGCTCGGTGACGATGATGTTCACGTCGTGCTCTGAGGAGTCCTGGTGGGTCACGAAGGGTACGACGCTCGAGATGAGTCCGCCCTTGGCTACCGACGGGCATGTAAAGATGCTCAGGTAGGCGTTGCGAATAAAGTCGCCCGAACCGCCGATGCCGTTCATCATCTTCGTACCGCTGATGTGGGTAGAGTTGGCATTGCCGTAGATATCGACCTCGATGGCCGTATTGATGGCGATGACACCCAGTCGGCGAATGATGGCGGGGTGGTTCGATATTTCGCTCTGGCGCAGCGTTAGGTGGTTGCGGAAGTGGTCCATGTTGTCGTACACCTGCTTCAGACACTCATTAGAGACGGTGAGCGAGCAGGCCGAAGCGTCCTTCACGCGGCCGTGCAGCATCATGTCGATGACGGAGTTCTGAATAACCTCGGTATAGATGTTGAAGTCGGGCACGTGCTTGTCCTCGCCCAGCGCACCCAGTATGGCGTTGGCCGTCGAGCCTACACCGCTCTGCAGGGGCAGGAACTCCTTGGGAATGCGGCCCTTGTGCAGCTCATCGACGAGGAACTCGGCCGTCAGGTAGCCAATCTTGTCGGTTACGGGGTCTGAGTCCTTGAAGGCACGGGCCTCGTCGGGGATGTTACACTCTACGACACCAACCACCTTGTCCTTCGGTATGGAGACGTAGGGCAGACCGATGCGGTCGCTGACCTTGAAGATGGGTATGGGCTTGCGGTAGGGCGGGTCCAGCGGTTCATAGACGTCGTGAATGTACTTGGCGTCGGGGCTGTGGAACGAGTTGAGCTCCAGAATCACTTTCTTGGCCAGACGGGCTGCCGTGGGGCTGATGCCTCCTGCGGCGGTCAGATAGACGTGGTAGTCGTTGCCAACCTCCTCAATGTCGCATACTTCGAGGATGGCCCAGTCTATGTCGCCATAGAAGCCGTAGCGCAGCTCCTGTGCCATGTGGCTCAGGTGCAGGTCGTTGTAGGGAATCTCTCCGGCATTCACATGCTTGCGGAAGTCGGGGTTGGTGG
>DGTH01000154.1:7081-8579 GCA_002393705.1 Prevotella sp. UBA4341 | reverse complement strand
GGAAGTCGGGGTTGGTGGTGTAGGGGGCACGGTACTTAATGGCCTGTGCGTTGGCCAGGTCGCCGTCGGTGCTCTGGCCTGTTGAGGCGCCGGTAAAGATGGCCACCTTGAACTCGCGGCCGGCTTCGTGCTCAGCCACGGCAATTTTTGCTAACTCCTTGGTCGTGGCCTTTGCCACACCGGCAGGAGTGAAGCCACTCATGGCGATCTGGTCGCCGTTCTTAATCAGTGCTGCAGCCTCGGCAGCTGTTAAAACGTTGTACATAAACTTTTATTTTCGATTTGCGGATTATCGATTTACTTGTTTCTGAACATTTCCGTCTGCGACTCTATGAGTGCGCGGTCGTCGAAGTAGTTTATCTTCATGGCTCGGCGCACTTCGTCCATGGTCTGGGCTGCCGTCTCGCGGGCTTTCTCGGTGCCGCGCTTCAGAATGTTGTATATCTCGGGAATGTCCTGCTCCAGCTCGTGGCGACGCTGGCGCATGGGCTCCAGGAACTGGTTGAGCACCTCGTTGAGGAACTTCTTACACTTCATGTCGCCCAGTCCGCCCCGGCGGTAGTGGTCCTTCAGTTCGTCCAAGTTCTGGTATTCCGGCCAGAAGTTGCGGAAGTCCTCGTCGGTCGAGAAGGCGTCTAAGTAGGTAAACACGGCGTTGCCCTCCACGTGGCCCGGGTCGTTCAGGTTGACGTGCTCCGGGTCGGTGTACATGGAGCGCACCTTCTGCCAGACGGTGTCCTTGTCGTCAGAGAGGTAGATGCAGTTGCCCAGCGACTTCGACATCTTCTCCTTGCCGTCGGTGCCCGGCAGTCGGCGTGCCGTCAGGTTCTCGGGCAGCATGATGTTAGGCTCCACCAGCACCTCGCCGTAGGTCTGGTTGAAGCGGCGAACCAGTTCGCGCGTCACTTCGAGCATGGGCTCCTGGTCCTCGCCCACGGGCACCGTGGTAGCCTTGAAGAGCGTAATGTCGGCCGCCTGGCTCACGGGGTAGCAGAAGAAGCCCAGTGGCACGCTCTCGCCCTCGAAGCCGCGCATCTTGATTTCGGTCTTCACTGTCGGGTTGCGCTGCACGCGGCTCACGCTGACCAGGTTCATCAGGTAGGTGGTCAGTTCGGTCAGTTCCGGAATATAGCTTTGGATGAACAGCGTCGCCTTGTCGGGGTCAAGTCCGGCGGAGAGCCAGTCCAGTGCTACGTTAACGATGCTCTGTCTGAGTTTCTCGGGATTGTCGGCGTTGTCGGTCAGGGCCTGTACGTCGGCCATGAAGACAAACATCTTGTCGTAGTCGCCCGCGTTCTGCAACTCTACGCGTCGGCGCAGCGAACCTACGTAGTGTCCTAAGTGCAGTTTGCCGGTTGGGCGGTCACCGGTCAGAATAATTTTTCCCATCTTTTTTATACCTTATTATATGTATTCGGGGTGCAAAGGTACGAATAAGCGAGCAAAATGCAAAAGGAAAACTTGTTTTTCTTTTCATTTTCGAGCGAAAGTACCTTCG
>DGTH01000154.1:0-7011 GCA_002393705.1 Prevotella sp. UBA4341 | reverse complement strand
CAGAGGTACGAATAAGCGAGCAAAATGCAAAAGGAAGACTTGTTTTTCTTTTCATTTTCGAGCGAAAGTAGCTTAGATGCAGTCAGAGAATAAACGAGCTACATCACGAGCAACTGAAGCCTCTCGGGGGCAAAGAGTTCGCTGGCTAACTGCTGCATGCCCTCGGCCGTCACGGCGTCAATCCTGCTGAAGAGTTCGCTCAGGTGGTACTCGCGCCGTTCGTGCAGGTAGGTGCGGGCAAAGTCGAGCGCAAACTGCTCGCGGTTGTCGGAGGCTATGGCCAGCTGGCCTTTCAGCTGTGTTTTGGCTGCCGCCAGTTGGCGCTGGCTCAGCGGCTTCCGAACCACGCGCTGCAGCTGGTTGTTGACCAGCTTGAGACAGTGCTTGACGTCCTCGTGGTCGCAGCCGAAGTAGATGGCCCACGTGCCCGTATCGCTGTAGGTGGTCATGTTGCTTTCTACGGTATAGACCAGTCCGCGCCTTTCGCGCAGGGCCAGGTTCAGGCGTGCGTTCATGCCTGGGCCGCCAAGTATGTTGTTCAGCAGAAAGAGCGTCATGCGCCTTTCGTCGTCGGCCGCAAAGGTGCGGGTGCCCAGCATGACGTGAGCCTGGTGGTGCTGGTTTTTCTCAGCGGGGAAACCGCTGAGCGCTGTCTTGGTGGCGGTGCTTCTCGGCGGGGAAACCGCCGGACACTCTTCGTCTTTCGCCGGGCGCTCTTTGTTTTCTACGGCCTTTAACAGGCGTTCAAAGGGCACGTCGCCGTAGGCAAAGAACACCATGTTGTCCGGGCGGTAGTGGCGGCGGGCAAAGCGCCGGATGTCGGCCGACGTGTAGCGGTGCAGTTGCTCGCTGTCGCCCAGAATGTTGTGGCCCAGCGGGTGGGCGGGGAAGAGCAGGTTCTCAAACTCGTCGAAGATGAGTTCCGAGGGCGAATCGTTGTAGCTCTCTATTTCGTCGCACACGACCTCTATCTCCTTCTGCACCTCTGCCTGGGGGTACGTGCTGCTGAAGATGATGTCGCCCAGCAGCCTGATGGCCCTGAGGGCGTGCTCGTGCAGCACGACGGCATAATAGACTGTGTGCTCCTTGGTGGTAAAAGCGTTCAGGTCGCCACCCACGCGTTCCAGTTCGTTCAGTATCTGCAGCGCCGTGCGGCGTTCCGTACCCTTGAAGGTGGTGTGCTCCGTCAGGTGGGCCAGCCCCTCCTCTCCGGGCAGCTCGTGGCGCGTGCCGGCAGCAATGGCGTAGCCGCAGTAGAGCACTTGTTGGCCGGGTGCCGGCAGGTGGATGATTCTCAGCCCGTTGGGCAGTGTCGTCGTGTTGTACTTCATTTCGGCTGGCAAAGGTAAATCTTTTTTTCAAGATAAGCAAAGAAAACCAGCATATTCTTGCCTTTTTTTCTTTGCCATTCCAGGAAAAATGCTTAACTTTGCAGCAACCATTTCGAATGGTTGAAAGCAACATGAGTAATTATCATACTGACCCCACCCCTGCCCCCCGTTCATCGGCATTTGTAATGCCGATGCTGTTGGCAAGTGCATTTGTAATGCACGCCCCTTTTCGTCAGCCCGAGTTGCGCATTATAAATGCACCTGCCACATGCAGCCGCATTGCAAATGCGGCTGAACGCTACGCTGAGCGGCAAATGCGGCTGAACAAGGTGGGTCAGTAACTTTAGGCATATAGAAGGGATTTGAACGCCCGTTCTCGTTATTAAGACCGCCCGTTCTCGTTATTGAGAGCGGGCGGTCTCATTATTGAGAACGGCCGCTCCTATCCCGGTCAGAACGCCGCTTCGTCCCTAAAGGTGCGCCACCTTGTCCCTTTAAGTACGGCACTTGTTCCCTAAGAGCGGCGGCTTTTTCAACCGCACAGCACGATAAATGCGACATTCTTTTTGTGTTTCACTCGTTTTTTCGTACCTTTGCACAAAAAAAGGAGATACTATGCGAAAAGTTATAGGAATAGGCGAGACGGTGCTCGACATCATCTTTCAGGACGAACAGCCAGTGAGCGCCGTGCCCGGCGGCTCAACGTTTAACGCCATGATTTCGCTGGGCCGCTCAGGCGTGAAGTGTACCTTTATCAGTGAGACGGGTAACGACCGCGTAGGGCGGCGCATCATGAACTTTCTGGAGGAGAACGGCGTCGATGCCTCGTACGTCAGCGTCTATCCTGAGTCGAAGTCGCCCCTGTCGCTGGCGTTTCTCAACGCGCAGAGCGACGCGGAGTACATCTTCTACAAGGACCACCCGAACGACCGGCTGGACTTCAGCTACCCGGAGGTCAACGCCGACGACGTGGTACTCTTCGGCAGCTACTACGCCTTGAACCCCGTCATCAGGCCGCAGGTGCTGGCCTTTCTGCAGTACGCCCACCAGCGCGGGGCCATACTGTACTACGACGTGAACTTCAGGGCAGCCCACCGCCACGAGGTGATGAAGTTGACGGCAAACTTCCTGGAGAACTTGGAGCTGGCCGACATCGTGCGCGGAAGCCACGAAGACTTTGAAGCCATGTTCCGCATGAAGGATGCCGACAGCGTCTATCGTACGCAGATATCCTTCTACTGCAAGAAATTCATCTGCACCCGTGGAGCCGAGCCCTTGGAGCTGCGCGCCGAGGGCGGGCTGAAGAAGAAGTACGAGGTTAAGCCGCTCGCCGAGGTGGCTAGCACCATCGGCGCGGGCGACAACTTCAACGCGGGTTTCATCTACGGCATGATCAAGCACGGCGTGACGCGCTCCACCGTAGAGAACGGGCTCAGCGAGGAACAGTGGGACGCGCTCATCAGCTCGGCCCAGCGTTTCTCGGCCGAGTGCTGCAAGAGCATCAACAACCACGTGTCGAAGGAGTTCGGACTGCTGATGAAGGAGGAATTAAAAGACCTACATTAAACAAAGAATATGATACAGGAAATTACAAACAAAATCTACTACGTCGGTGTAAACGACCGAAACAAGAATCTATTTGAGGGCCTCTGGCCCCTGCCTAACGGCGTGAGTTATAACTCGTACCTCATAGACGACGAGAAAGTGTGTCTGGTCGATACGGTGGAGGTTGACTTCTTCACCCAGTTTCTGGAGCACATACGCGAGGTAATAGGCGAGCGGCCCATTGACTACTTGGTCATTAACCACATGGAGCCCGACCACAGCGGCAGCATAGCACTCATCAAGAAGTTCTACCCCAACATTCAGATTATCGGCAACAAAAAGACCTTCCAGATGATGGAAGGCTTCTACGGCATAGCCGAAGGAACGCTGGAGGTGAAGAACGGCGACACCCTCAGCCTGGGGAGCCACAAGCTGAGCTTTGTGCTGGTGCCGATGGTTCACTGGCCGGAGACGATGGTGACACTCTGCGGAGAGGTGCTCTTCAGTGGCGACGCCTTCGGCTGCTTCGGTGCGCTGAACGGCGGAGTGGTGGATAGCCAGATAAACTGCGACACCTTCTGGCTGGAAATGACGCGCTACTACTCGAACATCGTGGGCAAGTACGGCACGCCCGTGCAGAACGCACTGAAGAAGCTCAGCGGCGTGAAGCTCGACTACATCTGCGCCACCCACGGCCCCGTGTGGCACGAGTACATAGAGCGGGTGGTGGGCATCTACGACCAGCTGTCGCGGTACGAGACTGAGCCTGGCCTCGTCATCTGCTACGGCACCATGTACGGTAATACGGAGCGAGCTGCCGAGGTCATTGCACGTGCTGCCTCGGAGGCCGGACTGAAGAACATCGTGGTATATAACGTCTCGAAGACCCACCACTCCTACATCATCCGTGACATCTTCCGCTACAGGGGCCTCATTGTGGGTGCGCCAACGTACAACACCGCGCTCTACCACGAAATGGACGTGCTGCTCTCAGAGCTGGCCGGCAAGGACATCAAGAACCACCTGTTAGGATGGTTCGGCTCTTACGGCTGGGCCTCGAAGGCCGTCGGCGAGATACAGCGCTGGAACGAGGAACGCCTGCACTACGAACCCGTGGGCGAGCCCGTAGAGATTAAGCAGAGCCTGACACCGGAGACGACGGCCCAGTGTGAAGCCTTGGGCCGGGCTATGGCAGAGCGGCTTTTAGCTCCTCAAGCGAAGTGACAATCTGGATGTAGTCCTGCCAACGGCCACGTACTACATCCTGCTGCTGCAACGAGTCAAGCAGCGTGACAAAACAATTCCAGAAGCCCTTCATGTTATAGACAATGAGGGGCTTCTGGTGTAATCCGATGGTGCGGGAAGCAACGATGTCAAAGATTTCGTCGAGCGTGCCTATGCCGCCAGGCAGAGCCACGAACACGTCGCTCTGAGCCAGCATGAGCGACTTGCGGTCGCTCAGGTCGCTACACGGAATCTCTACATCCACGTAGTCGCTCTGGCGACCCTGCTCCAGAATAATCTGAGGCACTACGCCGATGGTCTGTCCGCCGGCTTCCTTGGCGGCTTTGGCCACGCACTCCATGAGACCGCTTCTTACTCCGCCAAACACGATGGTGTGACCCTGAGAGGCCGCCCAACGACCCAACTCCTCCGTCAGAAGGAAGAAGTCGGGGTCGATGTTCTGGTTTGCCGAGCAGAAAATGCAAATCTTCATGTCGTAAGTTTAGGGCTGCTTGCCAATGTAAGCCAGGATGCCGCCATCGACATAAAGGATGTGGCCGTTGACGGCGTCAGAGGCGTGAGAGGCCAGGAAGACGGCGGGGCCGCCCAGCTCCTCGGGCTCCAGCCAGCGTCCGGCAGGCGTCTTGGCACAGATGAACGAGTCGAAGGGGTGACGGCTTCCGTCGGGCTGACGCTCGCGCAGGGGGGCCGTCTGAGGTGTGGCAATGTAGCCCGGGCCGATGCCGTTGCACTGGATGTTGTACTTGCCGTATTCAGAGCAGATGTTGCGGGTGAGCATCTTCAGGCCACCCTTGGCAGCAGCGTAGGCACTGACCGTCTCGCGGCCCAGTTCGGACATCATGGAGCAGATGTTGATAATCTTGCCTTCGCGGCGCTCCATCATTTCGGGCAGAACGGCAGAGCTGACGATGAACGGGCCTACGAGGTCGATGTCAATGACCTGCTGGAACTCCTGACGTTTCATTTCGTGCATGGGGATGCGCTTAATGATGCCGGCGTTGTTGACCAGGATGTCAATCTGGCCTACCTCGGCGTGAATCTTCTCGACGAGAGCTTTCACGTCGTCCTCCTTGGTTACGTCGCAGACGTAGCCCTTGACGTTCTCAATACCAGCCTCGCGGTAGTTGTTCAGGCCGCGCTCAAGGGCTGCCTCGTTAATGTCGTTGAAGATGATGTTCTTAATGCCGGCAGCGACAAAGGCTTTGGCAATGTTGAAACCGATGCCGTACGAGGCGCCGGTTATCCAGGCGTTTTTGCCTTCTAATGAAAACGGATTAGTCATAGTAGCTTGGTTATTTTAAGTCTGTAATAAGCGAGAAATCCTGGTCGCCGTAGTCTAAATTCTCTCCGCCCATGCCCCAGATGAAGGTGTAGTTATGGGTAGCGGCAGCAGAGTGGATGCTCCATTCGGGCGAGAGTACGGCCTGGTCGCCGCGCATCCAGATGTGGCGTGTCTCCGTGACCTCGCCCATGAAGTGGCAGATGGCCTGGCCCTCAGGCACCTCGAAGTAGAAGTAAGCCTCCATACGGCGTGAGTGCACGTGGGCCGGCATGGTGTTCCATACGCTGCCCGTGGACAGCTCGGTCATGCCCATCTGCAACTGACAGGTAGGCAGCACCTGGTTGACAATCATCTTGTTGATGTTGCGCTCGTTGGACATTTCGAGGCTACCCATGTGAGCCACTACGGCATCAGCCTTGGTAATCTTCTTCGAGGGGTACTCCTTGTGGGCTGTGGTAGAGTTGAAGTAGAACTTGGCGGGCTGTTTCGGGTCCTTCGAGCAGAACACGACGTCACGGTCGCCACGGCCAATGTAGAGAGCCTCCTTGAAGTCGAGTTCAAAGGTCTCGTCGCCCACCTTGACGCAGCCGGCACCTCCCACGTTAAAAATGCCGACCTCGCGGCGCGTGGTGAAGAAGGGAGCCTTCAGCGGGTCAATGGCTTCGAGCTTGAGGCATTCGGCCACGGGCATCGCACCACCGACAACCATGCGGTCGTACATTGAATAAACCATGTTTACTTCGTCAGCAGAAAAGACTTTCTCAATAAGAAAGTCGCGGCGGATACGCTGGGTGTCATAGCTTTTAGCATCCTCCGGATGCGCAGCATAACGGATTTCGTAGTTTGTCTTCATAGTTTCTAAGTATTGTTGTGTGTTGTCCAAGGCGGATTCGAACCACCACAAACAGAACCAAAACCTGTTGTGCTACCATTACACCATTGGACAATGCGGGTGCAAAGGTACGGAAAATTTAGCGTACCGCCAAATTTTTCGTACCTTTATTTGTTATTTTACGATAAGCAGGTAGTAATTCTTCTTACCCTTCTGGGCCAGGAGGTACTTGCCGTCGATGAGGTCCTCGGCCGTTATGGCACGGTTCTGGTCGGTCAGTTTCTCCTTGTTGAGGCTGACGCCGCCGCCCTGAACCATTTTGCGCATCTCGCCTTTTGAGGGGAAGACGGGCGCAGCAGCTGTAAGCAGGTCGATGGCCGGCTGACCCAGCTGGTCTTTCTCAATCTCAAACTGGGGCACGCCGTCGAAGACATCGAGGAACGTCTGCTCGTCGAGCTTCTGCAGGGCTTCCTTGGTCGATTTGCCAAAGAGGATGTTCGAGGCCTCGATGGCGGTGTCGAGTGCTTCCTGCGAGTGAACCATGACGGTGACCTCCTCAGCCAGTCGGCGCTGCAGGACGCGACGGCCGGGGTCTTGCTTGTGTTCCTCTGCCAGCGCGTCGATGGTTTCCTTGTCGAGCGAGGTGAATATCTTGATGTAGCGCTCAGCATCCTCGTCGCTCACGTTGAGCCAGAACTGGTAGAACTCATACGGGGAAGTCTTCTCCGGATCGAGCCAGATATTGCCTTTTTCGGTCTTGCCGAACTTGGTGCCGT
>DGTH01000005.1:9821-11586 GCA_002393705.1 Prevotella sp. UBA4341 | reverse complement strand
TGGAGCGTGCCCTGCTTGTACTTTAAGAAGTGCTCCGTCTTGATGTGGCTCTGATAGGCTTCCTCAGAGGCATAGATTTCGAGGATGCGAATCTGCGTGGAGTCATCGGCACTCTGCATCGGGAAGAGGCAGACGACGCCCGGTTCACGCTCCACGCTCAGACGGTCCACCTCACCCGCGAACTTCAGGTATTCCGTCAGATGCTCAGGATATACCTCGATTTCGGCTAATCTTACAATCATGGTCTCATGTTTGATGGGTGATGTAAATTCCTCGTCAGTCACTTTCCTAAGTTGCACGGCATGTTCCTCGCCTGCCACGATGTCGCTGATGGTCATACACTCGCAGTCGCTCCACGGTGTGGCACCATTCCAGTGGCGCACGTTGGGAGCCGTGAACTTCGTTGGGAAAATCGTCTCTTGTGCCATAGCCGTAATAGAAAGCATAAGGGCGAATAGCATGAGGAAAAATTTCTGTTTCATTGTCTCAATATTCTATGATTCTTCTGTCTTGATGTTGCAAAGGTACGAAATTTCTGTCAAATAATGACTACACGATTTACGGATATATCAACCCTTTTTACGGAAGAGTGCCACATTTGCAAGTTTCTTGCCACACTTGCCACCATAATGTCACGCGTAACTCTCTGACTTTCAACGCATGTTGCAAGTGTGGCATTGTTGCAAGAAAAATAAAAAACGCTGGTAGTGATTACAGGTAGTCCATGAGCACATCCCATACGGCGACGATGTGGCAGATGCTGCCCGCAAGGACGAAGAAGTGGAAGACGGTGTGCATGTACTTCTTCTTATTGATGCTGTAGAAGACGGCTCCCGTCAGGTAGCACACTCCCTCGGCAATGATCCACGCCACGGCCGCCGTGCTCACCGTAAGAAGCAGCGGCTTGAAGGCTACCAGCACGCTGAGCCCCATGCCGCAGAAGCAGAAGGTCTCAACGTTAGAGTGCTGCTTGAGGTGGATGAAACTGATGGTGGTGCCCACGATGGCGCAGAGCCAGACAAAGGCGAAGAGCCCCCAGCCCCAGTAGTCCTGCTGGCGGAGTGCCGTCAGCGTGAGCGGCGAGTAGGAGCCGGCTATGTGCCAATAGATGGCTGCATGGTCCCAGCGGCGCAGGCGTTCGCGCCACTTGGAGCGCTGACTCACGGCGTGATAGACGGTAGAGGCTATGTAGGAGCCCAACATGCCGAAGAGGTAGAGCGACACGCCCAGACGGGCCCAGCCGTTCTCGCCCTGAAAGCACATGACCAGAAAGATGGTGCCGATGATGACTCCCAGCAGAATGCCTCCTGCGTGTGACCAGGAGTTCCAGTACTCTTCTTTCTTCGTATAATGATGATGCATAATGGTTGCTGCGTCCTAAAAACCGGGTACAAAGGTACAGCTTTTTTCACAAACTCACTGCTATTTGCCATTAAAAAATGCCCGGATCTTCGCAGACCCGGACATTAACAAATGTAAAGTTCTAAAAATTACCCTTTTCGTGTGGGTAATGGTTTTACTTACCGGCCAGACCGTCGGCAAATCCGCCGTAGGTATGCTTGCGGTAATAATCGGTATCCCACAGGCCAACGGGCTCACCGCCACGCCAGCCACCACCGGCAGGAGCGTCAGTGGCACACCACTGGCAGATGCCCCACTGCTGGGCGGAGGGTACGATTTCAAGATACTTCTCAATAATCCACCTGTAGAGCTCAGCCATCTGCATGTGCTGCTCCTCGGTCATGTCGGCCGTCATGACGGTGTT
>DGTH01000005.1:0-9702 GCA_002393705.1 Prevotella sp. UBA4341 | reverse complement strand
GCAGCCATGAGCTTCAGCATGTTCTCGATGGCCTTCTTCTTGCTCTCCTGAGTAGTGGGGTTGGCATAGCAGGAGATGTGCATCTGGCTGCCAATACCGTCAATCTTCGTCGTGCCGTCAGCCTCCCAGCGCTCAATCCACTTGATGAGGCTCTTCAGCTTGCCGTTCTGGTCCCAGTCGCTCTCCAGGTTGTAGTCGTTGATGAAGAGCTTGACGCCCTCGGGACCGTACTGGCGAGCCAGGCGTACAGCTGTGCGCACGTAGTCGAGGTCGCCCAGATAGTCCTGCCAGAAGAAGTCGTTGACATTGTCGGGCGTAGCGTGCTGCAGGGCATAGACGCCCTCGCCGTCAGGCTGACCGCCGGAGATGGCCTCGTTGACCACATCCCACGCCATGACTTTGCCCTCGCAGGCCTCCATCATGCCGCTGATCCACTTCTCCATGGCCCAGGTCAGGGTGTCCTTCTTCTCCTCGGGAGTCAGAGGAATGGAGTTCATCTTCTGAATCTTGCATACTCTGACAGAATAGAGGTCAAGAATGGCATCAGCAGTCTGAGGCTTCAGGATGCAGTCATAATTAGGACTTGGGTCAGCCGTTACACCTGGGAAGTTGAGCTTGTAAGTATGGCGTCCTGCTACTACGGGCACGGCTTGAGTGAGATTCTGAGCGTCGCCACCCCAACCATTCTGAATGGTAAACTGTACGCCGCTGGCATCTTTGCTGGCCTCAAGGTCGAGATAGAAGACGTAGTCACCCTCGGTCAGCGGGTTCTCGCCACCAGGGAAACAGAAGAACTGCGACCAGGCGCCCGTGGGCACGAAGTGGATGGCACCATTGATGACGGGAGGCTCACAGCCCATGGCGTAGAAGGGGAACGGACCGTCAGTATAAGTCTTGACTGTTACTTCCTCCTCTACCTCAATGGCAGGACTCTCAAGTTTGTAGAACTCAATCTTCTTCACGTCGAGCGTGGCATCGGCTGTCTGGGGCTTCAGGATGACATCGTAGTTACCGCCTACAATGCCAGAGAATTTCAGTTCGTAAATCTCGTCGCCTGCCACGACGGGCACAGGCTGTGTAAGATTCTGAGCGTCGCCACCCCAACCGTTTTGTACGGTCAGCTGTACGCCGTCGGCATCTTTGTCGGAAGCCATATAGAGGCGAACGAGGTAGTTGCCTTCGGTCAGCGAATTCTCACCTCCGGGGAAGATGAAGAATTGTGACCAAGCGCCCGTGGGCACGAAGTGAAGGGCACCATTGACAATGGGCGGTTCGCATCCCATAGGATAGTGTGGGAAGGGGCCGTCGGCCATGCCAGAATAGTCTTTCGAAGTGACCAGCGTCTCCATGAGCGCATCAGGGTCTATGTCGAGTTCTTTGTCTTTCATCAGGCTGTTGAGCCACTTGACGGGCTGCTGCGCATGCCAAGCCAGCGTGTGGCCATAGACGCTGAGACCGGCGTCAGTAGCGGTATTTACATACTCGCTGACTGGGGCAAAGTTCATTTCACCTTTGTCGTTAACGCACGAGGCCATTTTCATAGCGTTGCCGGCAACGGTCTCGTCGAAGTTCGAGTTGGTCAGGGCGTAAACGAGTTCCTGCTTGACGTATTCGCTGGCCGTGGTTCCAATACCCAACTTGAAGTTTGGGTATTTGGAACGGTCAACGTAGTTCTTCAGCGGCTGGTAGCTGTCCAGGTAGGCATACTCTGCCAGGCGGGCGGGCTTGTCAACCGAATAGTTCTGGTCGAACTCGTCAGCACAGGAAGTAAGGAGCCCCCCTCCGACTCCCCCGAGGGGGAGTGCTAAGAGCAGGTAGGCTGCATATTTACTAAAAATATTCTGTTTCATAATTAATCCTTTTTCATTTACGATTTACTTAGTATAAACAGGCGAAAACTCCTTAGAGGCACCGGTCAGGCTGACACCGCTACGCTGCCAGACCAGTTTCTCGTTCTTGGAGAATGAGGTGCCGTCGCTGAAGTTGACGGTGTAGTTCAGCTCCATGAGGTCGCGGTCTTTGTCGCCCCACGACTTCTTAGCTCCCTGGTCGGTAAACTTGCCCGTGCCCGTAGCCGTCACGCCGTCGGTCAGCGAGCTGATGGTGCAGTTGTCGCTGCCGTCGAAGGTGAGCAGCAGGTCGGCGCTCTTGCCCTCGTTAGTGACGGTATAGATGCTCTGGGTAAGCGAACGGGTCTTGATTTCAACGGTTCCAGCCTTCTCGATGTTGTCGATAGAGGTGTCGCCATTAGTCAGCCACCAGCCAGTATATTTGTTCTGGAACTTCACGCAGTAGAGAATGTAGTCCATAGGCTTGACAGCCCAGGCCGACTCGTCAGTACGAACAGCGGTAGCGCCCTCGTTCAGCTCGCCGGCAAGAATCTTGCCGAAGCCCGTCTGGCCGGTCATCACCAAAGGAATGACGTAGGTATTCTTTACGGCATCGGGGTCGTTGAAGAAAGCGTCAGTCAGCTGGACGGTGGTGGTACCGTTGAAGGTGCCGTTAAAGGCCAGGTTGGTCGTAGAGAGCGAGTAGTAGCTGTCGGGCATGGCCTTGACGGGCGTGCCGTCCTCGAAGGTCAGGTTGTTGACCAGCGTGGGGTCAACAGCTACGGTCACCGAACCGTTAGTGCCATTGTAGGAACCGCCGAAGGTGGCCTTAATCTGGCACTGGTGGGCCTTGTCGAGCGAGGTGTCGTAATCGTCGTCACCCAGGACGATGGTACGCACGGGGTACTGGTAGGGGAAATATACGGTGGTACCGCCCTCGAAGTCGTCGAACGAGGCATCGCCGTTCTTACAGCCTGTCAGTGAAGCGCTGAGGGCGCTGCCTACGAGGCAGGCAAAGATGAAACGTGAAATATTTTTCTTATTCATAGTTGTTTTAGAATTTTACATTGTTACTTTACTTCCATCCGTCATTCTGTTGCAGATTGCTCCACTTAATGATCTCAGAGTATGGAATGGGGCCATAGTACATATAGTCCTGATAGTTGCGCGGCTCTACGTCGAACGGCTTGAAGACCAGGCTTCCGGCAGTATTGGTGGTGATGTTGACGCCACGGGCCGTCTCGGTGAGGTTAGCCTTCCAGCGGCGCAGGTCCCAGAAGCGGTGGTTCTCGAAGCAGAGCTCCAGTCGGCGCTCGTTGCGAATGAGCTCGCGCATCTTGTCCTTAGAAGCGGCACACTCCTCGAGGTAGGGATCGTCCGTACCACCTACGCCGGCACGCTGGCGAATGGCCTTGATGACGTCGTAGGCAGAATAGTTTGCTCCACCCACGTTAGCACGGGGGCCAGCGGCCTCGTTGGCAGCCTCAGCATAGTCGAGGAAGATTTCGGTATAACGTATGCGGGCACCGAAGTGCTTCTTGTCGGTGGTGCTTGACGGGTCGAGGTTGACGTCGTCGCGCAGGAGCTTACGCAGGTAGTAACCAGTGGTGGTAGAACGTCCGTTCTCACGGTTCAGCCCGTCGAGCGTCGTAGCATCGGCAGCGGTATTGATGGGCGTAGCGTTTACACCCTGAGTAGCACCATTGACGAGGATGTACTCCTGCAGTCGGGGGTCACGGCCTGCATAGGGGTCGTTAGCATTGTAGCCAGAGGCAGCGGCGGTAATAGGATAGCCGTTAGCCATGGGGAATGCATCGACCAGGTTCTGCGTGGGGTTCAGACGTCCTTTACCGTAGAGCGAGGGAGGATAGAAGTCGGCCTCCAGGTTGTGGTTTTCGCCTACCGTACCGCGCCAGCAGATTTCTGCGGGGTCAGGGTCGGTGAAGCCGAAACCGTCGATGAACGTCTTGTTGCTAAACCACTTCCAACCCGTGGGGTCGATACCCGAGACGCCACCGGCGTTCTGCAGACTGGCAGCAGCATACTGGGCAGCCTGCTCCCACGTTGCAGCACCAGCTGACTCGTAAGCCGGAGAAGCGGCGAAAATGGCCACCTGGGCCTTGAAGGCAGCAATCATGCGGCCGTCTATCTTACCACGCTGCATGTTACCGAAAGCACGGTTGTACTCAGCATCGTCGGCACCAAGCTGCTTGTACTTGGCAGGTACTTCTTCTGCCGAGACGTCGCCGTACTTCTGGGGCAGGTACTTCAGTGCCTCGTCGAAGTCGGCCATAATCTGGTCAACACACTCCTTGAAGGTGTTACGCGGCAGGTTAAAATCAGAGGAAGCATCCTCAGAAGCCAGATGAATGGGCACACCCATGAGCTGGCCACCCACCATGCCGGCATGAGCACGCAGCAGGTAGAACAGCTGCAGTCCGCGCAGGGCGTAGGCCTGACCCTTATAGAGGTCCTTGTGCATCTGGTTGAGTGATTCGGAAGAGTAGTCCCAAAGCACCTGGTCACAGTTCTCGAGGAACAGGTTACAGTACTGAATGGCGTGATAGCGGCTGTTCCACTGGCTGACGGGGTTCATGTCGGAAGCCCAGTTGCCCAGCGCCATTCGCTTGTAGTCGTTGGTAGCATCGTTCGACACGGCGTCGTCGGTAGCTACGTCAGTATTGGGACTGGCATCGTAGGGAAGCAGCAGGAACGCATTGTCGAGGATGCCACGTGCAAAGGTCGGGTCGTTATACATCTGGTCGATTTCCAGATTGTTTTCCAGAGCCGGCTTAAAGAGGTCGTCGCAGGCAGTAAGAGCTACCGTTGCAGCGCCAAGTATAATGATATTCTTCAGTTTCATAATCTTCGATTTTTCTTATTACTTTCTTTAGAACTGCACTTTAACACCGAGATTGTAGAACCGTGTCTGAGGTGCACTGCCTACATTCATTTCCAGCAACTTACGCTCCTTGGCAAGTGTCAGCAGGCTGTTGCCGCTGGCATAGATGGAGAGGCCTTTGACGAAGCAGTCGCCGAAGATGGACTTCGGGAAGTCGTAGGTAAGCTGAACCTTTGCCAGGTCGAAACGAGAAGTAGAGTAAATCCAGAAGTCGGAGTTGGTGTTGTTGTTGGCACCACTCTGAGTGGTCAGGCGCGGATAAGAAGCTGTAGCAGCTGTCTCAGGAGTCCAGCGGCCACGCACGGCTGCCGAGTACTTGTCCTCCTGGTCAATCCACCAGTAGCTGTTGCTCTTCATGGCGTGGCCACCGAAGCCGCCTACACCCAGCACGAAGAGTGTGAAGTTCTTGTACTTGAAGGTGAGGTTGACACCCAGCGTCGTGGGAGAACCATACCAGCCACCCTTGCCCAGATCGACCTGGTCCTTGGTATCGATGACACCGTCGCCGTTCTGGTCCTTGTACTTCAGGTCACCAGGCTTCACGTTACCGCTCAGGGTCTGCGTGGGCGAATTGTCAATGTCGGCCTGATCCTGGAAGAAGCCTAAGCACTCGTAACCCCAGACGGTATCGATGGGCTTGCCCTGACGGTGCTGGTAAGCATCGGCATAGTTGGTGTCGTCACGCTTGCTGGCATTGGTGGTGTAGTGAGTGAGGTTGAGGCCGGCCTGGAACCCGAACTCGCCAAAGTTCTTCTTGTAGTTCACGGCGAGGTCGAAGCCTGTGCGGCTGTCAACGTTGTAGTTCAGGTTGTGTACGAAACCTGTCTGCTCTCCAATGTGCCAAGACGTAAAGTAGCTGGGCACCTGGTTGCCGGCGCTGATGACGCCACCGTCAATCTTGTTGGTGAAGAACGAAGCATCGACCGAGAGTGAACGCTGCAGCAGCTCGGCATGCAGATTGGCAGAAATCTCGTTACGCTTGATATAACCGAAATCGTCGTTACCGCCACGGCGTGCCTGCACGTCGTTGTGGCCGGTCTGTCCGTTCCAGTCCCACCAGCCGCCCCACTGGTAGGTCTGCTGGTACATGTAGTAGTCGCTGATGCCTATGTCGGTCTTCAGGCTACTGGCGCTGGCGCTGATGGTCAGGTCGTCGAAGATGCTGCCCTCCATGAACTTCTCGTTGGAGAGTCTCCAGCCCAGGGTAAGCGAGGGAGAGAAGCCTGCGCGCTTGCCTTCCGGCAGACGAGCTGACCACGGGGTAGCGATGGCAAAGTCGGCATAATAGGTCTTGGCGTAGTTGTAAGCCAGCTGCAGGCCGAGGTTGGCATTGCTGAGCTTATGGTACACGCCCGAGTTAGACTGCTGGTAGCCGTTAGCCACGAGGATGGCGCTAAAGTTGTGCACATCGGCGAAGGTGCGCTTGTAGTCGAAGTGAGCATTGAAGGCAATGGTCTGGTTGTCGGTAGAACCGGAGATGTTCTGGACGCCGGAGTGCTTGTCAACCGTACCGTGGTTGTTCAGCGCCACAATGACGTCCTGACCGTTGTAGGAGCTCCACGTCGGTTCGAACGTAGCATAAGTGTTGTTGAACGACTTGCTGTAGCTGGTAGCGTAGTCAACGCCCACCATGGCGTGGAAGCTCAGACCCTTGAGCAGGCTGCTCAGGTCGAAGTTGACGCCTGCGTCGAACTGGAACTGACGGCTGGTCCACGTATTGTCGCCTGCTGCATAGTAGTCGGCAATGATGTTGGTCAGGTCAGTCTGTGAACCGGCAAGGAACATGCCGTCGAAGATGTTGTTCGTATTGTCAATCAGCGTACGGGCAGCCACAGCGTTGGGGTCCAGATAGCTGATGGGAATCAGCGGGCTGACGCGGTTGGGGCGCCACGAGGCTGCCATCTCCCAGAAGTTGCCGTCCTGGTTGCTGTTGGCACCATTGGCATTATAATAGGTAGCATTGGCATTGACGTAAGCCGTAATGAAGTTGTTGATGCGCAAGTCAACATTACCACGAACGTTGAAACGGTCGGTGTAGTTGTGCTTGGCCTCACCAAACTTCAGCTGGTCGCCCACGCGGTAGTAGCTCACGTTAGCATAGAAGCGGGCACGGTCGTTACCACCCTGAATCTCTGCCGTAGCATCAGTGCGGTTGAAAGCCTTCTTGATGTAGTCGGAAGAGTAGAAGTTCACGTTAGGATAGCGGTAGGGGTTCGTGCCTAAGGCCGTGTTGTAAATCTGCTCCTGCGTGTAGAGGGGAGCCATGCCGTCGTTGGCGCGGGCCTCGTTGTAGAGCGTCATGTATTCGGCCGAACCCAAGTATTCGGGATAGGCCTTTGCCACGTTCCAACCGGTGTTGATACGGGCCGTTACGCTCAGTCCGTCGTTGATGTGACCACGCTTGGTGGTGATGAGCACCACGCCCTGGGCAGCACGGCTACCGTAGAGCACTACGGCCTGCGCACCCTTCATGAAGGTGATGGTCTCTATCTCGTCGGGCTTCACGTTATCGGCAGCACGGGGAACACCGTCAATGAGCACCAACTGTTCAGTCAGTCCCCACATACCGGCTCCGTTGTAGCCAGCTACATAACCCTGCATGTTGTCAAGGCTGTAGGTGTTGTAGTTCTTATCCATCAGCTCCCGATAGTTCAGCGTCGATACGCCGCCCATGATGTCTTCCTGAGCCACCTTTCGGAAGGCTACGTTGACCTGGGTCGAGTCGGCTGCAGTCTCCGTTTGGGCTGCAACAGGCAGACCTACCGTCAGGCAGAGAGCCAAAGAAATGTATTTTATATTCTTAGTAATCATAATTTTTAGTTTCTAATTTCTAATTACTCATTTTATTTGGTTACCATCCGGGGTTCTGCGGATATTCTGAGTAGAGATAAACGTCGCTTTCCTTCAGCGGCAGCAGGTAGTGCTTGGTGCTGAAGTTACGTTCTACGACGACTGTTCCATAATCATTGAATCCAGCAACCTCTGCATCGCGCGGGTCATTCTTCGTGTAGTCGAAGTTACCGACACGGCTGAACTCTACGCGAGTCTTGATGTTGTAAGGATACTCGGTCAGCAACAGCCAGCGCTGCAGGTCGTTCCAGCGGAAGCCCTCGAAGGCCAGCTCACAGGCACGCTCACGGCGAACCTCATCCATAAACTTGTTCTTGTCGGCTGCCAGCTTATCAGCCACGTGGCCAGCACCTACGCGGTCACGCAGTACGTTGATAGCATCGACAGCAGTATGGGCACACTTGCTGTTCTTGTAGCCTGCACCCTGAACGGCTGCACCAGCCTCAGCATACATCAGATAGATGTCGGCCACGCGCATGTAGGGCAGATAGGTCTGAAGGGCACCACCCCAGTTATACATGCCGTCGTACTTGTTACACTGGTGGGGAACCAGCTTCTGGCAGAAGTAGCCGGTGCGGCTACCGTCGGCCGAGCGCTGCGGGTTGCCTGAGGGAACCATGTTACCGCCAGTAAACATTTCCAGGTACTGGTAGGGCTTGTCGTCAGCAGAGGGTGTCGTGTTCAGGAACTTGAATCCGTCGAACATGATGTCGTGATAGAAGCGGGGGTCACGATCCTTGTAGGGATGAGTGGGGTCCCAGCCTGAATCGGGGTCATCGAGTGGCAGTCCATTAGCCATACCGTAAGCATAGTGAATGTAGTTAGCCGTCGGCATGTGAATGATGGCGTCGTGCTCTACGAGGTTGTTGACCTTCGGTCCCCACAGCTTGGCAAAGTTCCAGTTCGAACCATTGATGTCGGGCATCGGGCCACGCATGATAGCCTCTACCGTGCCAGGCATCTTCCAGCTCTGACCGGTGGTGTAGAAAATGTCAGAGAAGTTAGTGGTGTAGCTCTTGTCAGGCTCGTGGTTGTAGATGTCAGTATATTTGAAATCAGCCAGAGCGTAAGGTGAGTTACCGCTTTCGATGTTGGCAATAGCCTCAGCCAGTGCATCGGCTGCACGGCTTGCCAGCTCCACATTATATTTATAGGTAACACCATTCTTTGAAGCACCGGTCTGGGCACCGTTCTCGTTCAGCGGAGAAGCAGCCCACAGCAGCGCCTTACCCATGTAACCCAGGGCGCAAACCTTCGTAATGCGCAGGTCGTTCTTACCCAGCGTCTTACGACCAATGGTAGTCTGGTCCCAGTTGTTGGGCAGCAGGTCGGCAGCAGCACGGAAGTCCTCAGCACAGCGCTGGGCACACTCCTGGAACGACAGACGCGGCAGCGTGAGCACCTCGTCGGCAGGCAGCGAGCGGTCAACGTAAGGCAGACCGCCAAAGTAAATCATCTGCTCGAAGTGCCACCAGGCACGGAAGAACAGCAGCTGACCCTTAATAAGGTTACGCTCTTCAGTCGTAGCATCGGTCATGCGGTCGAGGTTCTCCAGTCCGATGTTCATCTTGCGCACGCAGTACCAGGCATGCTCCAAAGAGTGGGCAAACTTGTCGTTTGACGTGGTGCTCAGGTTAGCTGCGTTACGGTGCAGGAAGCTCTGGTCGTTGTTGTACCAGTTACGGTAGTCACCCAGGTCGAAGTGAGCTGTCACGTGGCTGTCGCCACCGCCAGTGTTCATCAGCTCGTCCTCACCCCAGTTGAAGGTGCAGCACCAGAAGTTCGATTCTTTGTTGGGGATACAGTTATATGCCTCCTCGACAAAACCCTGGAAGTTGGTGAAGTTCTTGAAGGCTTCGTCAGCACCCACGTCAGAGTCCGGCTCCTTGTCGAGGTAGTCAGTGCAGGCTGACATACTAAAACTGAGTGATACTGCTGCCAGCCCCATGAATATATAATGACTTATAATCTTTTTCATCGTTCTTGTAAATTAAAGATTAAATTTGATACCGAAGTTGATACGCTTCATGGTAGGATAGGCACCAGTGGCACCGCCGGAGCTTGAGAAGTTGGACTCACGGTCATCGGGCATGCGAGTCCAGAGCCAGAGGTTGTTACCGC
>DGTH01000105.1 GCA_002393705.1 Prevotella sp. UBA4341 | reverse complement strand
CGGTACCACGACCGGCCATGTTCGTAGCAATGGTGACGGCACCCAGTCCGTTGGTCGATTGACCGGCCAGTGCCACGATGTCGGCCTCCTTCTGGTGCAGTTTGGCATTCAGCACCTGGTGGGGTATCTGGCGCATGCTGAGCATCTTGGAGAGCAGTTCGGAGATTTCTACCGACGTGGTACCCACCAGCGTCGGACGTCCGCTCTCACGCATCTGGATAATCTCTTCAATCACGGCGTTATACTTCTCACGCTGGGTCTTATAGACGCGGTCGTTCTGGTCGTTACGAATGACAGGACGGTTGGTGGGAATTTCCACCACATCGAGCTTGTAGATGTCCCAGAACTCGCCAGCCTCGGTAATGGCAGTACCGGTCATACCGGCCAGCTTGTGGTACATGCGGAAGTAGTTTTGCAGCGTAATGGTGGCAAAGGTCTGTGTGGCAGCCTCCACCTTGACGTGCTCCTTGGCCTCTACGGCCTGGTGCAGACCGTCGCTCCAGCGGCGGCCCTCCATGATGCGGCCTGTCTGCTCATCGACAATCTTCACTTCGCCGTCTATGACTACATACTCGTCGTCCTTGTTGAACATGCAGTAAGCCTTGAGCAGCTGCTGCAGGGTGTGTACGCGCTCGCTCTGGACGGCGTAGTGGTTGAGCAGTTCGTCCTTCTTGTCCAGACGCTCCTGGTCGGTGAGGTCCTTCTCGTTCTCGAGGGCTGAGAGCTCAGCGGCAATATCGGGCAGCACGAAGAGGTCCTTGTCGTTTACCTGATCGGCCAGCCAAGCGGTACCCTTGTCAGTCAGGTCGCAGGAGTTCAGTTTCTCATCGACCACGAAGTACAGAGGCTCCACGGCCTCGGGCATGCGTCGGTTGTTGTTCTCCATGTAGGTCTCCTCGGTCTTCAGCATGCCGGCCTTGATGCCTTCCTCTGAGAGGTACTTGATGAGCGGCTTGTTCTTAGGCAGCGCCTTGTGAGAACGGAAGAGCGAGAGGAAGCCCTCTTCGATCAGCTTCTGGTCTTTCGTCTCCTGTCCCTTGCTGATTTTCTGCTTGGCTTCGGCCAGATACTGGGTAGCCAGTTGGCGCTGTACGCCGACGAGGCGTTCCACCAGTGGCTGGTACTCTTCAAACATCTGGTCGTCACCCTTAGGTACGGGACCGGATATGATAAGTGGTGTACGGGCATCGTCAATCAGCACGGAGTCAACCTCATCGACGATGGCGTAGTTGTGTGAACGTTGTACGAGGTCGGCCGGCGATACGGCCATGTTGTCACGCAGGTAGTCGAAGCCGAACTCGTTGTTCGTTCCGAAGGTGATGTCGGCCTGGTAGGCTCGGCGACGGGCCGGCGAGTTGGGCTGGTGCTTGTCGATACAATCTACCGAGAGGCCGTGGAACATGTAGAGCGGCCCCATCCACTCGGAGTCACGCTTGGCCAGATAGTCGTTGACCGTCACCACGTGTACGCCATTACCCGTCAGTGCGTTCAGGAAGACAGGCAGCGTGGCCACGAGCGTCTTACCTTCACCGGTTGCCATCTCGGCTATTTTACCTTGATGCAGTACCACGCCGCCGAAGAGCTGCACGTCGTAGTGAATCATTTCCCACTTCAGGTCGTTGCCGCCGGCTGTCCAGTGGTTGTGGTAGATGGCTTTGTCGCCGTCAATGGTGATGAAGTCCTTGCGCGGGTCGGAAGCCAGTTCGCGGTCAAACTCGGTGGCGGTAACGATGGTTTCCTCGTTCTCGGCGAAGCGGCGTGCCGTCTCCTTGACGATGGCAAATACCTCCGGGCCTACCTCGTTGAGGGCCTTCTCATAGACCTCGAGCGCTTCTTTTTCCAGTTTGTCTATCTGGTCGAAGATTTCGGCACGCTCCTCGATGGGCGTTTCTTCAATCTTGGCTTTCAGCTGCTCAATCTGCTGCTTCTGTTCCTTGGCCGATTGTTGCACTTGCTGCTGTAGTTCCTTGGTGCGAGCACGCAGTGCGTCGTTATCCAGCTTCTCTATGGCCGGTGTGCAGGCTTTCACCTTCTCCACCAGTGGCTGGATAAGTTTCATGTCTCTTGACGATTTGTCGCCGAAGAGCGACTTTAATAATTTTGTAAAGTTCATATTCTTATTCTTGTTTTGTTACTATTTTTTTTGGCTGGGGCTACTGGGGCTACTATGCCTACTGGGCCTGCTGGGGCTACTATGCCTGCTGGGGCCACTATGCCTGCTGGGGCCACTATGGCTTCTGGGGTCAGAACAAGGGTTCCGAGCTGCAGGCGTTTGGTGCCCTGATGCGGATGGCCTTGGCCACGGTGGGCGCAATACGGTCAACCGTTACCGGTGTCTGTATGGTTTCTTTACTGAGTGTTGAACCGTAGAAAATGATGGGGAATGAGAAGAAACTCGTTCTTTGGGGAATGTTCTCGTTACGCTCCTCGTTGACGAGTTTCCAGCCTGGTGCTACCTCTATCATCAGGTCGCCGCACTTGTCGATGCAGTAGCCGTTGCGAATCTTCTCTAACCGTGAGTTCTCGCTGGTCATGAGCTGTGTGCTGGTATAGACGTTGCGCACACCCTCCACCTGGATGAGAAAGTCTTGCGAGCGCTTCAGCAGTTCGCTCAGGTTGATGTTCAGTCGCTCTATGAGCTGCAGGTTCAGGAAGAGTTGGTTCCTGTAGCAGGTTTCAATGTATTTGGCGGGTGCGTAGATGGCTCCGAGGTACATATTGAGCAGGTTCGACGTGCGAACGATGTTGAACTTGCCGGTGGGAATATGGAAGCGCTCCTCGCTGCCGGGTTTGTCTTTTTCCTCTGAGTATCCTGTTCCGGTCACTACCAGCAAGTAGCGGCTGTGGCCGATGCGTGCCTCTAAGCGGTTAATCAGCCGGGCTATGTTGTAGTCCAGGCTGATGTAGGTGTCGCGCGGTGTGGCGCCTTGCTTGAATATGACGTTCAGCACGTCGGGCTGTTCATCTACTCCGACGCTGGCTTGCTCAATGCACTTGATGGCCATGTCGGCGATGCTCTGGTTCACGTCGGTGGCAATGCCCGTCTGCCGGGTAAAGGTGCTCATCCATTCTGGCAGTGGCTGGTCGTAGTTCAGCGTAGCCCAGCGACTGTCGCTGACCCATGCCACGGCAGTGGCGGCATGTCCGGCTGACAGAATGGCAGCATCGGCTGTAGGTGCAAAGGAATAGACGAGCGACAGGCCTTCCGATGCCAGTTTCATCTCGTCGCCCAGCGTCGATGTCTGCAGGTTGGCAGCTGCCTTATAGCCTTGCGTCAGGCTGATGCAGTTGACGGTTTGCAGCTTGGGCTTGCTGAGCCACTCGGTACCCACTATGCCGTGGTAGTAAGGTGTAGTGCCCGTGGCGAGTGTGGCGATGGCCGATGCTCTGTCAACGGGTGCGAAGTTGTACGACGCGTTGGTATATACTTTTCCCTGTCCTAACAGTAGTCGGAAACCGTCAGCACGGTAGAGTGGAATAAAGGTTTCCAGATAGTCGGCACGCAGCTGGTCGATGGTGACGTTGACAACCAGTTTCGGCGCAGACGACAGCGTCTGTGCCAGCGTCTCCTGCTGAATGCCGAGCACACACAGCAAGGTGATGTAGAGGTATTTATTTTTTCCCATTTCTTAAGTTGGACCAGTATCTTAATAGCAAACATAATGCCACAATCTCCATTCCCTCGGCGTAGTCTTGCCAGATGCCGCCGATGTAGAACAGGATGACCATGACGGTGAGCAGGTTCCACCAGTGGGTAGTCTGTTGTCTATATACCTTATATATATATATAAAGGGTAGGGGGTTGAACAAGAGTATCTGCAGGTTGAGGCTTGTCGTGGGGTGTTGCGAGAACAGCATGACAAAAAGCAAGAGTCCCAACACCCCCTGCAGGACCATGAGCAACACGTCCCACCAGAGAAAGGTGCGCTTGCGCTTCCACTCCAGCCCAAAGATGACTATCGACACCACCAGCAGCACCAGTGCTGCCTGAGTAGGCGTAAGCGGAAAGTCTGGCTCCATGATCTGTACTCCTGCCGGAACCAGCGTGCGCGTCTCCTTGACCAGCGGCACGTAGCGGCCGTCGCCTCTGACGGTCTGGGCGCGGGCGAAGTCGTACATCAGGTTGTTGGGCAGAAACTCCTGCTGTCGTTGGTCGGTCTTCAAGTCGGCCTTCAGCCCCAGCAGAAAGTCGTTGCCCCAGGCTGCCCATGGGTGGCCCTTCGTGCAGTCGTGCACCATCTGGCGGAAGGTGGGTTCATGGCCGGTTCGCGGCTCGTAGCGCAGCTGTCCGCTCAAAGAGCGTTCCACCATGTCGCGGGCCCGGGTGGTGCAGTTGTCGTAGAAGTAGTTATAGCGGTAAGTGCAGTTTTCGGGCAGTGCGTTGATGTAGAGCAGCCGGTAGATGGTCATCTTCTCCTGAGCTGTCAGGTTCAGCACCTGTTCGGTCACCATGCTGCCGTACTTTTCGTACTCCTTCTTGAAGATGCTGGTGGGCAGAACGCCCAGCTCGTAGTCGGTCAGTCCGAAGACAAAGCGCCAGACGAAATGCGGAGCCTTGAAATTGAAAACCCCATAGTTGAACGCCCAGTCCTGTCCGTTGCGCAGGTCGTGAAGCCTCAGTGCCGTGTGGCCGTAGAGGCTGTATATCTCCTCGTGAGGCTGACACGTCAAGAGTGACACCTCGACGGAGTCCATCGAGGCCATCAGTGAGTCGTTATCCGCAGCTGATAGTGACGTGGATACAAGCATCAGCGCACATATCCAAACCGTCCTAAAAATGCTTTTTAAATGTTTCACGATGCAAAATTAATAAATAATTCGTAATTAATAAGGTATAATTAATTTTTTTTCCGTAATTTTGCACCGCATTATCCGAAAAACATCGGATTGCTACAGTTTATGACTAAGAAAAAAGTATTTTTGTGCAGCCTCCTCTTGGTGGCTATAACGTTGGGTGTGTCGGCGCAAAGCGGCACCAATTCGCCTTACAGTCAGTATGGCCTTGGTGTGTTGTCCGACCAGTCACAAGGTTTCAACCGTGGCATGAACGGCTTGGGCTACGCCCTGCGTTCGGGCAATCAGGTCAACGTGCTGAACCCTGCTTCTTATTCTTCGGTTGATTCGCTCACCATGATTTTCGACCTGGGCCTTTCCCTTCAGTTAACCAATTTCGAGGAAAACGGCAAGAAGGTCAATGCCCGTAACGCCAACTTTGAGTACGCAGTAGCCACGTTCCGCCTGTTTCCGAAGGTTGGCCTGAGTGCCGGTGTTCTTCCGTTCACTAACGTAGGCTACAATTATTCGTCAAAAGAGACGGTTGGCGGCTCTACCACCACGACGACCCAGACCTTCACGGGCGAGGGTGGCTTGCACCAGGCTTTTGTCGGTATAGGTATCAATCCGTTCTTAGGACTGTCTATAGGTGCCAACTTCTCCTACCTTTGGGGCTCTTACGACAGGAAAACCGTTGTCAGCAGCAGCGACAGCTACGTCAACACCATCACCAAACAGTATGGGGCTGAGGTCAACAGCTACAAGATAGACTTGGGCATGCAGTGGGAACAGAAGTTTGGCAAGCAGGACTACCTCGTCTTGGGCGGTACGGTGGGTCTCGGCCATAAGCTCAATGCCGACCCCTATGTCTCCGTTCGCAACTCCAACGCCACCACTGGAGTTTCGCTGACCAAGGCCGACACCATCAGCGACGGCCTTGAAATTCCCCTCACCGTGGGTGGCGGCCTCTCCTGGCGTCATGGCGACACGTGGCTCGTCGGTGTTGATTATTCCATACAGCGCTGGGGCGTGATAGGCTATCCTGAGGTAAACTCCAAGACTCAGAAGTACGAACTGAAAAAAGGCCTGCTGCGCAACCGTCAGAAGTTGACCGTCGGCGGCGAGTGGGTGCCCAATGCTAACGATACGCGTCATTTCTTTAACCGTGTCCACTACCGCATAGGTGCCTCGTATGCTACACCTTATTATAATATAGGCAACGTAAAGGGCCCGTCGGAGCTTAGCGTCAGCGTAGGTTTCGGTATCCCCATCTTTAATACGTGGAATAACCGTTCCATCGTGAACGTCAGCGGGCAGTGGGTTCGCACGTCAGCTACCGGCCTGATAACTGAAAACATGTTCCGCATCAACGTCGGGCTGACGTTCAACGAGCGTTGGTTCCAGAAGTGGAAGGTCAGATAACGACAATGTGTGTGTGATGAGAAACGCCGTTGTACTCCTGCTGTTTGTCGTCCTTTTCGCGTCCTGCGACGAGCAGACCGAGCATACCGCTCCTGCCATACACGAGCGTGACTCGGTGTCGATGATGACGACCTACGGCGTGAATACGCTCATCTCTGACTCAGGCGTAATGAAGTACCGCATCATTACCGAACGCTGGGACGTGAATACCATCAAGAACCCTTCACGCTGGGAATTCGTGAAAGGCATATTCCTTGAGCAGTTTGACAAGAAGTTCCACGTTGAAGGCTACATTCAGGCTGACACCGCCTGGTATTACGACCAGAAGAAACTGTGGCACCTTCGTGGACGCGTCCGCGTACGTAATACCGACGGACTGGTCTATACCAGCGAGGAGCTGTTCTGGGACGGCATACGCCACGAACTCTATTCGAACGTCTTTTCACGCGTCGTAACGCCCGAGCGAACCATGGAAGGCTCTTATTTCCGCAGCGACGAGCGCATGACCCACTACATGGTCAGCAACTCCAAAGGCTCATTCCGCATGGAGGACATGACGGGCGAGTCAGAACAAAAGGAGGAGCCGGCCGACACCACGCAGCCCGCAGCACCGCCGCGCCAGCCGGCCATGCGCCATGCGGCTTCGCCAAAACCAGTCGTAACACCATGATGCAGCCGTTAGCCGAACTCGTACCACAAATTATAGGCCTTCTGGTCACGATGGTCTTCTCGGCCTTCTTTTCGGGCATGGAGATAGCCTTCGTGTCCAGCAACCGACTCCGGGCCGAAATGGACCGCGAGAAGAATGGCGTGTCGCAGCGGCTCATAGCCTTCTTCTACCGCAACCCCAGCAATTTTGTCAGCACGATGCTTGTGGGCAACAACATTGCGCTGGTCATCTACGGTATTCTCTTTGCACAAATCTTCGATACCCTGTTGTTTGGCTCGCTGCATGACAGCGTGCGTGTGGCTGCCGACACCATCGCCTCGACCGTCGTGGTGCTCTTTACCGGCGAGTTTCTGCCGAAGACCATCTTCAAGAACAACGCCAACACCATGCTGAAGCTCTTTGCCCTTCCGGCCTTCCTCTGCTACGTGTTGCTTTACCCCATTTCGCGTTTGGCCACCTTTCTTTCTAAGGTCATCTTGCGCGTCTTCGGTGTGCGCATGCTGGCCGCAGGGGGCGAAAAAGAGTTCAGCAAGGTCGATCTCGACTACCTGGTGCAGAGCAGCCTGGACCATGCTACCGACGGTGAGAAGATGGACGATGAGGTCAAGATATTCCATAATGCCCTCGACTTCTCCGATACGAAGGTGCGCGACTGCATGATTCCACGTACGGAGATAGAGGCCATCGACATTGACGATGCCACCATCGGCGAGCTGAGAAACAGGTTTGTCGATAGCGGATACTCAAAAATCATTGTCTATAAGGAAGACATAGACCACATCATCGGCTATATACACTCCTCGGAGATGTTTCGCCTGGGAGCCTCAGAACCCTCTAAGGCAGGAGACTGCAAGGGTCAGAAGAAGCAAGCCCTCTCCACTGGTTCAGACCCCCAACCCCCTAACTTAGGGGGCTTGACCATAAAGACCATGCCCTTCGTGCCAGAAACCATGGCCGCGCGCAAGCTCATGCACATCTTCCTGCAGCAGAAGAAGTCGCTGGCCATCGTCGTCGATGAGTTCGGAGGCACCAGCGGTTTAGTGTCGCTCGAGGACATCGTAGAGGAAATATTCGGCGATATTGAGGACGAGCACGATACCTCCAACTACGTGGCCAAACGGCTCGAGAGCGGCGAGTACGTGCTCTCGGCCCGCCTGGAGATTGAGAAGGTCAACGAACTCTTCGGCCTTGACCTGCCCGAGAGTGACGAGTACATGACCGTGGGCGGGCTTATCCTGCACGAATATCAGAGTTTCCCCAAGCTCAATGAAGTAGTGCGCATAGGGCACTTTGAGTTTAAGATTATTAAGAATACAATGACAAAAATAGAGCTCGTAAGGCTTAAAATCAACGAATAAGTTAAAATTTTCGTGATTTCTTCCTCTTTTTAAGAGAAAATGTGTACCTTTGTGCGCTAAAATCGAAAAGAAACAAAAATAACAAAAAAATAAACATAAAAAAATGGCAGCATTAGGAAGTATTAGAAAAAGAGGCGTGACGCTCATCATCATCGTCGCATTAGGCCTCTTCGCATTCATCGCTGGCGACATGTTCAAAGGTTGCGAGTATTTCGAAGGCCAGAAGCGTCAGCAGGTGGGTGAAGTGTTAGGTGAAAAAGTGTCAATCCAGGATTTCCAGCAACTCGTTGAGGAATATACGGATGTTATCAAGATGACACAGGGTCGTGACAACCTCTCGGAAGAGGACATGAACCAGCTCCGTGACCAGGTTTGGCAGACTTATGTAAACAACAAGCTCATTCAGGCCGAGGCCGAGAAACTGGGACTCGTCGTTACCGACAAGGAGCTGCAGGACATGCTGCGTGAGGGTACTAACCCCATGCTGCTCCAGTCGCCCTTCGTCAACCAGCAGACGGGTCGTTTCGACCTCTCCATGCTCACCAAGTTCCAGGACGAGTACAAGAAGGTGGCCGACAACCCGCAGATGGCCGAGCAGTACGAGCACATCAACAACTACTGGCTCTTCATCGAGAAGAACCTGCGCGACCAGGCACTCGTCCAGAAGTATCAGGCCCTGCTCTCTCACTGTCTCTTCTCTAACCCCGTCTCTGCCAAGATGTTCTTCGAGGGTCAGACCACCGAGAACGAGGTTGAGCTGGCTTCGCTGCCCTACAACAGCGTCAACGATAACGACGTGAAAATCACCGATGCCGACATCAAGGCCTACTACGATGCCCACAAGGACGAGTTCGAGCAGTACGTCGAGAGCCGCGACATCAAGTACGTCACCTTCAAGGTCGTAGCCTCTCAGGCTGACCGCACGGCTCTGATGAAGACCATGCAGGATGCCGTCAAGGGGCTCCAGGACGGCAGCAACGTGGCAGAGGTAGTACGCAAGGCTCAGTCGCAGGTGGCCTACAGCGGCCTGCCCGTTACCTCGCGTGCCCTTCCCCGCGACATAGCCCAGCGCATTGACTCCATGAGCGTCGGCCAGGTAACTGCTACTCCGTTTGAGACTACTTACGACAATACGCTCAACGTCGTCAAGCTCATTAACAAGACACAGCTTCCCGACTCCATAGAGTATCGCCAGATTCAGGTCTTCGACGCTTCCGCCGACGTGGCTCACAACCGTGCCGACAGCATCTACAAGGCCCTGCAGGCTGGTGCAAACTTCGACA
>DGTH01000112.1:349-9675 GCA_002393705.1 Prevotella sp. UBA4341 | reverse complement strand
AGAACCGGCACTTCTCTCCCAGAGAGCCGGCACTTCTCCACCAGAGAACCGGCATTTCTCTTCGGGAGAAACGGCGGAACCCCTAAAATGTCGTAAAAATGCAGGGAAAGTTTGTTGGTGTCAAAATTCTTTCGTAACTTTGACCCCATGAAATTGTATAGTGACGACGAATTAGCCGAGATACTTGACCTCAAGATCTTTCATCAAATCAGTGAAGCTGCCGACCGCCTGGGCGTGGAGTGCTACGTGGTAGGCGGTTACGTGCGCGACATCTTTCTTGAACGCCCCTCTGACGATATTGACGTAGTGGTGGTGGGCAGCGGCATCCGCGTGGCCGAAGAGCTGAAGCGCATGCTTGGGCGCAGGGCTCACCTGAGCGTCTTCCGCAACTTCGGCACGGCGCAGGTAAAATATATCATAGAGGAGAGAGGAGATAAGATGAGAGAGGAGAGAGAAGAGAGGAGAGAGGAGAGAGGAGAGGAGATAGAGGTGGAGTTCGTCGGGGCCCGCAAGGAGAGCTACAGTCACGACTCGCGGAAGCCGCACGTGGAGGACGGCACCTTGGAGGACGACCAGAACCGCCGCGACTTCACCATCAACGCCATGGCCATCTGCCTGAACAAGGAGCGCTTTGGCGAGCTGGTCGATCCCTTCAACGGGCTTGCAGACCTCGAGGACGGCATCATTGCCACGCCGTTGGAGCCTGGGGTCACCTTCAGCGACGACCCGTTGCGCATGTTGCGCTGCATACGCTTTGCCACGCAGCTGAACTTCCAGATAGAAGACGAGACGTTTGAGGCCCTGGAGCGCATGGCTGACCGCATCAAGATAGTCAGTGCCGAGCGCGTTGGCGTGGAGCTGAACAAAATCATGATGGCCAGACACCCCAGCATCGGGCTGGAGTACCTGCAGCGTTCGGGGCTGATGCAGATTCTGCTGCCAGAAGTGGCTGCACTCGATGTCGTGGAGAAGAAGAACGGTCGTGCCCACAAGAACAATTTCTACCATACGCTGGAGGTGGTAGAGAACGTTGTTGAGAGTGGAGACACTCTTCACTCTTCACTCTATCTAAGGTGGGCAGCCCTGCTGCACGACATAGGGAAGACAAAGACCAAGCGGTGGGACCCGCAACAGGGGTGGACGTTCCACAACCACAACATTGCGGGGGCAAGGATGGTCCCCTCCATATTCAAGAAACTGGGACTGCCGCAGGACCAGAAGATGAAGTACGTGGAGAAACTCGTCGAGCTGCACATGCGCCCCATCGCCATTGCCGACGACGAGGTGACCGACTCGGCCGTCAGACGACTGCTCAACGATGCCGGCGACGACATTGACGACCTGATGACGCTCTGCGAGGCTGACATTACGAGCAAGAACGAGGTGAGGAAGAAAATCTTCCTGGAGAACTTCCGCATGGTGCGTGAGAAACTGGCCGACCTCAAGGAGAAGGACTACAAACGCTTGCTGCAGCCCGTCATAGACGGCAACGAGATCATGCAGCTGTTTCACCTGCAGCCAGGGCCGTTGGTGGGCGAGCTGAAGAAGGCCCTGAAGGAGGCGGTACTTGACAACCGCGTGCCCAACGAGCGGGAGCCGCTCCTACGGCTGCTCATGGAAATAAAGGATAAATATGACCAATGACAATAAAAACACGATCAATGAAAAAACTACTACCGGCCGTGTTGCTCGGCCTCATGACTACCAGCGCTGTCCGTGCACAGGACGCTGAAATCATCAGAGTGAATCAAGTGGCCTTCTATCCGCAGCAGGATAAGATTGCCGTAGTGGATAATGGCGGAAAGAAGGTGACGCTCAACGTGCGCGACGCCCAAAGCGGCAAGGTGGTGGCCAAGGCCAAGTACCTGCGCACCAGCCTGTCGCCGTGGTCAGGCAAGCGCCGAGTGGTCATGGACTTCAGCAGCCTGAGCAAGCCGGGCCGCTACGTGCTGGAGTGTAAGGGCCAGAAGATGCCTATAGAAATCAAAGAACACGCGCTGACGGAGCTGACGCAGGGAGCCATCAAGTCGTACTACCTGAACCGCTCGGGCATGCCCATCGAGGCGCAGTATGCCGGACTGTGGGCAAGACCCTTGGGCCATGCTGACACGCACGTCATGGTGCACCCTTCGGCGGCTTCGCCAGGCAGACCCGCCGGCACCATCATCAGCTCGCCTTACGGCTGGTACGATGCCGGCGACTTCAATAAGTACATTGTCAACTCGGCCTACAGCGTCAGCCTCATGCTCAGCGCCTACGAGCAGAATAAGGCCTACTTCGACCGGCTGAAGGTGGACATACCCGAAGCCACGAATCAGACCAGCGACCTGCTGGACGAACTGATGTATAACCTCAAGTGGATGCTCACCATGCAGGACCCCTACGACGGGGGTGTCTATCACAAGCTGACCACGCCGTTCTTCGAGGGAATGGTAATGCCGGCAGCCTGCCAGCAGCAGCGCTACGTGGTGCAGAAGAGTGTGACGGCCAGCTTTGACTTTGCCGCCGTGATGGCCCAGGCCGCACGTATATATAAAGGTAGTAAGGACTATCCAGACTTTGCTGAGAAGGCAGAACGGGCAGCCCTGGCTGCCTACCACTGGGCAGAGGAGCACCCGCAGGCCCTGTATAGCCAGAACGACATGAATGCCCGCTTCGACCCTGACGTCACCACGGGCGAGTATGGCGACAGCTACGCCGCCGACGAGCAGTTCTGGGCAGCCACCGAACTCTACCTGCTGACGGAGGACCCCTTCTTCCGCGAGACGGCTGGGCGCCTGCAGTCAGAGCAGTTTTTGCTGCCTGCGTGGGGTGGGGTAGCCGCCCTGGGCACGCTGGCTTGGCTGGGCTGTCCTGACGACGAGCTGGGCAAGGCGAGTCGTGAGCAATTGCTTGACTACTGCAAAAAACAGGTAGCCATGCTGCCTACAAGTGGCTTTAACACGCCTTCGGGCAATGCGGCCAAGGACTTCGCCTGGGGCTGTCTGGCCGAGGCGTTCTGCGTCAACGGCATCGTCCTGATGTATGGCTACCTGCTGACGGGCGACAAGCAGTACTTGGCTGCTGCCCAGCAGAACATGGACTACATCCTGGGGCGTAACGCTACGGGCTACTGCTACGTGACGGGGTTTGGCACGAAGAGTCCCATGCATCCCCACCACCGACTCTCCATAGCCGACGGCATAGAGGCCCCCATGCCAGGCATGCTGGTGGGCGGACCCAATCCTGGCCAGCAGGATCGTGAAGCCTCACACCTGACGTACCCCTCCAGTCAGCCTGACGAGTCGTACATTGACGATGCCGGCTCGTATGCCTCTAACGAGATAGCCATCAACTGGACGGCCGCCCTGGTGGCCTTGGCAGGGTGGATTGATGCGAGTTTTTAGTTCATAGCAGATAGTATATAGTTTACAGTTGTGGAATTAAAAGGAATGTATTTGGCCGACGAGCACCGCTATGACGATGCTGAGCGCCTGTTTGCCCGTTGCGGACGCAGCGGCGTGATGTTACCCAAAGTGAGCCTGGGCTTCTGGCACAACTTTGGAAGTGTTGACCCCTACGAACGCAGCCGCGCCATCACCCACTATGCCTTCGACCATGGCGTGACCCACTTTGACCTGGCCAACAACTACGGCCCTGTCTATGGCTCTGCCGAGGAGACCATGGGACGGCTTATGGATGACGACTTCCGGCCTTACAGGGACGAACTGTTCATTTCGACCAAGGCGGGCTACGACATGTGGCCTGGACCCTATGGCGACCATGGCTCAAGAAAGTACCTCATGGCCAGTCTGGACCAGAGCCTCAGGCGCATGAGGCTGGACTACGTCGATTTATTCTATAGCCACCGTTTCGACCCCGTCACCCCCATTGAGGAGACGCTGCAGGCACTGGTCGATATAGTGAAGACGGGCAAGGCCCTCTACGTCGGTATCAGCAACTGGCCCTTGGAACCCCTGAAGCAGGCTACCGCCTACCTGAAGCAGCGCGACGTGCCGCTACTCATATACCAGGGCAAGCTGAACCTGCTGGATCGCCAGCCCATGACGGAGGGCATTCTGGACTTCTGCCGTCAGGAGGGCATAGGCTTTATTGCCTTCTCGCCGCTGGCCCAGGGACTGCTGACCGACCGCTACCTGAGCGGAATACCCGCCGACTCGCGCATGGCGAAGGGAAAGTTCCTGAAGCCCGACCGGCTGACACCCCAGATGAAGGACTACCTGCTCACCCTCAAGGCTGACGCAGAGGCCCAGGGACGCACCATGGCTGCCCACGCCCTCAGCTGGGTGTTGCAGCAGGAGGGTGTCACTTCCGTCTTGGTAGGAGCCAGCTCGGTAGAGCAGCTGCAGAAGAACTTAGCTTGCGTATAATAATAGTAAATTTCATTAATTTTCTTGTAAAAATGACCGCTATTTGCAGAATTGTGCGTAAATTTGCAGCCAAAAACGAAAAATAGACGACGAATGAACAGATACTCAGGACTGTTGGCAATAGCGCTCATGGTGGTTTTATGTTGTACGTCGTGCTTGGGTAACAAGGACGACGAGACAAGCGTCGTGCAGCGCAATGACGCAGCCATTACAACCTTTGTGCTCGGAACGCTGACCCGCACCATGCACACCACCTCATCGACAGGCGCTGACTCTACATACACCGTGACGCTGGCAGGCTCAAAATACAGATTTTCGATAGACCACGTGGGGCGGCGAATCTTCAATGCCGACTCGCTGCCTACTGGCACTGACGTAAAGAAGGTGCTCGTCACTATAGGTACATATAATAATAGTGGTGTGTATATAGAGAGCCTGACTGACGCCAACACGCTGACAGCCTACTCGTCCGCCGACTCGCTCGACCTCTCGCAGCCGAGAAAACTCAGGGTTGTAGCCTTCGGCACGGCGCAGTACGTTACCTACACGCTTAACGTCAATGTGCACCAGCAGGAGGGCAACCAGTTCAGCTGGAGCGAGCAGACCGCTCTCTCGGCTGAGGCGCAGACTGCCTTCAATGCCCAGGAACAGCAGAAGCAAAGCGCCGAACAGGCTGCCATGAACTACGTGGGAAGCAGCCGTGAGGGTGCTTACGCCTTTGCCGCCGACGGCCATCTGGTGATGACTACTGACCAGTGGCAGACGTGGACCGACGAAGAACTGGACGGATATACCAGCTTCCTGCCTACAGAAGACTGGGCCTGTGTGAGTTACGACTATGCCGACTATGGTGACATGGACTATGTGCTGATGATAGGCAACCGGTCGGCTGACGTTTTCCCGCAGGACGACGCGGCCATGGTCTGGCACAAACTGGTCGATGTAACGGGCGTTGAGTGGACTCAGAAGTGGGTCTATATGGAGCGTCCTGACAATAACCTCACTAAATTCCTGCCACGGCTGAAAAAGCCCGTGCTGCTGCATTATGATGACAGGGTGCTGGCCATCGGGCTGAACGGCGCGGAGTTGTCTGTCTATGAGACGCTGGACGGCGGCGTGACGTGGCAAAAGAGCAGTATATACACCCTGCCTGCAACTATCGATAAGACGCAGCCCGTCAAGGCCGTCGTCGATGACGAGGACTACATCTGGATGGTTCAGGAGACTACTGGCAAGATGTGGCGCGGACGGCTGAACAGAATGGGCTGGGGAAATTGAAGGTTGAAGTTTGAAGGTTGAGAGTGAAAGGTTTTCAGACGATACGGGCAATGAGGACGTTGGCAAGGAAGACGCTGGCCGCAGGTGTTCTCCTCTTGCTGCCGCTGGCCGCACAGGCCCAGACGGAGCCTGAGTACCGCTTAGACGTGGGTGGCGGCGTAGGGGTTGTCAACTACCTGGGCGACCTGAATGGAAACCTGATGAAGAACCTTCAACCCATGGGTGGACTCATAGGACGACTGAAGATGAACCCCCGCATGGCCCTGATGTTCGAGGTGAGCTATGGCCAGCTGAAAGGCAAGCTGAGTGACGAGAAGACCTGGTACCCTGAGGCTGAAGCACTGCCTTCGACGTTCAAGAACTCGCTCATTGACGCCAGCCTGAAGTACGAGTACAACTTCTGGCCCTACGGAACAGGACGGGAATATCGTGGCGCAAAGCCCCTGACACCCTATATCGCACTGGGACTGGGAGCCACGGTGGTAAGCGGCGACAAAAGCACCGTGACGGCCAATGTGCCGTTAGCGGTAGGTGTTAAATATAAGGTGGCACAACGCCTGAACCTGGCCGTGGAGTGGGCTATGCACTTTACTCTGAGCGACGAGCTGGACGGAGTGAAAGATCCTTACGGCATCAAGAGTAGCGGGTTGTTTAAAAATACCGACTGCTACGGCGTGCTCCAGGTGGCACTGACCTACGACCTGTGGGCGAAGTGCAAGACGTGTCATAATGACAAAGACTAAAGATAACAGTAAAGACAGAAGAGATATGAGCGATCAATTAGACAGAGAACGCATACCGCAGCACATCGCCATCATTATGGATGGCAACGGCCGTTGGGCTATGGAGCGCGGACTAGACCGTACGTACGGACATAAGGAAGGACTGCAGACAGTGAAGAGAATTACTGCCGAATGTGCACGTCTGGGCGTGAAGTACCTGACGCTTTACACCTTCTCAACCGAGAACTGGAACCGTCCGGCTTACGAGATAGAGGCTCTTATGGGCCTGGTGTTGAGCTTCGTAGATATAAATCTGTTTACTGACAACAACGTGAAGTTCACCTTGATAGGCAATCGGCAGCGGCTCTCAGAAAGCGTGCAGAAGAAGATTCGCCACATGGAGGAAATAACAGCCGCCAACGACGGCATGACGCTTGTCGTTGCCATGAGCTACAGTAGCCGATGGGAAATAACGGAAGCCGCCAGACAAATAGTGGCCGAAGGCCTGCGGCCTGAAGACATCAGCGAGGAGACCATCACCCGTCACCTGACAACCAGCTTCATGCCAGACCCAGACTTGCTTATCCGTACGGGTGGCGAACTGCGTATCTCCAATTATCTGCTGTGGCAGATTGCCTATGCTGAGTTATATTTCTGTGACACGTATTGGCCCGACTTCCATGAGGAAGAACTGCACAAGGCCATTGCCGACTTCCAGCGCCGGCAGCGTCGCTACGGAAAGACCGAGGCGCAGGTAGAAGACGAAGGCAAGTGTTAAGTGAAAAGTAGTAAGGAATGAGAATAAATAAAAGAATAGGAATTGGAAGTTCAAGACATAAGTGGATGGTACGAGTACTGATGGTGCTCATCGCCTTTCACTTATCGCTTATCACTTCTCTGGCCCAGGATGTCATTGTGAATCCTGAAATTTCCTATGCCGGCACACCACGTCAGTGCGAGATTGGCGGCATAGCCGTTGAAGGCGTGGAAGGCTACGAAGACTATGTGCTGACCAGCTTGTCTGGACTGACGGTAGGCCAGCGCATATCGGTGCCTGGCTCCGAAATAACGCAAGCCGTCAGCCGTTACTGGAAGCATGGACTCTTCTCGAGGGTCAGCATATCGGCCGACTCGCTGGTGGGCAACAAGATTTACTTGCGCTTCAAGCTGGCCATCAGGCCTCGCGTAAGCACCATCAACTACAGCGGCGTGAAGAAGTCGGAACGCGAAGACCTGGAGCAGAAACTGGGCATGGTAAAAGGTATGAGTGTGCACCCCAACGTGATTGACCGTGCTAAAATCCTGGCCAAGAAGTATTTTGATGAGAAGGGGTACAAGAATGCCGTCATCGAGATTGTGCAGCGTGACGACGTCACCAACAAGAACATGGTCATTCTCGACGTAATGATTGACAAGAAGGCCAAGATGAAGGTGCGCGACATCATCCTGGACGGCAACTATTACCTGAGCAGCAGGAAAATCAAGGGTACGCTGTTCACTAAGGGTGTCTTCAAGAAGACCCACGAAGCCGGCAAGCTCTCTACGTTCCTGAAGTCGAAGAAGTTTACTAACGAGCGCTATACAGAAGACAAGAAGAAGCTGATTGAGAAATACAACGAACTGGGTTTCCGCGATGCTGTCATTCTCGAGGACTCCGTCTGGAACGTCGATGACAAGCACGTCAGCATCTATGTCAAGGTAGATGAAGGTCAGCGTTACTACATTCGAAACATAACGTGGGTGGGTAACACCGTCTATCCTACTGAATACCTGAACCGGCTGCTGGGCATGAAGAAAGGCGACGTCTATAACCAGAAGCTCATGCAGAAACGACTCAATGAGGATGATGACGCAGTGGGCAACGCTTACTGGAATAATGGCTACCTGTTTTACAACCTGCAGCCTACGGAGATTAACATCACGGGCGACTCCATCGACCTGGAGATGCGTATCGTAGAAGGCACGCAAGCGCACATCAGCCAGGTGCGCATATTTGGTAACGACCGACTCTATGAGGAGGTAGTACGCCGCGAACTGCGCACGAAGCCTGGCGACCTCTTCTCAAAGGACGCCTTGCAGCGTTCTGCACGTGAGATTGCCTCCATGGGATTCTTCGACCCGGAAAAGGTCAATCCTGACATTAAGCCCAACTACGAAGACGGAACGGTTAACATTGACTGGAAGCTCGAGCAGAAATCGAATGACCAGCTGGAGTTCTCCTTAGGTTGGGGACAGACGGGTGTCATAGGCCGTGTGGGCATTAAGTTCAACAACTTCTCGCTGCGCAACCTCTTCGGAAAGAACAAGCTGCATCGTGGCTTCCTGCCCTCCGGTGACGGCGAACAACTGTCATTGTCAGCTCAGACCAATGGTAAGTACTATCAGTCGTACAGCATAGGCTACTCAACGTCGTGGTTTGGCGGAAAGCGTCCTAACGCCTTGAACGTGAGCGCTTTCTTCTCGAAGCAGACTGACGTGAACAGCTCCTACTACAACTCCGCCTGGATGAACAACCTGTACAACTACTATGGTGGAGTAGGCTACTACGGCAGCAACTACATGAACTACGATGCTTATCTGGACGACGATAAGTATATCCAGCTCTTCGGTGCCAGCATAGGCTGGGGTAAACGACTGCGCTGGCCTGACGACTTCTTCCAGCTCTCCTTGCAGCTGGCCTACCAGCGCTACATGCTGAGAGACTGGCGCTACTTCGTCATTAACAATGGTAACTGTAACAACCTCAACTTGGGACTGACGCTATCACGCATCTCTACCGACAACCAGCTCTTCCCGCGTAGCGGTTCAGAGTTCGTAGCCTCCGTAACGGTGACTCCGCCTTGGTCGAAGTTTGACGATAAGGACTATGCCAACCTGGCTACTAATACCCTCTCGGCCACTTACGAGGACGAGCAGCAGGAGAAGTTCCGCTGGATTGAGTACCACAAGTGGAAGT
>DGTH01000112.1:0-300 GCA_002393705.1 Prevotella sp. UBA4341 | reverse complement strand
ACCACAAGTGGAAGTTCAAGGGACGTACCTTTACGGCACTGACTGAAGGTCAGAAGTGTCTGGTGCTCATGGCACGTGTGGAGTTCGGAATCTTAGGCTCGTTCAACTCATCAAAGAAGTCTCCCTTCGAGACCTTCTACATGGGTGGTGACGGCATGAGTGGCTACTCCACGAGCTATGCTGAAGAAACTGTCGGACTGCGTGGCTACGAGAACGGCTCCATATCACAGTCGTCTGCCTACCTGGCCATGCGCAACGGCGAGGCTCCTACGTCGTATAATGCCTACGCCTACGACCGCT
>DGTH01000129.1 GCA_002393705.1 Prevotella sp. UBA4341 | reverse complement strand
GTCCAGAGCCAGAGGTTGTTACCGCTGACGAAGACCTTCAGGTCGTTCACACCCAACTTCTTAATCCAGGGCTGCGTGAAGGTGTAGGCTATCTCGACGTTCTTCAGTCGGATGTAGCTACCGTCGCACAGATACTGTGTACCATAATAATAAGAGGGTTTAGAGTTGAAACGCGGTGTCAGCACGTCGGCGCTCAGGTGGTCGTTGCTCCACCAAGTGCCCTGGTCATAGACGTTGGCCAACATGGGGTCAGAGAGGCTGATCATCGTCACGTCGCGGGTTACGTTGGTAACGCCGTAGAACTGAGCGAAGCAGCTGAAGCCCTTGTATTCAAATCCTATTGTTGCGTTGTAAGTATTCTGAGGAGTTCCGGTATAGCCGTAAGGCACGTTATCGTTCACATTGTCAATGATACCGTCACCGTTGAAGTCAACAATGTAGTAGTCGCCCGGCAACTTCTGATTGTCATTGGCGTCATGCTTCGGTGAACCGAAGATGTCGTCGTAGGTCTGCATCATGCCCTTGTCAAGGAAGGAATGGGTCTGGCCGATGGAGTAGCCGGCAGCCTTACGATAGCTGGGCAGCAGCGGAGCATCGTCCTGAACGTCAATCTTGTTGACGGCGTGCGTCATGGCCAGATTAGCCCATACGCGCATCTGGTTGGCAAATACCTTGTTGAAGCGCAGCTCCAGCTCGTAACCGTGAGTGGTCACCTCACCGAGGTTAGCAGTAGGAGCGGCCTGTCCGAAGTAAGAGGGCACGGCACGCAGGTTTCCGTTGACGAGGATATCGACACGCTTGTCGCGGAAGATTTCCACTGCACCGGCAAACATACCGCCAAGAAAGCTGTAGTCAATACCGAAGTTGAACTTCTTTACCTTCTCCCACTGTACGTTGGGGTTACCTACCGTAGATTCACGATAGAAGACGTAGGGTGAACCCGGGGTAGAAAGGTCATCCGCTTTGAATCCATTACCTGAAGTCACGTCGAGCACGGTGCGTCCGCCGTATGCCCACTGGGTCATGTAGAGGAAGCGCCCGCCGACGTTATCGTCACCGATTTCACCATAAGAGGCACGGAGCTTCAACATGTCAAGAATATGGTGTTCGCGCAGGTAGCGCATGAAGGGCTCCTCGCTGACCATCCAGCCGATGGCACCAGAGTGGAAGAAGGCGAAACGGTTGTCGCTCGAGAACTTCTCACTGCCGTTGTAAGCACCGTTATACTCTACGAAATAGCGGTTCAGGTAGTTGTAAGTGGTACGGAACACCCAGTCCTCACGATAAGAAGGAATGATAGAACCGGTAGCGTACTCCTGACGTCCGAAGAGTCCCATGGCGGTAACGTTGTGGTCGCCAAACTGACGTCCCCAGTTAAGCTGCAACTGGTAGTTCAGGTTACGCTGGGTAGCCCAGTTATTAACACCGCCACCCCGTGTGGTCCACTTCTCACCCATGGTGTAGTCGAAGCGGTCGTAGCCCTCGTAAGGCTGCTTATACTGTGCAATGCCTGTCTCGGGGTCAATCCACTTGAGCTGCGGGTCGTTATAGAGGTCGGCAATACCACGGCGGTCCTCACGGAAGACGTTATCCCAGGAAATCATACCACGGAAGTTCAGACCCTTAGTAATGAAGTCCAGATTCTGCTCCAGCACGAAGTCGGTATTGATACGCGTGGTGGTAATCTCCTGCACACCACCCAGAGAAGATACCTGTGCAGAGTTACTTACATTGGTAGAACCGGGCAGGAAACCCCACGAGCCATCGCTGTACTGCGGCAAGAAGGCATCGGGCGAAATGTTATAGACACCGGCCCACATCTGCGACATCTGCCAACCCAGTGACGAACCGTTGTCCCACTCGTAACCACGCTCCCACGGTGACTTCTGCTTACCGTTAGAACCGGCAATGTTCACTTTGAACACGGTGCTCTTGGTAATGTTGAAGTCAAGGTTCGAACGTACGTTAATGCGGTTGAACGAAATGCTACGGTCATAGTGACGACCAGTGGGGAAGGTCTTGAACAAGTCACCTTCAGAAACGAAATCGACGCTGGCGAAGTACTTTACAAACTTAGTACCACCGCTAACGTTCAGGTTGGCATTGTAAGACATTACGAGGTCTTTGAACATCACGTCCTGCCAGTCAACGTTCGGGTAGCGCTCGCGCTGCTCCAGCGTGGTCTGGTTGCGATAGTTCTGAATGAAGCTCATGGGCTTCATGTAGGCAAAGCTCTCGGGGTTCAGGTTCAGCTCGTGCTCAATGGCCACGTTGCGGGCGCGCAGAGCGTCGTAGCTGTCCAGTTTATCGGGAAGCTTTGAAGGAATCTTCATGATGGCATTGGCCGAAACACCAATCTGAGCGCGTCCTTCCTGACCACGCTTAGTAGTAATAAGGATAACACCGTTAGCACCCTTCACACCGTAAACGGCGGTGGCCGATGCGTCCTTCAGTACTGAGATAGATGCTACCGACTGGATGTCAACGCTCGACATGGGGCGCTCAATACCATCAACGAGTACAAGCGGTGCGGAGTTGTTCCACGACGAAGCACCACGAATGACGATCTGCGGCTCTTCCTCACCAGGGATACCTGACGAAGCCGTCGTGATGACACCAGGCAGGTTACCCGTCAGGGCAGAGCCGATGTCGTTGATACCTGCTGCGCGCTGCAGCACTTCACCGGTAGTCTGGGTAATGGCACCTACTACCGATGCTTTCTTCTGCTGACCGTAGCCCACGATGACTACTTCCTCGAGCATGGCGTCTTCTGTCAGCTCAATGTTGAAATTGCGCTGGTTGCCTACCCTCACCTCTCTGGGACTCATGCCCACATAGGTGAAAACAAGCGTAGAAGACTCCGAAGGCACTTTCGTCAACGTGAAGTTACCGTCGAGGTCAGTTACTGTAACCAGTGAAGGATTGCCCTTCACAGCAACCGTGGCACCGATGAGCGGTTCACCTGTCGCATCCGTGACAACACCCTTGACGGTGATGCCGGTCTGGGCCTGTAGCGACGCACAGAAAACCATCAGCATCAAAATCGTGGGAATAGTCCGTCTGATTAATTGCTTTAAGTTCTTCATTTTTTTTGATTTTGATTCATAGTTTTGAAATTATTTTTGTAGTGATATTGATTTTCACGCTGCAAAGATACGGGTATTATTTCTATTGCCTTTTCTTCAATGTAACATGGATTTTACTTTTTGTAACATAAGTTTTAATTCGTTGAATTTATCAGGTTTGCGTAGTCCTGAGAAGCGTAATACAGGTATTTTCTATAGACAGGACGCGGACACGCCTCCGGATCGGTAAGAAACTCATTTCCGTCAGGAAGTGCATCGTTATACCTTGCCAGATACTCCGGACTGGTAAAAAGCAGCCAGCTCACGTTGCCCGTTTCGTCGGCTATCTTCATGAAGTTCGCACCAAAGCCCGTACCGCCTGCTGTACCCGTCACGGCCTTACCCCAAGAAGCATCGTACTTCTTCGGAGCCCAGTCCATCTCGGTTACTACTACGGGAGCCATGCGGGCTACGGGGCCTATCTGGTCATCCCAGCCCTGCTTAAATTCATTATAGGTCACGCTGACGTTGTCCTCCACGCCACTATTATACCACCCCGGATAGCAGTGAACGGCATAGCCGATGTTCGTGCCCTCAATGGGGTAGCGGGCAAAAGTCTTGTAAAGCATCTGGTAGTGCAGGCCGGGAACAAGCAGGATGTTGTTGCAGCCTTTTTCACGAATAACGTTGACAATGTCCTGCATGAAGCGCTGCAGCTGCCGGCCACGGGCATCTTCGAAAGCTCCGTTCCAGTTGTCGAGCGGATTGCCATTGTCATCGCATATCTGAACAGGCTCGTTGGCCAGCTCGAAAAGCACGTAGCCGTTGTTTTTCAGCTTCGGGTGTTGGGCCACATAGTCCCAGACGCGCTTCAGGTAGTTGTGATACGGGCCGTTAATGGCTACCACCTCCGGACACACGCCGGGCGGGCGCATCACGACATACATCTTTTTACTGATGGCATATTCTGCCATTGGGATAAACACTTCGTCAAGATACTGCTTAAAACGACTGAGCGAGAAAGCCGAAATGTCGCTCTCGCCGGTGGTCTGCTGGCCCGGCGTGTTGCTCCAGTAGGGGTCCATGTGAATACGTACGAACGACATCTTCCATCCGGCAGCCACAATCTGGTCAATGAGTCCCTGATTGTAACTCAAACAGCCGTTGACGTCATAGTTTGTCCAGCGTATGCCCCGCTCGTTAAACCACGGGCTGTAGGTCTGGGCAAAGCCATGCAGGTTCTTGCGCGTGCCGTTTTCATCTACCAGAAAGCGCCCTTCCACGTGCAGCGGCAGGAAATCGGCCGTAGGAACGTCGGGCTGCTTGGGTTCGTCGGGTTCATCGGGCGTGGCGGGCTGAACAGGAGTTGCGGGTTCAGGCGTCGAAACGTCATCGCCTCCGCACGAAGTGACGAGGAGGGGAAAGAAAAAAACAAATTTCCACCAAAAGCGATAATTTTTAGAATACATAGTTTTACACATTATTATATATATATGTTGATTGGTCATTGTCTTAGTTATTGTTTTTAGGAGAAAGAAAAGGGGGATGACTCACGTCGGCCCCCCATTCGTACCAAAACTACTAACTATATTTAACCTAAACAAACAAATTACGATGCAAAATTACAGGTATTATAGGATAAAAGCAAAAATAATTGTTGCATAAAGTTTACTTTTTGTAACATAAATTTGGTGGTTACGGTGGAATGTGCTATTTTTGCAAAGTGTTTGTAACCTAACGAAAAATATGAAGTGTAAAGTTCTAACCTCTTTACTCGCTTTTTTCGCCTGTTTTACCATGCAGGCACAGACAGGAAAACTCTTCGACGCTGACAAGCAGTTGTCGAGTAGCTTCACCAGTCAGGTCTATATGGACCGCGACGGTTTTATTTGGGTAGCTACCCGAAACGGGCTGAACCGATATGACGGCTACCAATTCCAAATCATCAAGAAAGAGCACAATGCCACCCTGGGCATGGCCAGCAACTACGTGAACTGCATGATTCAGGACAAGGACGGACTGTTCTATATGGGCATGTACGGCGCCCTGCAGAACTTCGACGGCAATCACTTCCAGGATGTAGAGGTGACCGATGTCAACGGCCGCAAGGTGGGTTGTTACATTACCAGTTTCCTGCTGCGTCGTAATGGCGAGATATTGGCCGGCACGTCGGGTCACGGCTTGTTGCGACTGACCGACCCCACCCACGCCCGCCAGGTGAACGGCTCCCTGCGTAACGTACATACCATTAACGACCTTCTGGAAGACACCGAGGGTAACATCTGGATAGTCACTACCGACCAAGGGCTGCTCTGCTACGACGGCAAGAAGACCAAGGCTTACTTCAGTGGCACCGACGAGCGCACCACGCTTCGCCGCCTCTGCATGGATGCCGCCGGTAATATCTATGCCGGCACGTCAAACCATGGTGCCTACGTGCTCGAACGAGGAACCACGGCATTCCGCCATCTGGAGCAAACGGGCAACCGCCACATCTCGGCCCTTTACTGTCGGCGCGACGGTCGCCTCATGATAGGCTATGACGGTCAGGGCGTGGCCCTCTACTCGCCCAAGACGGGTGCGCTGGAGGATAATCCGTACTACAGCCACGAGGTGAGCCTTAATAAGAGCAAGGTGTATAGCATTGTCGAAGATGCCAGCGGCAACATCTGGTTAGGCCTCCTGCAGAAAGGCATCTACATGCAGCCAGGTAACTCTATGGGGTTCAACTACATGGGCTATAAGTTAGGTGCAAGCAACCTCATCGGACAGGCCAGCGTCATCAGCACCATCGTCGATAGCAAGGGGCGCACCTGGATAGGTACCGACAAGGACGGACTCTACTGTCTTGACAACGAGCACCTGCAACTCATTAAGCACTATAAAGAGGCTTTTCCTGCCACCGTTATGAGTATTGGTGAAGACGCCTCAGGGCGCATCTGGGTGGGTTCTTATGGCGAAGGCTTCGGCTACATTGACCCCCAAGGCTCGTCTTACCATAAGTTTCCGCAGTATGGTAACAGCAGTGTCTTCGGCATAGCATGTACCCCAAAGGGCGACATCTGGCTGGCCACCATGGGCCAAGGGCTGTTGCGCATTCCCCCTACCCTTCAACCCGCGACCCTTAACGCCTACACCATGCAGGCTGACGCTCCTGACCATCCGCAGATGAACAGCCTGACCAACGACTACATCTCGCAAATAAGCCTCTCGGCCGACAAGAAACGGCTCTACCTGGCCACCACCATGGGCGTCTGCTGCTATGACATTGAGAAAGACAGTTGGACGAGCACCTTCGGCAAGAACTGTCTGAACTACGGCACCCCCTGCCGTGTGGCTGTTGAGTTAGGCGGACGGCTGTGGATAGGCACTAACGACGGACTCCTGTGTTACGACCAACTCAAGAAGAAACTAACCAGTTACACCGCCGACGACGGTCTGGCTGACAACGGCATCGCAGCCATAGAGCAGGACCACAAGGGAAGGCTTTGGGTAGCCACCGACCACGGTCTTTGCTGTTACGACCCGCAGACTGGCCGCACGCGCAGCTTCTTCGTTGATAACGGTTTGCAGAGCAACGAGTTCAGCGACGGAGCCTCGTTCGTCACCCAGAGCGGCATTATGATTTTCGGCGGCGTGGGCGGCATCACATGGTTCAGGCCGGAAAACATTGGCGAAGTCGAGTGGAAGGCCAAGGTCCGACTGGTCAGCTTTATCCTCAATAACGAACCCGTAGGCAGCACCACGCTTTCCGACGGTTACCAAGTATGCGACACTACGGTTATTGCGGCACGCAGTTTCAACCTGTCTCATAGCGACAACACCTTTGCCATGCGGTTCTCAACGCTCACTTACGACAACCCGGAACACATATCCTATCTGTACAGCATCAACGGCGAACCCATGACGCGCATGCAGGCCGGCATCAACGAGCTTACCATTACGCACCTGCCCCCCGGCAGCTACCACTTCAGCGTCGTGGCCGAGCGTAACGGTGTGCGAACCGAAGAACTCAAGTTTCTGGTTACCATTCATGCCCCGTGGTACCGCACTACCCTGGCCTACATCGTCTATGTGCTGGCCGCCATAGCCTTGGTATGGCTCTACCTGCGTAATCTGAAGCGTAAGCAACGCGACAGTCTCAGGCTGCAGGAGCACATACACGCCGAGGAGATGGCCGACGCCAAGCTGCGCTTCTTCATGAACATCAGCCACGAAATACGTACGCCTATGACGCTCGTCGTGGCTCCGCTACTCTCGCTCATGAAGCAAGACAAAGACCCTCAGCGGCGCAGCGTCTATGAGACCATGCGGCGCAATGCGGAACGCATACTCGGACTCATCAACCAGATGATGGACCTCAGGAAGATTGACAAGGGCCAGATGCAGCTGCGCATGCAGCAGACCGACCTCGTGGGCTTCGTCAGCGACATTTACTCGCTCTTCAGCCAGCAAGCCAAGATGAAGAACATGAAGTTCCTCTTCGATAGCGATGCCGACCAGCTGATTGTCTGGATTGACCGGGACAACTTTGACAAGGTCGTGGTCAACATACTGTCGAACGCCTTTAAGTTTACACCCCCGGGCGGCACCATACGCATCACGCTGAGCCACGACGACACGTCGGCACGTATCGTCATTTATGACGACGGCGAAGCCATACCCGACGACCAGCTGGAGCACATCTTCAAGCGCTTCTATCAGGTACCCTCCTCGGCCAGCAATAACCGCCATACGGGCACCGGCATCGGCCTTGACCTGACGCGTGCCCTTGTTGAGCTGCACCACGGTACCATCACGGCCCATAACAATGCCGACGGTCACGGCTGCGAATTTGTAGTCACCATTCCTCTGGGTAATGCCCACCTGAAAGAAGAGGAAATGCAACAAACGACCGAGGACCCAGAACCCGCTCCCGTCATGGACAGCATGCTCAACGTGGCAGACGAACCAGAGAACACTGAGGCACCGCAGCCCTTACCTTCATTCCGGCCTTCCTCCCGACAGCGACTCGTCATCGTTGAGGACGATGTTGAAATACGCGATTACCTGGTCAGCGAATTCTCCGGCGACTACGACGTTACGGGCTGTCCCGACGGGCGCGAAGGACTGGCCGAAGTGTTGCGCTCGCTGCCTGACCTCGTCATCAGCGACATCATGATGCCCGAAATGGACGGCAACACCCTCTGCACACGCATCAAGACCAGCCCCACGACCAGCCACATTCCCGTCGTGCTGCTCACCGCCAAAAACCGCGACGAAGACCAGCTACAGGGGCTTGAGACCGGAGCCGATGCCTACATCGTCAAGCCCTTCAACATGGACATTCTGCGCCGCACAGTGGTCAACCTGCTCACCACCCACCGCATGCTGCAATTAAAATATGGGCGTAACGACAAGCTGGAGGAGCAGTTGGACGATGTTTACCTCAAGTCGCCTGACGAACGCCTGTTAGAGCGCATCATGAACGTCATCAACAAGAACCTGAACAACAGCGACCTCAGCGTTGACGTCATAGCCGACGAGGTGGGCATCAGCCGTGTTCACCTGCACCGCAAGATGAAGGAGCTGACCGGACAGACTCCCCACGACTTCATACGCAACATCCGACTGAAGAAGGCTGCCCAGCTCTTAACGAACCAGAGCATGAACATTACCGAGGTGATGTATGCCTGCGGCTTCAGCAACTCCGCCTCCTTCTCTACTACCTTCAAGCGTTTCTACGGCCTCTCCCCGCGCGACTATATGAGCGAATACGGTAAGAAGCCCGAAGAAATGGATGAAGAGGATTTGCAGGAGGAACAAAACTAAGAACCCTATGGAGAGAAAGAAAATCAGGACTATAGAGATGGAACGCCTCACGATAGAGCAATTCCGCGAGGCCGAGAAGCTGCCATTAGTAGTGGTGCTTGACGACGTACGCTCCATGTACAACGTGGGTAGCGTGTTCCGTACGTGTGACGCTTTCCGTGTGGAAAGCCTGGTCTTATGCGGCATTTGCCAGACTCCCCCCGCAACAGAGATACACAAGACGGCATTAGGAGCCGAGGACGCTGTCAGCTGGACGTACTACGCGACGGCTCTCGAGGCTGTCACGTCGCTGAAGGCCGAAGGCTACGAGGTGCTGGCCGTGGAGCAGGTAGAGCACTCCACGAAGCTGCCGGCCTTTAAGGCAGAGAAAGCCAAGAAGTATGCCGTAGTATTAGGTAACGAGGTAAAAGGTGTCCACCAGGAGGTGGTCAACGCTGCCGACGGCTGTCTGGAAATTCCTCAGTTAGGCACCAAACACTCCATGAACGTCAGCGTAACAGCGGGCATCATCATTTGGGAGTTTGCCTCCCAAATGATTTATGACCGCTGAGATTTTTGTTACTCCTCAGAGAAATCGTCCTTGCCGACTCCGCAGACCGGGCACACCCAGTCTTCGGGAATGTCTTCAAATGCTGTACCTGGCGCAATGCCACTGTCGGGGTCTCCTACGGCGGGGTCATAGACGTAGCCGCAAACGTTGCAAACATACTTTTTCATCATTCTTGCTTTTTGGTTTGTAAAACTTGATTAACTTTTTCTACTATCTCTTCCGGTTTAATACCTGTCATGCAGGCATAGTCGCCACGGAAGCAGGGCTTCTGCCCGAACACGCTGCACGGCCGGCAGGCCATGTCGAGCTGAACGGCGTTAATTTCAGACTGTCCGTAGCCCATGAATCCGGCATACGGGTGAGTAGCTCCCCAAACACTGACAACGGGGGTTGCCGTGAGTGACGCTAAGTGCATGTTGGCAGAGTCCATGGAGAGCATGACGTCAAGATGACTCATCAGGATGAGCTCTTCGCGTATCGTTTCGGTGTAGAAACTGACGTTGATGCACTGCGGCACGTCGTGACACCAGTGGGGGAAGTACTGCTCCTCGCGCCCTCCGCGTCCGAAGAGTAACAGGCGGGCCTTCGGGTAGCGGGCTGCCAGCAGGCGTATAACCTCCAGCATCTGTCCCGCAGGGTAAGTCTTACCCTCGTGGGC
>DGTH01000042.1:6269-12331 GCA_002393705.1 Prevotella sp. UBA4341 | reverse complement strand
TGTTCTAACACGGGTTACTGCTCTGTCGGCAAGCGAACGCAGGCCGTATCTATAGGTTGTGGATTATACTATTCTCTATATAACTAATGTTACTGAATGCTGAGAGATATACAACTGTGGAATCATTATGTTGAGAAGTCTATGGATGCATACCCTTGCCTATATTATATCAGAGTGGCTACCTGACCATTCGTGACTACGATGCCCGATTTATGTCATATCGCCTCGGATTCCCCAATCTTGAAGTAGAACGCGGATTCACACGATACCTCATACCTTATTTCACGACGTTGGCTACCAGAATCAGAGATTGCGGTCAATCTTTTCTCGCATGTTGCGGGACGCTGCTGATTGCAGTCAATCTCTTCTCGCAAATTGCGGGACGCTGCTGACTCTAATCAGCGTGTGTCTCGCTTCTGCGAGCCCCTGCCGACCACAGTCATTTCCATCCGGGCGGAGGCCGCGAGTCTTGTTGAGGGTTCTTGCGTCCCTTCGGTAGAGCGACCAGAGGTCGAGCGAGACATTCCGTTCATATTCGCTCTTGATTTCGTTTTTTTACACAAAAGGAACCGTACCTTTTGTGTTATTGCCTCACGTACTCCATTGCCGGAGCATCAGGTGGCGAGTAAATCGCCTTTTACTCCACTGCCAGAGCCCCCGGCACTGCTCTGTCTGGGGCGATAGAGAGGGGGGCGGCGCCGTCCGCGCCGTGGCTTTCGGGGCCGCCCTCCTTGTGGTATCTACTGCCGCTCAAGCGGCTAAAATAGATAAATTGGCAAATGGATAAATAGGTTAAAAAGCGAGCACTGGCCTGACACTATCGCTAAGGATCTTAAGGTTGTCGAACCAATAATCACTGCCGAAGTGCCATGCGCGGTTGCCATCGAACTCCGTAGCAGACCAATAGTAGCCAGGTCCAGATATTGCCGTACCGCCGACGCCGGTGGTGATATAGGCATTCACATTTCCGTCGTAAGTCATGCCGTTGCTGTTACCAGTCGTCGAGCCGAGGTTGGTGAATATTGCCTCGTAGTCGCTCTTCTGCGCCACAGCCCAGTCTGACACGGCGGTCTCGCCTAGCATGGTGTAACTCGTCAAGTTAGCACCGCGGGCGGCATTGTTGGGCAGCAGCTTCAGCGTGGTGCCGGCGTAAGTGGTCACGGAAGTCCAGCCGTTGATGGTGGGCCAGTTCTGCTTCGTTGCGTCCTGCAGGGCGAGAATCAGACCGTGGCCGGTCGCCGTAACCTTACCCAGGATGCCGACGGCGGTCTTGCCGCTGGGTACGGCAGTCTTAGCACGATAGACGTTACCATCGGAGCATACCACGCTGCCGATATAGTCGGCTGTCACTACACTGCAGGATATGCGAGAGCCTTCGCCATCTTTACCGTGCTCTGGTAGTACTTGCCAGCGGTGAGGTTTAAGTCCGTCTTCGAGAAGGTATAGGTGTCGCTGCCCACGGTAGCCTCGAAAGAGTAGGTGCCCGCAGGGGCAGGAATATAACCTGGAACCACGCAGAGGTAATACACGTTCTTCGCTGCGCTCGTTGCCTTAGCCAGGGTGTAAGTTTCATTCTTGAACGTCAGTTGGGTGGCAGAGAGGGGGTTAGAGGACTCGTCCTGCAGCGTAAGTTTCCAAATGCAGATGAGGCTGGGGATTGACACGCTTTCTTTGAGCGTGACTTTGTCGCCGCTGACAGCCAGTTTGCCGTCGCCCGTGCGTAAGTCAAGGTTATTCTGGATATACTCCAGCGTACCATCCTGGTAGTTTATCACTTTGTCAAAGATGTCAGGATTAGGAGTAAAGTGGAACGTTTTATAGGGTGTAGCGGAAAACACGGCATCGGCGGGATAAGCCAGGTAAACGTCATCATTATCTGAAGGACTGCCCGTGATGGTAGCCTCGATGGTTGCCTTGCCGGTAACATCATCGACCGTCTTTACCTCGGCCACGTCCACCACTCCGTTATGTACCAAGGCAATCTCGTCGCCCACTTTCCATTTCACGTTGATTGTTGTGCCATCCTCGGTATATACCGTACGTGTGGTGGCATCGCCGCTGGGAGCTGCGATGGTGGCTGTGAAGTGCATCGTGCCCTGCTGCTGTGCGGGGGCTGCGTTCTCCAGTGCGCTGTCTTCGTTGCTGCATGCGGCCATCGCGAGGGCCAGGGCAGCCATGCTGAATAATCTGAATGTCTTCATTGTCTTCTTTCTTTTTTAGGGTTCAACATGTTCTTGGTTCACGAGTTGAGTGGGTCGCCGCCGCCTTCAAACGGATCAGGATTGCTTACACTGCCCGGGCTGCTGCAGATGATGCTTTGTTACTGCAACACTACTACCTTCATCGAAGGCTTGTCATACTGTTTCTTTCTCATTGTTTTTTTAGTTTTAAATTTTGAATTGATAATTATAAATAAATCGGTTTATCCGTATATGCTCCGTCTGCCGCCGCCGTCATCCGGCGGGGACAAAAAAACAAGCCGACTTCTCTTGACCTTCGGTCGAGTTTTGTCGCGACTCGGCAAAGTGCAAACAAGTTTGCCTTTGCTCTCGCTGCTCCAAAACTTGCATGGACGCAAGAAAAGCCGTATATTGCCCTTTCGGGCGAGGGCAGGCTGCGCCTCGGCATAGCTCAAGCGAGCTTGGCTCTGCACTCGGCTTGCACTGCCCTTGACGCGCACGGGCGCGTATTTTAATAAAGGTGGTGGACTGGCGGTTAGCGCCTGAGAGAGTAACAAAAATATCGGAATGACCAAGTAAATAGCCATTCTTTTTCGCTGTGTTATGATTATTTAACGTCTCTCTGCGTAGCATAATTGCTACTCGTTATTTTTGTGTGGGTGTCTTGGGTAGTTTATTCGGCAATCTCCATCATGTCGAAGTACATCAGTCGTGTGTGGGTGTCAGGCGGACAAGGTTCATGGCTCAGATGCAAACTGTGATGTACTTCTTTGCCTCGGCCACTTGCGCCTCAAACTTGCGGCGGTTCTCGGCCCGCTGCTCCTTGCTCATGTGCTCTACCTCCAGCCTTCGCATCTCGAAGTTGAAGGCATCCTCGCCTTTCAGCACGGGGGTTTCTCTGATTGGTCTTGCCATAATAAATACGTATTTATGTGAAATTTCGCATGCAAAGTTACAAAAAAGTTTGTAAATTACGCGCGATTGGGGCGTTAAAAGTAATGGAAGGCGGGTGCTTTTCGTTACTTTTGTATTCTTTTTGATGGGAATAGACCCAATAACCATCAAAAAAAATGCTGATGAACGGAAAACAAACAGCCAAGACTGGCCCGTACCGTTCAGCCGCGTTTGCCAATGAAAAGAACGGCCAAGATTGCATATTCATGTAGTGCTTATGCAAATGACGACGAAATGAAATAAAAAAAGTTAAAAAAGTAACAATTTGCCAGATTTTGTTGTATATTTGCAGTACGATAACTAAAAAGTGGGAGGACTAACTATGAAATCAACTCAGCAACTCATGCACGACCAAGAGTCGTTCGAACTTGACAATGTTTACAACGAGGCAGATGAACGAGACGCGAGAGGCGAAACGCCCTCCATCTGGTACACCTGAAGAAAAAAGGCCCAAAAGAAGAGGCAGACCATCGAGGTCTGCCTCTTCTTTTGGGCCTTTACCAAGGAGTGGGGCTTTATTCGAACACGCGGAACTCGTAGCCCTCTTTCTGCAGCCACTCTATGGCCTGGGGCAGCGCGGTGTGCAACTTGTCAATGCTCTTCAATGAGTCGTGGAAGGTGATGATGCTGCCATTGCGGACGTAGCGCTTGACGTTGAGCAGCACATCGTCGGCGGTGAGCCACTTGGAGTAGTCGCGCGTGACGAGGTCCCACATGACAATCTTGAAGTGCTTGCGCAGCCAGTAGTACTCGCTCCAGCGCATAATGCCGTGGGGCGGCCGGAAGAGGTGGGCGTGGATGAGCTCGTTGGCCTTGAAGGTGTTCATGATGTAGGTGACGGTCCAGTGCTTGAAGGCTCCCAGATGGTTGTTGGTGTGGTTGCCCACCTGGTGACCCTCGTCCCTGACGCGCTGGTAGAGTTCCGGATACTTGCTGACGTTGTCGCCCACCATGAAGAAAGTCGCCTTGATGCCGTAGGCCCTCAGCGTGTCGAGTATGAAGGGCGTAGCCTCAGGAATGGGCCCGTCGTCGAAGGTCAGATAGACGGCCTTCACCTTGGGGTCCATTCGCCAAAGGGCCTTGGGGAATATCCAGCGTAGGAACTTCGTGGGTTGCTCTATCAGCATGATAGACTATTTTACTATTGCACCATTTTACTATTATACCATTTTACTATTGCCGACAATCGTCAAATCGTTCAATCGTCAAATTGTCCATTTACTTCAAGTTTCCACCCATGTCGGTATATTGCGTCATGAGGCCCACCAGTTCCTGCATGTACTTGTCTGACTGAGCCCTGTCGAGCGTCTCGACAATCATGTTCAGGTGCTGCAGCACGAGGAAGTGCATGTAGTTCTCCTTGTCCTTAGAGATAATCTGGCCGGTAGCCATGTTCTGCTTGACAACGCCGGTGGACTGCTGCCACAACGGACGTACGAATTCCATGACGCCGAGTTCCTTCGTCCAGGCGGGATTGGTGGAGCCTATGATGTCGGCACACTTCTCAAGGCAGTAGAAATTGAGTATGATTTCACGCTGCGAGGAGTAGAACCAGGCAGAGGGCTGGTTATAGTAGTAGTTGATGTACTGCGTAGAGCGCTTCCAGAGGTTTCGCAGGTGCTCGAGGGTCATCTTCTTGTCGCCCACGGCAGCATAGGCCTTGGTAATCTCAAGTGAGCCGGAGTCGAAGCAGTCGGGCACGTTGTAGGTGGGAATCATCTTCTCGCTGAGAGCCAGCACCTTCTTGGCATCGTCGTAGCGACCCTTGCTGATGAGGTTAGTAAGCAGCTGGGCTATGATGCGGCGGTGAGTGTAGCACATGCGCATGACGGTCTCGTCGAGGTAGAGTCCGGGCTTGTCGAGTCCGCCGTACTTGTAGCGGTGGAGCACCATGTCGAGCGTCTTGTCGGTGTCGAAGTTCTCGGCTCCCGGGGCAGGCACTTTATTGCCGGCATCATCGGTCATGGTGGTGGTGAAGGGCGTGATGCGGTTGACCAGACCCTCCTGTACGAAGTTCTGCCAGAGGTTCATGTAGTTGTCCTCGCCCACGGTCATGGCCACGTAGATGGGGCGCACCCAGTTGGCGTTGGCAATCATTTCGAGCATCATGAGGTCGTTCTTATAGAGCGCGCTGCGGCCCTTGAGCGATATGACCATGCGGTCGGGGATGGAGTCGCCCTGCATGAGCATGCCACTACGGCGGACGGCATCCTTGTCGATGGTGACGAAGACGGTGTCGGTAGGTATGACGTGGACGGAGTTACCCTCGCCAACGAGCAGCTCCAAGACGCTGCGTTGGTATTCATTCACGTCGTTACGCACCCAAAGCTTCAGAATGTTCTTCAGCTCGAAGGGGTTGTCACCTAACAATTCGTGGGCTTCATGCGGGTAGAGCTCGTAAAGGTCTTGCAGGTGGGACTTCAGTTCAGGATCGACCTGGACGTAGTCGTTGGCACGGCCGGCATACTGAATGCGCGGCCACGTGATGGGCAACGACGGAGAGTCGTAGGCCGGACGCACCATCTGGTCGATGTACCAGTCGGTCTGCAGGTAGCTGAGGTTGCAGACGCGGGCATCGGTTCGGACGCCCTCTACGTCCTGGTTGTACCAGAGCGGGAAGGTATCGTTGTCGCCATTGGTATAGACAATGGGGTTGCCCTCGTCCTGCAAAGACATGAGGTAGTTCTGGCCGAAGTCACGACAGGTGTAGCGGCCTGAACGGTCGTGGTCGTCCCAGGTCTGGCTGACCATCTGTATGGGGACGAGGATAGTCAATATAGAAACTATAGAGGCTATGGCTACGGGGTTGACCTTCCTGAGGTAGCGGCGCCCCAGCTCGTAGAGGGCTGCCACGCCCATGCCGCACCAGATGGCGTAGGCGTAGAAGGAGCCTGCGTAGGCGTAGTCGCGCTCACGGGGCTGGTTGGG
>DGTH01000042.1:0-6178 GCA_002393705.1 Prevotella sp. UBA4341 | reverse complement strand
GTAGATGACGATGGCCAGACCGGTCATGAAGAAGAGGAAGAAGACCACCCAGAACTGGCGTATGCCCTTCTGCTGCTTCATGAGCGACTGCCAGAAGAGTCCCAGCAGTCCGAGGATGAGGGGCAGACAGTAGAAGACGTTGTGACCCTTGTTGTTCTTCAGGTCGTCGGGCAGGTTGTCCTGATTGCCTAAGCGCAAGTTGTCGAGCGGAGCAATGCCTGTTATCCAGTTGCCGTGCTCGGGCTCGCCGTTGCCCTGAATGTCGTTCTGGCGGCCAGCGAAGTTCCACATGAAGTAGCGCCAGTACATGAAGTTGCACTGGTAGGTGATGAAGAACCACAGGTTGTCAATCTGCGAGGGCATCATGACGGTCATCGGTTCGCCACAGCGGTCGTAGCTGACCTCCGTGCCATCGATGCCGTTCATCCACATGTCGTAACCCTGGCCATGGCTGGAGTCATACATGCGGGGGAAGAGCATGTTCTGGGCGTACTTGTACTGGTCTTTGGTGTTGAGCACGAAGTACTGGTCGGGCTCGTCGGGCGAGGCTTTCTCCTTACGCTGATAGACGGGGTCGCCCTTCTTGACGACGGGCTTGCAGTACTTGCCATCCACTTCGAGCTCTACCTGCGAGGTGAAGGCCTGACCGTAGAACAAGGGGCGTGTACCATACTGCTCACGGCCCATGTATTCGCCCAGGGTGAAGAAGTCCTCTGGCGAGTTCTGGTCCATGGGCGGGTTGGCAGACGAGCGTATGACGATGACGGCATACGAAGAGTAGCCAATAATCAGCATCAGCATACAGAGCAACGAGGTGTTCTTAACACGAGCGCTAATGAGCGGCTTTCCTGCCTGCTTGTACTGCAGAATGAAGAACACGACAATCAGCACCACGAAACCAAAGAGCACCGAGAGCAGGCTCCAGCCCGTAAAGGGAATGCCAAGCAGGCCAATGGCCAGCGTGAAGGCCACGTTCTGGCGCAAGGAGCTACGGTTGCAGAAGGTTTCGTAGATAGCCCATACGGTGATGCCGATGAGCAGGGCAATATAGACGATTTCGCCTGTATTGAACGGACAGCCTAACGTATTGACGAAGAACAGCTCGAACCAGCCGCCTACACGCACAATGCCGGGCACGACGCCATAGAGCACGGCAGCCAAAATGACAAACGAAATGCCCAAGGCAATGAGCGAGCCCTTCAGGTCCTTTTTGGGGTCCTGATGCTGGTAGCGCTTGTAGTACCACACGAGCACGATGGCCGGCAGGCAGAGCAGGTTGAGCAAGTGGACACCAATGGAGAGGCCCGTCATGTAGAAAATAAGAATAAGCCAGCGGTCGGCATGCGGCTCGTCGGCGTGGTCTTCCCACTTCAGGATGAGCCAGAACACCACAGCGGTGAAGGCCGAGGAGTAGGCATAGACCTCGCCCTCGACGGCCGAGAACCAGAAGGTGTCGCTGAAGGCATAGATGAGCGCACCCACCATGCCCGACGCCTCAATGGCAATGGTCTTGGCGGGGGTCAGCTCGTCCCAACTGTCAATGAGCAGGCGGCGCACCAAGTGGGTAACCGTCCAGAAGAGGAACAGAATGGTACATGCCGAGAGCAAGGCGCTCATCACGTTGACCATATAAGCCACCTGACTGGGGTCGCTGACCAATTGCGAGAACAAGTTGGCCGTAAGCATGAAGAAGGGGGCACCGGGCGGGTGGCCTACTTCGAGTTTATAACCTGTTGAAATAAATTCCGGGCAGTCCCAGAACGAGGCAGTCGGTTCGATCGTGGAGATATAACAAATGGCGGCTATAAGGAATGCCAGCCAGCCGAATGCATTATCCACCAGTCTGAATTTTTTCATCTTAATAGCTATTATCAATATAAATAATGTGCAAAGGTAATAATAATTTGCGACTTACTATTGCCGATTTACGATTTTTAATAGTTTCTTTTACATAAAAAGACTTGTGCCATAGATAACGAGAACGTAACGCACAAACTTGCCGATGCTGATGGCCGTAAACGTGAGGGGCATGTTGGAGCGCATCAGCCCCAGTGCCACGGTGATGGCGCTGCCCAACAGGGGAATCCAAGCCAACAGACCCATCCACGGTCCCCACTTGGCTACCCAGCGCTGGGCACGCTCCAGTTTCTCGCGCTTGACGCGCAGGTAGCGTTCTATCCACTCCATCTTGCCCATGCGCCCGACAAAATAGTTGATGACGGAACCTATGATGTTGCCCAGCGTTCCCCAGAAGATAAGCGCCCAAGGGTCGAGACCGGCCACGTAGAGTGCGGCCATAATGGTCTCGCTGTTGAAGGGCAGCACGCTGCCTGCCAGCACAGCACCTATGAAGAGTCCGGCATAACCCCACTCGGTTAGAAGTGCAATGAAGGAATCCATAAGTTGAAAGCGGTAATGAGGAGTGAAAGTACCATGATGACGTAGAAGCCGATATTGGTCCAGCGCGTTGAGGTAAGGGCCAGAAAGTGGCCTATGAGCGTGCTGAGAGAGACCACCATCATAGGCAGCAGAAGCGTCGCGTGTTTCGGCTGCAAGACCAGGAGTACAGCGCAAAGCCATGTCATGATGACAAAGCAGTCGTAGAGCAGACGCGTACGTATCTTGTCCTTGTAGCGGGTACGCAGGTAGTGAACAGTGCCCGTCAAACAGAGCGCCACCAGGAAGAGGAAATAGACCACCTGCTGGACGCTGAGCGTGGCATAGTCAAACGGCTCCACCTGCAACAGCGACATGAAGTGGCCGGCCAGAAGCGAGAAGTCGGCCTGCCAGATGAAATAGGGCAGCGCCAGCCAGTAAGGCAGCAGCACACCCAAGAGCGAGGCAAAGAACGTACGCCACGAGAGCGAGAGCACCTTAAAGGCCATGAACAGCCAGAACAGGGGCAGGAAATAAAGTATGTGAGCGTGAATGAGGCTGGCGAATCCCAAAAAGCAGAAAGCATAAAACGTCCTGCCTGGCGACTGCTTATCCTGATAGGTACGGCTAAGCAACAGCAGGAAAGTCACGAAGCAGAGGCAGCCTACAGCCGCCTTCCACGAGGGAAACAGGAACATAGCAGCACACGACAGCACCAGAAAGGAGCAGCTGACCATGCGCGAATAAATGCGGATGAGGGCATTCTGGTTGTTCAACTCGACCATGAGGTACGTTGTGACAGCCATTGCCACGAACGACAGCCACGACTGGTACGTCAACAAACCGGCCGCAACCCATACGGCTACGGCATAGGCGGCCACTACGGGCAGCGTCGTCCGGCTCTCTGCTACTCTGTTCTGTAGGCGTTTCTGCATTTACAGGTCTGCTCCGATGTCGCGTCTGAAATATTGGTCGGTGAAATGTATCTTCTCGGCTTCGGTGAACGATTTTCTCAGGGCCTCGGCCTTGTCGGCACCATAACTGCTGACGGCGATGACACGGCCGCCATTGGTCACCACCTGACCGTCCTTCAAGGCGGTGCCGGCATGGAAGACGATGCTGCCCTCCACGTCGCTAATGCCAGTGATGGGGTAGCCCTTCTTGTAGGCTTCTGGATAGCCGCCGCTGACCAACATGACGCAGACGGCTGCGCGCTCGTCGAACTGGACAGGGTGCTCGTCAAGACGCCCCTCAGCCACGCCCTCGAACAAATCGACAATGTCGCTTTTCAGGCGTAGCATGACGGTCTCGGTCTCCGGGTCGCCCATGCGGCAGTTGTACTCAATGACGTACGGCTCCTGGGTCTGCCGGCCGTCGGCTGTGGTTTGCAGCCGGTTAATGAGTCCGAAGAAAATAAAACCCTTATAGAGGATGCCCTCCTGGCGCAGGCCGTCGATGGTGGGACGGATAATGCGCTCTTCCACCTTCTGCATCCACTCCTTTGTGGCAAAGGGCACAGGGCTCACGCTTCCCATGCCGCCCGTGTTCAACCCGGTATCGCCTTCGCCAATGCGCTTGTAGTCCTTGGCCTCCGGCAGCAGCTGGTAATGCTGGCCGTCAGTCAGTACAAAGACGGAGCACTCAATGCCCTGCATGAACTCTTCGATGACCACACGGTTGCTGGCGTCACCAAACATACCACCCAGCATGTCGTGCAGCTCGCGCTTGGCCTCCTCGAGGGTGGGAACAATGAGTACACCCTTGCCAGCGCAAAGGCCGTCGGCCTTCAGCACGTAGGGGGGCTGGAGGGTCTCCAGGAAGTCGTAACCCTCCTGCACCGTCGAGGGAGTAAAGGTCTGGTAGCGCGCAGTCGGTATGTGATGGCGCTGCATGAAGGCCTTGGCAAAGTCTTTCGAGCCTTCGAGCACCGCACCGGCCTTCGTCGGCCCGATGACGGGTATCTGGCTGGTACGTACGTCGGCCTTCAGGTCGTCGTAGATGCCCTTTACCAACGGGTCTTCAGGGCCAACGACCACCATGTTGACGGCCTTTTCGACACAGAACTGCTTAATGGCCTCGAAGTCGTCGGCCTTCATGGCCACGTTTTCGCCTACACTTGCCGTTCCGGCATTGCCTGGTGCAATGTAGAGTTTTTCACACTTGCTGCTCTGAGCAATCTTCCACGCCAGGGCGTGCTCACGACCGCCGCTGCCTAAAAGTAGTATGTTCATGATGTCTGTCTTGAATGTTTTTTTATCCTAAGTTAATGTTCTCCACCTCAACGGGTTCGTGCAGGAAAATCTGGGCTGACTCCTTGAACTTCTCTGGGTTCTCGGTCGTCAGGTAGTGAACGCTGCCGCCTTTGGTGCAACGCTGTTCCAACTGGGGGTGATGTTCGAAGTAATGCAGCAGACTTTCGGCCACATACTCGCCCTGCGACACAATACGTATGCCACGCGGAATGTACTTATGAATCTTGGGCAGCAGAAGCGGATAGTGCGTGCAGCCCAGAATGATGGTGTCTATCTTACTGTCCATACGCAGGAGCTGGTCAATGCGCTTCTTGACGAAGTAGTCGGCACCTGGCGAGTCAGCCTCGTTATACTCTACCAAAGGCACCCAAAAGGGACATGCCACGCCGCTGACGTGAATGTCGGGCCAAAGCTTGGCTATTTCCATTTCGTAACTCTGGCTGCGAATGGTTCCTTCTGTTGCAAAGATGCCTACATGGCGGGTGTTGGTCAGCGTGCCGATAACCTCGGCAGTGGGACGTATGATGCCCAGGACACGACGCTCTGGGTCCCACAGCGGCAGGTCATGCTGCTGAATGGTTCGCAGGGCCTTGGCCGAGGCCGTGTTACAGCCCAGAATGACAAGTTGGCATCCCAACGAAAAAAGCCGCTCGACGGCCTGACGAGTAAACTCATAGACGACGTCGAACGAGCGCGTTCCATAGGGTGCCCGGGCATTATCGCCCAGATACAGATAATCGTACTCAGGCATCAGCTGCCTGATGCCATGCAGGATAGTCAGTCCCCCGTATCCGCTGTCAAAAATTCCTATTGGCCCTGTCAATTCTCAATGATTAATGATGTCAAGCACTGCCTGAGTAACGTCCTCACCCTGCTGGGGCGAGATGAAGGGGCAGGCGTTCTGGTCTGTATTGATGATGAAGGCGTAGCCACGCTCAGCCCCCACCTGTCTGATAGCGGCATTGAGGGCAGCACGCAGCGGAGCCATGGCCTCCTGCTCGGCAGTCTCTAAGAGACGTTTGCTTTCTTCCTTGAAAGCAACATTCTTCTCCATAATCTCCTGCAGTTCAGTCTGCCGTTTCTCCAAAATAGTCTGCGGGAAGTCGCGCTGTCCGTCAAGGAACTGCTCGTACTTGGTGTTAAACTCCTGCTGAGCACGCTGTGCTTCGGCCTCGTACTGGGCCGTCAGGGTGGCCAGGTTGGCCTCAACAATAGCATATTCAGAGGTAGAGCGCAGCACGCTGTCGTAGCTGAGGTAGCCGAAACGGAAAGCCGATGCGCCGTCCTGCTGTGCTGAGACAGCAAGGACAGCGCACAAGGCTATAAGGATGGTTGCAAGTCGCTTCATGGCTTAGTGCAATCCGAGTTTTGCCTTCACCTCGGCCGTCACGTCCTTGCTGAGCGTTGAGCTGATGAAGGGAATGCCGGCTGCAGTGTCCATGATATAGACATAACCGCCAGACTCACCTACCGACTTGATGGCGTCGAGCACCTTGGTCTGGATGACGCTCAGCTTCTCCTGCTGAGCCTTGGCCAGAGCCTGCTGGTTG
>DGTH01000094.1 GCA_002393705.1 Prevotella sp. UBA4341 | reverse complement strand
TGGTCGAAGACGACGTGGTTATAAGCTTTCCGCACCTCTTCGCAGATGACGGGATAGTCGCCACTTCTCAAGCACGGGGGAAACTTCAGGTGGAGGGCCGAGTTATCTACCTCGTCCACCTCAATGGGCACGATTTTCTCCAACTGCTTGATTTTCTGCTGAACCTGCACGGCTTTGGTGGCCTGATAGCGGAACCGCTCAATGAACTGGCGCATGTCCTGTATTTCCTTCTGCTGGTTCTCGTAAGCCCGCTGCTGTTGTTCGCGGCGTTCCTTGCGTAAGACGACGTACTCGTTGTACTTCACCTTGTAGTCGATGATTCGGCCACAGGAAATTTCGAGCGTGCGGTTACACACATTATTGATAAAAGCACGGTCGTGGCTCACCAGCATAACGGCCGATGAGGAAGTGGCCAGAAACTGCTCTAACCACTGAATAGACTCAATGTCCAGATGGTTCGTCGGCTCGTCCAGCAGCAGCACGTCAGGCCGCTGCAACAAGATTTTAGCTAACTCAATTCGCATGCGCCAGCCACCTGAGAACTCGCTCGTAGGGCGATCAAAGTCGGAGCGTTCAAAGCCCAAACCTATGAGCGTCCGCTCCAGCTGAGCCTCCTGGTTGTCAGCACCGGCCATGAGGTAACGCTCGTGCTCCTGCGTGTAGCGTTCTACGAGGTCCATGTAGTCCTGACTTTCGTAATCGGTACGTTCGCTCATCTGGCGTTCCAGCTCATCGACACGCCGTTTTAACTCGGCCACATCGGCAAACGACTTCTGGGCTTCCTGACGCACGGTGGTATCGTCTTGCAATACCATGACCTGCGGCAAGTAGCCTATGCGCGTATCCTGAGGCACTGACACCGTCCCTGCTGTAGCCCGCTGTTGTCCGCTGATAATCTTCAGCAGCGTCGATTTGCCTGCCCCGTTCTTACCTACAAGGGCTATACGGTCTTTCGCGTTAACAACGAACGACGCCTCTTCAAACAGCGGCTTCACACCGAACTCTACCTTCAAATGTTCAACAGAAATCATATTTCTCTTTCAAATAGCGCACAAAGGTACAAAAAACTTTCCACTTGCAATGCTGAACTTTCAACTTTTTTGTACCTTTGCACCAGAAAAGCGTAACAACATGGATTTAATAAAGACTTTTACACGGCTCATAGCCCATGAACTGCACCTCAATGAACATGCAGTAGAGAACACGCTCAAGCTGCTCGACGAAGGGTGTACCATACCCTTCATTTCGCGTTACAGGAAAGAACGCACAGGCGGACTTGACGAAGTGCAGATTACGGCCATCAGCGACCGGGCCGAACAGCTGCGCGAAACGGCCAAGCGCAAGGACACCATAGTGAAAACCATCACCGAACAGGGCAAGATGACCCCGGAACTGGAGCAACGCCTCAGCGACTGTTGGGAACTGACCACGCTGGAGGACATCTATCTGCCCTTCAAGCCCCGCCGCCGCACGCGTGCCCAAGTGGCACGCGAACAAGGCCTGGAGCCATTGGCCGAGTTGCTCCTGCTGCAACGCGAGGCTCACCCGCAAGAGGCCGCCCGGCGCTTCGTGACGGACAGCGTGGCCAGCGTGGCTGACGCCCTGAAGGGAGCTCAGGACATCGTGGCCGAACAGATGAGTGAAGACGAGCGCAACCGCAACAGCGTGCGTGCGGCCTTCCGACGCGAGGCCTTCATCACGTCGAAGGTGATAAAAAGCAAGAAAGACGAAGAGGCTGCTCAGAAATACAGCGACTACTACGACTGGGAAGAACCGCTGAAACGCTGCTCCAGCCACCGCCTATTGGCCATGAGACGCGGACAGGACGAAGGATTCCTGCGCGTCAGTATCACCATCGACGACGAGGAAGCCGTGCGCCGCCTGAAGCGCAACCTGCCCCCCACCCCGCCAAAAGGCAGCGCAGCCTGCCGCCGACTCTTGGAGGAAGCCGTGGAGGACGGTTACAAACGGCTGCTGCTGCCCAGTATAGAGAATGAGTTTGCAACGCTCAGCAAGACGAAAGCCGACGAAGAGGCCATCCACGTGTTTGCCCAAAACCTGAGGCAGCTGCTGCTTTCGGCTCCACTTGGACAAAAGCGCGTCATGGGTATAGACCCCGGCTTCCGCACGGGCTGTAAAGTGGTGTGTCTTGACGCCCAGGGAAACCTGCTGCACCATGAAGCCATATTCCCTCATCCGCCCGTCAACCACCGCATGCAGGCCTCCGTTCACTTGCAGCAGATGATAGCCGACTACCACATCGAGGCCATAGCCATCGGCAACGGTACGGCCAGCCGCGAGACGCGTGCCTTCGTCGAAGACGTGTTGTCCTCCACCCAACACCCCGCACCCACCACCTACGTCGTCAGCGAAGACGGTGCCTCGGTTTATTCGGCTTCAAAGACGGCCCGCGACGAGTTTCCCAACGAGGACGTTACGGTGCGCGGAGCCGTCAGCATAGGCCGCCGACTTATGGACCCCCTGGCGGAGCTCGTCAAGATAGACCCCAAGAGCATCGGCGTAGGACAGTACCAACACGACGTTGACCAAACCAAGCTGAAGCACTCGCTCGACCACGTTGTAGAGAGTTGTGTCAACCTGGTGGGTGTCAATCTGAACACCGCTTCGCAGCACCTGCTGACCTACGTCAGCGGCCTGGGGCCCGTGTTGGCTCAGAACATCGTTGACTATCGTCGTGAGCATGGTGCATTCACCAGCCGTGCCCAGCTGAAGAAGGTTCCCCGGCTGGGGCCAGCCGCCTTCCAGCAGTGTGCGGGATTCCTGCGCATTCCAGAAGCACGGAATCCGCTGGACAACTCGGCCGTCCACCCTGAGAGTTACGCCATCGTCGAACGCATGGCTGCCGACAACGGGTGCACAGTAGCCGACCTTATCCATCAGCAGGAGAAACGGGCCGCCATCGATATTCAGCGATACGTAACGGCCGAAGTGGGCATTCCTACACTTACCGACATCATGAAAGAGTTGGAGAAACCCGGACGAGACCCTCGACAGCCGATTGAGGAATTCGAGTTCGACCCCGGCGTGCAGACCATCGACGACCTGCACGAGGGAATGGAACTACCCGGCATCGTGACCAACATCACCAACTTCGGCGCGTTTGTCGATATTGGCGTTCATCAGGACGGACTCATCCACGTCTCCCAGTTAGCCGACCGCTACGTCAGCGACCCCACACAAGTGGTAAGTCTCCATCAGCACGTACGCGTCAGGGTAACAGCCGTCGATTTGCGCCGCCAGCGCATCTCGCTCAGCATGAAGGGCATGCAGCAATAACAAAAGAGTGTCTGGAGGTTTCCCCTCCAGACACCACTTTCTCTCGACTCTTTCGGATAAAGATTATTTCTTCACCTGAGCAACGACGGCCTTGAAAGCTTCAGGGTTGTTCACAGCCAGGTCGGCGAGCACCTTGCGGTTAATCTCGATACCAGCCTTGCTGAGGCCACCCATCAGGGCAGAATAGCTCATACCCTCCAAGCGAGCGGCAGCGTTGATACGCTGAATCCACAAGGCACGGAAGGCGCGCTTCTTGTTCTTACGGTCACGATAAGCATACGTAAGACCCTTCTCCCAGGTGTTCTTTGCTACTGTCCAAACATTCTTACGGGCACCGAAGTAACCGCGAGTAAGTTTCAGAATTCTCTTTCTCTTTGCTCTTGAAGCAACGTGATTTACTGATCTTGGCATAGTTTTTTTCCTTTAAAATGTTTGACTTCAATTAACGCAGACAGAGCAAGTCGCGCACCTGCTTGAGGTTGGAGCGGTCGACAATTGCCTGATGAACCAGGTTACGCTTCTGTTTCTTAGTCTTCTTTGTCAGAATGTGGCTGTGGTAAGCATGATGTCTCTTAATCTTACCCGTACCGGTGAAACGAGAATCTCTTCTTCGCGCCGGAATTTGTCTTAACTTTTGGCATTGTTTTTTGTTTATTTAATTGTTATTTATTATATGTGGCAACGCATATACCGAGCGTTACGCACCATGTCTATTTTCGATTTTCGGATTTTCGATTTTCTATTTATTCTCCGCTCGCCTCGGTCAGCTTCTCAAGTGCCTCAGCACTGATTTTTGCATTGGCCAAGAGACCACCGTTGGCAGGCATTTCCATATCGACCTCCTGTGCCGTCTTCGCAGCCGGAGCCTTCTCGGAGGCCTCAGCCTCACGGCGCTCATTGTCGCGCTTCTGCTGGCTCTTCTTGGCCACGCCCGCCTTCTTCGGAGCCAGATAGAGGAACATCTTCTTACCCTCAAGGCTCGGCATCGACTCCACCTTGCCATACTCTTCCAAGTCGTTGGCAAAACGCAACAGCAGCACCTCGCCTTGCTCCTTGAACAGGATGCTTCTGCCACGGAAGAACACATACGCGCGAACCTTATTACCTTCTTCCAGAAACTCCTTGGCGTGCTTCAACTTGAACTGGTAGTCGTGCTCGTCAGTCTGAGGTCCGAAGCGAATCTCCTTCACCTCCACCTTCACCTGCTTGGCCTTCATCTCCTTCTGGCGCTTCTTCTGCTGGTAGAGGAACTTGGAATAGTCGATGAGACGACAAACGGGCGGCTGGGCATTAGGCGAAATCTCAACGAGGTCAACGCCTTGGTCACGGGCCATTTCAAGTGCTTGACGCGTAGGAACTACGGTGCTTCCACCATCACCTACAATACGTACCTCGCGGACACGAATCTGCTCGTTCACGCGGTACTGATTTTTCATGTTGTCGTTCTTCATCAACTATGTTTAGTTCTACTTTTTCGTAAATCGGCTGCAAAGTTACGATATTTCAACGAATTATCAAAATTTTTTTCTCTTTTTTTCTTTTTGCCCAGCAAAGAAGGTGGAAAACATGTATCTTTTTACGTTTGGAAGCTTGTTCTTTAAGCCCTGCTAAACGACAACAGCACACCTGCCGGAACTCCCTATTCGCTTAGCGGCGTATTCATGTCACGCTGGATCGAGAGACTGTAACTTTCTGAGAAATAAGTAAAAAAAATGCTTCAAACTGACGCAAAACTTATAATCAATTGTCGTAGAGAGGTTTAACCCGCGTCGGTTTCTTATTTTAAAAGGAGCAAACCGACGCAGAGAGAAATGGCACTTCTCTCATGGAGAAACGGCACTTCTCTCATAGAGAAACGGCACTTCTCTGGTGGAGAAGTACCACTTCTCTCCTGTTAAAGTGCCATTTTTCAAGAACAAACATGCCACTTTCTGCTGCTAAACCTATGGTTTTCCACTTCTAAATATGCCACTTACGACCTCTAAACATATCACTTTTTTTACCGCGTCAGTTTGCTTCTTTAAAAAAAGCAAACTGACGCGCTCTAACACACTATAATACAACGACTTTAACCAAAGCGCGTCGGTTTTTGCCGATTTTTCAACTTCTTAATGATGAAATGTTTATTGTGATTACAACAAGAAAACGTGCGAGCGAATAGAATCAGCCTAAAAGAGCAGATGCCCTGGGCTATGAGCTATTGGCCCTTCAGGCCGACTACCGGGAGATGGTGGATAGTCATAAAAGAAAGTCGCGCGTAGCCAGAGAAGAACGAGAGGAGAACGTTAAATAGTGTCAAATAAACACTAAAATAAAAATATATTCAAAGAATATTTGGCCAATTCAAAAGATTGTTGTAAATTTACACCCAAAATTATGAAACTCAAGTAATATTACAACTAAAACAACTCTGATAATGAAGAACTTAAGAGGAATTTTAATGGGTGCTGGTGTGGCTGCTGCCATGCTCGCTGCCTGTACGTCTGCCGACAAACAGCAGACAACCGTCTCAGGTCTGAACCCTGTAGCCTTTGACTCGACCATCAATGGCAAGAAGACCGCGTTATTCACCTTGAAGAACCAAAACGGCATGGAAGTGTGCATCACCAACTACGGCGGACGCATCGTTTCACTGGTAGTACCTGACAAGGACGGAAAACCGACCGATGTTGTGTTGGGCTTCGACAACCTGCGCCAGTATGCCGACACGCTGAACTCGCCCTCCGACTACGGCTCGACGGTAGGCCGCTACGCCAACCGCATCAACGACGGCAAGATTGTGCTGGGCGGCGACACTATCCAGTTGCGCCAGAACGACACGGGCAACGGTGCCAAGCACTGTCTGCACGGTGGTGGCAACACGGGCTGGATGCACCAGGTGTGGGACGCTGAACAGCCTAACGACACGACGCTCATTCTGACACTGCTTAGCCCCGACGGCGACAACGGTTTTCCCGGCAACGTGGAGGCCAAGGCAACATTTACCGTGCTGCCCGACAACACCATCGACATTCTGATGGAGGCCACGACCGACAAGGAGACCGTCATCAACATGACCAACCACTCGTACTTCAACCTGAACGGCGACCCCACACGCGAGGGTGACAACATGGTGCTCATGGTAAATGCTGACAACTACACGCCCAGCGACGCCACCTACATGACAACGGGCGAAATCAAGCCTGTCGAGGGTACGCCAATGGACTTCCGCACCCCCACCCCGCTGAGCCTGAACATCAACAACACAGAGTTTGACCAGATAAAGAACGCTACGGGCTTTGACCACAACTGGTGTCTGAACACGTACAAGGACGGCGTGGGCGACGACAAGACCGTATGTGCCTCGCTGTACTCACCCGAGACGGGCATCTTCTTAGAGATGTTTACCAACGAGCCGGGCGTACAGGTATATAGTGGAAACTTCCAGGGCGTAGGCCGCGATGCCGACATCGTACGCAAACTGGGCAAGAAGTACCCGAAACACGTTTCGGTCTGCTTAGAGAGTCAGAAGTATCCCGACACACCCAACAAACCCGAATGGCCCAGCGCCGTGGTAAAGCCCGGTGAAAAGTACATGAGCCATGTAGCTTACAAGTTCACTATTAAGTAAAACATCGACAACTATGGCTCAATCAGAAAACGGTAGCAAAGCCTATCTGATAAGTATCGTACTGGTAGCCGTGCTGGGCGGACTGCTCTTCGGCTACGACACTGCCGTCATTTCGGGCGCCGAGAAGGGCCTGCAGGCTTTCTTCATACAGGGTGAAGCCTGGGACTATACTGACATGCTGCACGGTTTCACATCGTCCTCAGCGCTGATTGGTTGCATTATCGGTTCTGCAGCATCGGGCTTCTTCGCCACCAACTTGGGGCGCAAGAAGTCGCTGATACTGGCGGGTATCTTGTTTTTCGTGTCGGCACTGGGTTCCATGAATCCTGAGTTCGGAGCCTTCGACTACGGCGTACCCACCTACTCGCTGCTCATCATGTTCAACATCTACCGCATCATTGGCGGCATTGGCGTAGGTCTGGCCTCGGCCATCTGCCCCATGTATATTGGCGAGGTGGCACCGTCGAACATTCGCGGCATGCTGGTTTCGTGGAACCAGTTTGCCATCATCTTCGGACAGCTGGTGGTTTATTTCGTCAACTTCATGATACTGGGCGAGCACACGAACCCCATCATCGAGAATATAGGTCAGGCCGTCGAGGGTGTTGTAGCCCCGACGAGCGACCCGTGGACCATAGAGCGCGGCTGGCGCTACATGTTCGGCTCTGAGGCCATACCCGCTGCGCTGTTTACCATCCTGGTATGTTTCGTGCCCGAGACACCACGCTATCTGGTGCTGGTGGGCGAGGACAAGAAGGCACTGGGCATCCTGTCGCGCATCAACGGCGCGAAGAAGGCTCAACAGATACTCGAGGACATCAAGCAGACCCTCGTGGTGCGCCAAGAGAAGCTCATGGCCTATGGCTGGATGTGCGTCTTCGTAGGCATCATGCTCTCGGTGTTCCAGCAGGCAGTAGGCATCAATGCCGTCTTATACTACGCCCCGCGCATCTTCGGCGACATGGGTATGACCAACCCGATGATGAACACGGTAGTGATGGGTGTCGTCAACATTACGTTCACGCTGGTGGCCGTCTTCACGGTCGAGAAGTGGGGCCGTAAGCCGTTGCTCATCTGGGGCTCGTTAGGCATGGCCTTAGGAGCCTTCGGCGTTGCCGTAACGTTCGGCCATGCAGGCCTGGAACTGGTAACGGCAGCCAGCATCATGGTCTATTCAGCATCGTTCATGTTCTCGTGGGGTCCCATCACCTGGGTGCTCATTGCCGAGATATTCCCGAACACCATCCGCTCGTCGGCTGTAGCCATTGCGGTGGCTTTCCAGTGGATATTCAACTTCATCGTCTCCTCGTCGTTCGTGCCCATGTTCAACATGCACCTTACTGAGGGCGACGACTTCGGCCACTGGTTCACCTATGGTCTTTACGGCATCATCTGCATCGTGGCAGCCCTGTTCGTATGGAAACTCGTGCCCGAGACCAAAGGCAAGACGCTGGAGGACATGACGGCACTTTGGAGGAACAAAACTACTAACAAATAACAAATAAAACAAGAAAAAAAAGAATTATGAATTGGAGTTCACATGAATTCATCTGGCTCGACTGGCTGGTGCTGGCTCTGGGCCTCTGCGGAGTAATAGCAGCCGTGTGGTATGCTATCTGGAAAGACAAGAAAGCCCAGCAGGGCGAAGACTCGTCGGCTTACCTCTTCGGTAAGGGCGAGCCGTGGTACGTCATCGGTATGGCCATCTTTGCCGCCAACATCGGTTCGGAGCACCTCGTAGGCCTGGCCGGTACGGGTGCAAAGGACGGCGTCGGCATGGCCCACTGGGAGATGCAGGGTTGGATGATCCTCATCCTCGGCTGGCTGTTTGTACCGTTCTACCAGTTGCTCATCAACAAGATGGGCAAGATTATCACCATGCCCGACTTTCTGAAGTTCCGCTACACACAGCGTACGGGCTCGTGGCTTAGCATCATCACGCTGGTAGCCTACGTGCTGACAAAGGTTTCAGTAACAGCTTTCACGGGTGGTATCTTCTTTGAGTTCCTTCTCGGCATACCGTTCTGGTACGGAGCTATCGGCCTTATTGCCGTCACGGCCATTTTCACCGTGTTCGGCGGCATGAAGGGTGTGATGACGCTGTCGTCCATCCAGACTCCTATTCTTATTATAGGTTCGTTCCTGGTGCTCTTCCTCGGACTGGCAGCCCTGGGCGGCGGCAGCATCACTACGGGTTGGGCTACGATGATGGACACCGCCCGACAGATGCACGAAGGCTACGGCATTAACCACATGTTCCACACCGACCCGGGTGACCCCATGTATCGCGAGTATCCGGGCTACGTGGTATTCCTCGGAGCTTCGATTATCGGTTTCTGGTACTGGTGTACCGACCAGCACATCGTACAGCGTGTACTGGGTCAGGTGCCAGGCGAGGATAACAAGGCCGTCATGGCACGCGCACGTCGTGGTACCATCGCAGCCGGTTTCTTCAAGATTCTGCCTTGCTTCATGTTCCTTATCCCCGGCATGATAGCTGCAGCTTTGGCTCAGCACCCCGAGATTAACGGTTTCGTCATGGACGACACGGACGCCGCTTTCGCCCTGATGGTGAAGCACGTTCTGCCCGCCGGCGTGAAGGGTATCGTGACCATCGGCTTCATCTGCGCCCTGGTAGCTTCGCTGGCTGCTTTCTTCAACAGCTGCGCCACGCTCTTCACCGAGGACTTCTACAAGCCCATGAAGAAGGGCATGAGCGAGGCCCACTACGTGCTCGTTGGCCGTATTGCCACCGTCGTCGTGGTGCTGCTGGGTCTGGCCTGGATGCCCGTCATGATGTCTATGGACACCCTCTACTCGTACCTGCAGGGCATTCAGTCGCTCCTGGCTCCGGCCATGGTGGCTGTGTTCACGCTGGGTATCTTCTCCAAGAAGATCACACCGAAGGCTGGTGAGTGGGGTCTCATTGGCGGCTTCATCGTAGGCATGATTCGTCTGGTGACCAACGTCATCACCGACTCAGGCAAGGCTGCCATGGACGGTGCCTTCTGGGACTACACATCCTGGTTCTGGCAGACCAACTGGCTCATCTTCGAGTGCTGGCTGCTGGTATTCATCATTGCATTGATGGTAGTAGTAAGCTGCTTCACGCCCGCACCCTCGAAGGCTCAGGTGGAGGCTATCACCTTTACCTCGGAATTCAAGAAGAGCATCCGCGAGAGCTGGAACGTATGGGACATCGTCGGCACACTGGTTGTCGTAGGTCTCTGCGCCTGCTTCTATGCATACTTCTGGTAAACGAGTGTTTTACAATCAAAAATAGGCTATGACAACCTACTACAGTGAATACTCAAAGGCATACGTTTCTGTAGATTGCATTATCTTCGGCTTCGACGAGGGCCATCTGCGCGTACTCATCGGTAAGCGTCAGATGGACCCGGGCCGAGGCGAATGGTCGTTATATGGTGGTTTTGTAGGCCCCAACGAAAGTGTTGATGAGGCGGCCAACCGTACGCTACAGGAACTGACAGGCATACGTCACTTGTACATGAGACAGGTGGGCGCATTCGGAAGCGTTGACCGTGACCCTGGTGAACGCGTCATATCAATAGCCTACTATGCCTTGATAAACGTCAACGACTACGATGACGAACTGCGCAAGAAGCACGGAGTAGAATGGGTCAACATCACGCAGTTGCCCCCCATGTACTCCGACCACCGCGAAATGATACGTCAGGCACGTCGCATCATGCGGGAGAAAATCAAGACGGAGCCCATTAGTTTCCGACTGTTGCCAGAACTGTTCACGCTCACCCAGCTACAGCGGCTCTACGAGGCCGTCAACGGCGAGCAGGTGGATAAGCGGAACTTCCGTAAGCGCATCAAAGAAATGGAATTTATCGAGAAGACCGAGTTGATAGACAAGTCGGGCTCCAAGCGAGGGGCATACCTCTACCACTTCAACCGCAGTGCCTATAATGAAGACCCAAACTTTAAACTATAGATTATAAATATGTTAGAAGAACTTAAACAAAAAGTATTCAAGGCCAATCTGGATTTGGTAAAACAAGGATTGGTTATCTTTACCTGGGGCAACGTCTCCGGTATTGACCGCGAGAAAGGCCTCGTAGTTATAAAACCCAGCGGCGTAAGCTATGACGAGATGAAAGCCGAAGACATGGTGGTCGTCGATTTAGAGAGCGGAAAGGTGGTGGAGGGCGACCTGAACCCCTCGAGCGACACACCGACACACCTCGTACTCTACAAGGCGTTCCCCAACATCAAGGGCGTAGTACACACCCACTCCACCTACGCTACAGCCTTTGCACAGGCCGGACGCGACATTCCTAACATCGGAACCACACATGCCGACTACTTCTATCAGGACATTCCCTGCACCCGCGACATGACCGAGGCCGAGGTGAAGGGACAGTACGAACTGGAAACGGGTAACGTTATCGTAGATGAGATTTTGAACATTCGCAAGATCAATCCCGACCACACACCCGCCGTGCTGGTGAAGAACCACGGACCCTTCTCGTGGGGAACGTCGCCCGACAATGCCGTGTATAACGCAAAGGTCATGGAACAGTGCGCCAAGATGGCCTTCGTGGCTTTCAGCGTCAACCCCAACCTGACAATGAACCCGCTGCTCGTCGAGAAGCACTACATGCGCAAGCACGGACCGAACGCCTACTACGGACAGAAAGGACAGAAGCATTAAGCTACAAACATACTAATATTAATATACAACAACTTAAAAACTTAAAATTATTATGGTTAAAGGATTTGAGAATTTTGAGATTTGGTGGGTAACAGGTGCACAACTGCTGTACGGAGGCGATGCTGTCGTAGCCGTTGACGCTCACTCGAAGGAAATGGTGGAAGGCCTGAACAACAGCGGCATTATTCCCATCAAGGTAGTATATAAAGGCACGGCTAACAGCTCGAAGGAAGTCGAGGACGTAATGAAGGCTGCCAACAACGACGCGAAGTGCGTGGGTATCATCACCTGGATGCACACCTTCTCACCCGCCAAGATGTGGATCAAGGG
>DGTH01000185.1 GCA_002393705.1 Prevotella sp. UBA4341 | reverse complement strand
GTGCCACTTGCACGACGGTGAAGTGTGCACCGACATGCTTCGTGCCACGTCAAAACAGATGGAAAGCGAACTTCACGATTACCCGATGATAGTACGTTGCCACCGCGCCTTCCTCGTCAACCTTGCCCAAGTGGAGCAAGTCGCCGTCAAGTCTGGCAACATGCAGCTCATCGTCAAGCACAGCCACGACTGCATTCCCGTTTCACGCAGTAACGTTGCTCAAATCAAGGATGCCATTAAGAATATCTGAGACTTACCGATAATAAAAAATAACTTAATTTATTTTGCGCTTTATTCCTTTTGCACTATCTTTGCACAATAAATACATTGTATAAAACAACAGAAGCTATGAGAAAGATTTTTATGACCATGTTGGCCCTGTTGCCCATGCTGGCAGCAGCCCAGGTAACCAAGAACGTTACACTTAACGAGGCTGGCGACTTGAAAAATCAGATTACAGAAGGCGAAAAACTCAGCATCGTGTCGCTGACCGTCAGCGGTCCGATGAACGGAAACGACATCAAACTCTTGCAGCAGATTGTCAACCGTTCGAAGGCAAAGGAGCAGAAGGGTGAATACCTGACCACCACACTCGACCTTTCAGGCGCCGTCATTCTGGAAGGCAAGGAGGGCATGAAGCTGAAGGCTGACGAGCTGCCCGCAGGCTGCTTTACCGACGCGAAGGGCCTGCTCACAGTCAAGCTGCCCTCTGGGTTGAAAGTCATCAGCAAGAACAGCTTCAAGGGGTGCAGCAACCTGAGAGACATCTCTGTCCCCGCCACGTTGACGACCATCGAGGATGCTGCCTTCCAAGACTGCTCAAGCTTGGCAGCCATCAGCCTGCCTGCAGGCCTGACCAGCATTGGCGACGAGGCCTTCGAAGACTGCGACGCCCTGCAGCTTGTCGAGATACCGGCTTCGGTCAAGAAGATGGGCGGCCAGGCGTTCAACGACTGTAAGGTGCTCACCACCGTCAACATTCTTGCTGACCTGAAGGAGATTGAGAAATCAACCTTCAAGGGCTGCAGCAACCTGCAGAATGTCGTACTGCCCGCTTCGCTGAAGACCATCGGCAGCGATGCCTTCTCCGGCTGTAAGAGCATGGCCGCGCTGAACCTGCCCGCTACTGTTCAGGAGATTGGCAACGGTGCCTTCGAGGGCTGCTCGGCACTGACGGATATAGCCTTGAATAATGTTTCGACCATTGCGAGCAACGCCTTCCAGGGCTGCAAGAGCCTGCAGGCCGTCAGCTTGGCTGCCATCTCCAAGCTGGGCAGCGACGCCTTCAAGGACTGCACCTCGCTGACTACAGCCGAGCTGCAGGGTAGCTGCAAGGAAATCAGCAGCGAGGCCTTCAGTGGCTGTTCTTCGCTGAACAGGGTTCTGCTGCCGTCGGGCTTGCGCGAGATAAGCAGCAATGCCTTCAGGGGCTGCAAGTCGCTCTCGGTCGTCGAGCTGCCCTCAACGGTAGAGAAGATAGGCAGCCATGCTTTCGAGAATTGCTCCGCACTGACCGCCATCGTCATCCCCAATGCCGTAAGGAAGTTAGGCGGCAGCGCCTTCCAGGACTGCACGTCGCTCGATAATGTCTCCATTCTCGGCATGATTACCGAGCTTGAATCCGACATGTTCTTAAACTGCAAGAACCTGCGCACCGTCAACCTGCCCGCCTCTTTAACCAAGATAGGCACCAAGGCCTTCCTGGGATGTGCCATGCTCAACGACATTACGCTGCCCGTTGCACTGGCAGAAATTGGCGACGATGCCTTCGAGAAGTGTGTCTCCTTGGCCAGGGTGGTTATCCCCACAGCCGTAACAACCATCGGCAGCGATGCCTTCTACGAGTGTACGATGCTGGCTTCGGTCGAGCTGTCCGTCGCCCTGAAGAAGATAGGTGGATCAGCTTTTGCCGGCTGTCCCTCGCTGCGCGAGATGAAGGTTAATGCCCCCGCACCGCCCTCCATCTCCAAGAGCACGTTCAAGGACTGCAACGCCTGCACCTTCTGGGTTCCCAAAGGCTGCCTGCCGCTCTATAAGGCTGACAAGGTGTGGGGCAAGCTGGGCATCGTCAGGGAGCAGGAGCTCTGACTTCTGCCTCCCCCTCTCTGTCAATCGACATGCTAGAACTGCACGACGTCCTCATACAGCAGCACCAGCAGCCAGTGTCGTTAACCGCGCGAGACGGCCAGCTGGTGTGTATCTCCGGAGCCCCGGGCTCAGGAAAGACCACCCTTCTGCGTACCGTTATGGGGTTGGTGCCTTTCAGGGGGGGCCACATCAGTTTCGACGGCGAGCTGCTCACTCCACTTTCTGCTGCTTACTTTCGCCACTTCATGGGCTACGTGCCCAGCCGGCTTGAGCTCATTCCCGGTCAGGATCGCGTGGCCGACGCGCGCCGCCTCCTGCAGGGGCTGTCGGCGGGGCGTCAGCAGTTGCTGCCGTCGCTGCCGGGCGAAGAGCGCCTGTGGGGTCAGCTCTCGCGTCAGGAGCAGTACCTCGTGCTCCTGCAGTTGGTGGTCAGCCAGCAGAGCCGCCTGCTCCTGGTCGATGAGCCACATTGCGCCCTCAGCCTGGGCCAGCAGTACGAGGCCGAGGTCCTTCTTCGTCAGGCCCTCTCGGCGGGTGCCTCCGTTGTCGTTGTAAGCAGCGAGCAGTCAGTCAGAAGTTTAACCCCAAACATCATTGAGCTTTAGAAAAAAAGAAAGAATCATGAAGGTGTCAGCTTTGAATCGTCGGCTTATGTTGCCGCTCTTTATCAGTGGAGTGTTGGCCGTTGCCCTGACGGGCATCGCAGATTATCTCTTGCTGCGCTGGGTGTGGTTACCCGGCGGGGGTACCGCTGGGCACTGCGTTGCCTGCGTCTGTTGCCTGCTCTTGGCCGAGGAGACGTTTGTCGTGTGCCGTACGGGACTGCTCATTCACTACCACGCCCGTCATACCCAGGCCGGTCTGCGCGAGTTTCTGGTGGGCAATGGGGCCAAGCAGTTCGAGGCCCTGCAGCCTTACTACCGCCACGTCATCAGCCGTACGCTGGTTCAGTCGCTGTGGCGCTGGTTCTTTGTTGTGCTGTTCGTCGTGCTGCCTTGCGGCTTCATCTTCTTGCTTGGCGGGTTTTCGCTGCGCGTGGTGTTGGGGGTGGGTTGCTGTCTGCTGTCCGTTGTCTGTTGTGCCGTGGCTGCTTTGTTGCTTTCCATGTTTCTTTACGACCGTCTGGACAAGTAGTTTTTGTAAAAAAATTTGAGAGCGGCTAAACAGCCGCCCTCAACCAACACAAAAACTAAACTAGACTTAACTAAAGCATATTAGGATTTTCACAAACCCCGAATTGCAGGGGCAAAGTTACAAACAATATTTGAATCCTGCAAGACTTCCAGCGAATTTTTTTTCGTTTTTCATTCATTCTGCCGTTTTATTGTCCGAAAAAGTAGCCTTCCCAGCCCGAAAGCGCTTTCTTTCTGCGTTGATGGGCCTATGCATGGAGTGATATGGTGCAAAGCTACAATTCCGCGTCTGACTCCCGTCTGCCGTAACTTTGAACGGACTTTTCGAATTCAGACACCGTCCAATTCTTTCTCCATAAGAAATTGTTGAAAAATAGGAAAAACTGACGCAAACTTTGTATTCTTCTTAAGGTCAGTGAGTTATTCCGCGTCGGTTTGCTTTTTTTGAAGAGTCAAACTGACGCGATCAGAACACTGCGTTCTTCTGGATAAACGCAGTATTTCGGTTCTACGAGATTTTGTGTGTTGGTTACAATCTTGCAGAACCGGTAATAGAATGGACAGCGGAGCCCACGCTTTAACGGTACTTCTCTGCAGGAGAAGCGGTACTTCTCTGCAGGAGAAGCGGTACTTCTTTAGGGGGAAAGCAAACTGGAAGAGGCGCGTCAGTTTGACTCTTCAAAAAAAACAAACCGACGCGCCATAAACCTTTGTCTAAGAACTGTTTAGAAGGTTTGCGTCGGTTTTTTGCCTTTTTTGTCAGACTTGTGTGCGCTCGCACCTCGTACCCCGTCAAAATACTATATCCTGACGGTTTTGCTGAGCAGCAGATGGTCTAGAATGACCATGGCGGCCATGGCTTCTACCACAGGAACGGCACGCGGCAGGACGCAGGGGTCGTGGCGGCCTTGTGCCTTGAAGGTCGTGGCGTTGCCGTCGATGTCAATGGTTTGCTGTTCACGTAGCAGGGTGGCCACAGGCTTGAAGGCTACGCGGAAGTAGATGTCCTGTCCGTTGGAGATGCCTCCCTGTATGCCTCCGCTGTTGTTGGTCTTGGTGGTGGGTGTTGGGCGTGTTGAGGGGTGAACCCCAAAAATGTCGTTCTGCTCGCTGCCCCGCTGGCTTACACCGCTGAAGCCGGCCCCGTACTCAAAGCCCTTGACAGCATTGATGCTGAGCATGGCAGACCCTAAGTCGGCATGGAGCTTGCTGAATTCCGGCTCGCCGAGCCCTGGCGGGCAGCCCTTTACGACGCAGCTGATGATGCCGCCAATGGTGTCGCCCTCGGCCTTCACCTCGCTGATGAGCTGCTCCATGGCCTTGGCCTTTTCCTGGTCGGGACAGCGTACGGCGTTTTGCTCCGTGAGCGAGAGGTCGTAGTGTGTGTAGTCGTGCTCCAAGGCTATGGGGCCTACCTGTGAGGTGTAGGCCTGCACGCTGATGCCCGACTGGCGCAGGGCCAGCTTGGCCAGGGCTCCGGCCACGCAGCGGCTGATGGTGATGCGGGCCGAGGAGCGTCCTCCGCCTCGGTGGTCGCGCCATCCGTATTTATAAAAATAGGTATAGTCGGCATGCGACGGCCGGAACAGGCTGCGCAGGTTTTCGTAGTCGTGCGAGTGCTGGTTTTCGTTGCGTACAATGAAGCCTATGGGCGTACCCGTGGTGCGGCCCTCGAAAATGCCGCTGAGCAGCTCTACCTGGTCAGCCTCCTTGCGGCTGGTGGTGATGCTGCTCTGACCCGGGCGCCTGCGGTTCAGCTCCTGCTGAATGAAGTCCATGTCGATGGTGATGCCGGCAGGCATGCCGTCAACGACACCGCCAATGGCGGCTCCGTGGCTCTCGCCGAACGTGGTCAGCGTGAAGATGTTGCCGAAGGTGTTACGCATGGCAGTGTCCGCAGCCACAGCCGTCGCCGTGGTGATGGTGATGCTCGTGGTTGCAGCCGCCCTCGCAGCCGCCTTCGCAGTCGTCGCAGCCACAGCCGCAACCCTCGCCGTTCAGGTGGTTGATGAGGTGCTGAATCTCCTCTTTCGTAGCTTCACGGTTCTCAGTAACAAGTCCGCTGAAGAGCAACGTCTCGCCGGCCAGGGGGTGGTTCAGGTCCATCTTGACCTTCTCTTCGCCAACCTCCAGCACGCGGCCGTAGAAGTGGTTGCCGTCTTCGTTCTGCAGGGGTACGACGGCTCCCTTGAAGATGTGCTCGTGGTCGAAGTGTCCGTTGATGGTGAAGATGTCGCGCTCCAAGTTCAGCACGCGTGCTTCTTCGTAGTCGCCGTAGGCCTCGTCCTTGGAGAGCTGGAAGGTAAAGGTTTTGCCTTTCTCCAAGTCCTTGATGTTGCGCTCGAAGCCTTCGAGCGTGAAGCCGAAGCCGCTGATGAAGTCAAACGGACGGTCGGGGGTGGTTTGTTCTACGAGGTGTTCTCCTTTCTCATCTACCGTGTACAGCTTGTACTGCACGGAGATGTACCTGTTACTCATTTCTGCCATATTCTTTCTGTCTTTTTTATTTCGGCTGCAAAGGTACGATTAAGCGAGCAAAATACAAAAGGAAAACTTGTTTTTCTTTTTGTTTTCGAGCGAAAGTACCTTCGACCAGTAGGTCAAAGGTACGATTAAGCGAGCAAAATACAAAAGGAAAACTTGTTTTTCTTTTTATTTTCGAGCGGAAGTACCTTCGACCAGTAGGTTTCTATTCTTCCCTGATATCGATGAAATAAATGTAGGGGTTGCGCTTGTCGGGCGTCTTGTCCAGATAGTTGGCCGCCTCAGACTTGTTGATGGTACGTCCGTTGAGCGAGGCCTCGGTTATTTCACCCTCTACCTCCAGCATGTTGAAGCGTTCCGCCACCTTGCTCTTCTGTATGGCCACGACCTGGGTGTAGATGGAAGGTCCGCCGGCCGACCCGGCTATCTGCACGTAGCCCTTGCCGTTGCGGCTCTGCATGAACGTCACGTGGCGCTTCTCCGTCTCCACACCGATGAGTTCCACCTTGCCGTTACGGCAGGTAAAGAGGGCTCCGTGCTTGTCGTCGCCGGCCCGCAGCCAGAACTCGTCGTAGCCGTCGTTGTCAATGTCTATGGGCATGTACTTGGTCAGCGTGTAGTGCTTGTTCAGGTCGCGGTCGTCCTGCAGGTAGAGTTCGCGCATCAGGGTCAGGTCTTTCTTCCACAGGGGTGTCTGCTCGTCTATCATGTTATGGTAGCCGGAATACTCCTGCTCAACCATTTTTCCGTCTTTCAGGATGAATCGGCCCACGGTAGAACTCTCCGGGGCGGGGTGCAGGTAGTACAGTTCCACGCCCTCAGGGCCGTCGAAGGCTCCCAGAAGGCAGCAGACGGGGTACTCTCCGCCGTCGTCAACATTCCATGTGGAATTGTTGTCTTCGGGGTCGTACTGGCCTTCCTTGGGCAGAGAGTATGTCTTGTCGCCGTCGGTCAGCACCTCAAGGGCTATGACCTTATTATTCTTGGGCTTAAACTGTACGATGCCGTAGGTGTAGCGGTCGCCCAGCGTGTAGCCTTGCACGGAGCGCTGCGTCTTCATGCCGTACTGTTTCTCTAACTGCTGCAGTACGCCCTGCGGAAAGGCCTTGGGCTTCTCGCGGTAGGGCAGCTGCTTCATGCTGAGCAGCTTGTGGGTCTCGAGGTAGCTGTCGGTCACGATGAGGTTCATGCCCTGCCATTCTGCCTTCTTGGCCATGGGGTCGTCAGCGTTGGCCAGTGCGTACTTCAGTCCTGCCGACGGAATGGCGGGGCGGCTGTGCAGCTCGCCGAAGAAAATCTTCTTGCCGTCGGGGTCCTTCAGTTGTTCCCCTACGTACTTAATATCCACCCACTTGCCGTCGGCGGTCAGCACCTTGGTATATTCCTCGGCGTGGCTGCGGGCCATGTCCTGCAGCGTCCACGCCTCAAGCGACGGTTCGTAGTATTCGATCATGTCGTTGTCGTCGAAGAATTTCTTGTCGGGTTTCTCGTACTCGGTCCAATAGACCACCTGCATGCTTTTGGCTGAAAGACAATAGAGGAACATGGGTTGCGGAGTGTTGAGCGTTGAGCGTTGAGCGTTGAGGGTTTCGGTCTGAACGCTGTCGTTCCCGCTTCTGCTGTTTGTCGTCTTGTTGCCACAGGCCGTGAGGCTCAGGGCGACAGTCATGATGATGAATAATTTTTTCATAGGTTCATAGTTTACTTCTTAGTCCTTCTGTTGTGATAATAGCTGCAAAGTTACGACATTCTTTCCACATCTGCAAAAGAAAAGTCAAAAATCTTTTGGCCGTTCGACGAGTTTTTCGTAACTTTGCAGCCGTGAAAATAAAAGAAGTGCTGAACGCCCTTGAACGATTCGCGCCTCTGCCCTTGCAGGAAAGCTGGGATAATGCTGGCCTGCAGCTGGGACTGACAGAGACGGAGGTTTCAGGGGCATTATTGTGTTTAGACGTCAACGAGCAGATTGTTGACGAAGCCATCCGTAAGGGGTGTAACCTCATCGTGAGCCACCACCCGTTGCTGTTTCGTGGGCTGAAGCAGATAAGCGATGCCGACTACGTACAGCGTACGGTCATCAAGGCCATCAAGAACGACATCTGCGTAGTGTCGATGCATACCAACATGGACAATGCCTGGGACGGCGTAAACTTCAAGATAGCCGAAAAACTGGGAGCTGTGCCTTGTCTGGAGGAAGAAGTAAGGAGGAAGGAGGAAGGAGCCGGGAAGATTCCCATGGTCGTGGCCGAGCTGCCTGAGCCTCTGGCTGCCTGTGACTTTGTGCAGATGGTGAAAGAGCGTTTTGGCGTTGCTTGTGCCATGTGTAATGAGCTGTTGGAGCGGCCCGTCAGGAAGGTGGCCATTTGCGGCGGGGCTGGCGACTTCATGCTGCCCGAGGCAGTAGCCAAAGGGGCCGACGCCTTCATCACGGGCGAAATGCACTACCACGTCTTCTTCGGCTACGAACAAAAGCTTCAGATATGCGTCATCGGACACTATCAGAGCGAGCAGTTCACCAGCGAGCTGTTTCGTGATATTATTAATAAGGAGTGTCCCGGCGTGCGCACGTTGATAGCAGAGACGAATACGAACCCAATAAAATATTATTAAACTAAGGCCCGATGCCCCCGGTAAAGGCCTCCCCCCTTGGGGGGATAAGAGGGGGGCCCTGATTATGGCAAAGAAAGATCCTAATGACCTGTCAGTAGAGGAGCGCCTGAAAACCCTCTACCAGATGCAGACCGCGCTCTCGGCCATTGACGAGAAGCGTGCACTGAGAGGTGAACTTCCTCTTGAAGTGCAAGACCTTGAAG
>DGTH01000169.1:3540-4682 GCA_002393705.1 Prevotella sp. UBA4341 | reverse complement strand
TTATATTTTAACGATTACTAAGTGAAGTAAATCCATAGAGAACAATGAAAAAGAAGTATATGAAACCCGAGCAGCGCATCATCGTGCTGCAACATCAGAGCCATCTGCTGCAAACCAGCCGCAAAGAAGTACATTCCCTCCGTGGCGGCCCCCTCGACTACGGCGGCGACGACGAAGACTACGATGGCCCCGTGAGATAACCCCACAGACCACAACCATCCCCCGCCCGGCTTCGTGCCGTGCGGGGGATGGTTGTGCGTGCTGATGATGAACTGTCAGGGCGGGCTCCGCTCGAAGATAGGCTGCATCTCGGAACCAACGGTCGCTGTTCGCGAAGCGAGGTAAAGCAAATACAAAGAAAAACAAGTTTTCCTTTGGTATTTCGCTCGATTTGCACTATCTTTGAGCTCCGCTCGAAGATAGGCTGCATCTCGGCAATACAAAGAAAAACAAGTTTTCCTTTGGTATTTCGCTCGATTTGCACTATCTTTGCACCCGTAACGTACAAAACAACGACGATGATGGACGACAAGAATTACCCAATCACTGATGGCGCTACGATGATGGCTGCCGAGCCGGCTGCCGCTACGCTAAGCGAAAGCGTCAGGCAGACCGGCCTGTTAGGCCAGGTGATGGCATTGAGTCGCAAAGACAAGGCCGCTTTGGTCAGCTACTTGAAAAAAGACATCGGACAGGACGAGCCTTTCAAGAACGACGAGTTTGGTAGAATCACCCTGACCCCGCAAATGAGAGCGGCCGCAGACAAGGCCGCTCACGACTACGAGGAAGGCAGATGCCTTACAGAAGATGACTTCAAACAGCGTTTCGCACGATGGCTTTAAAGATACTCTACTCGCCTCAGTTTGCCGACAGTCTGGAAGCCATCCTCACCTTCTTCGACGAGCGCAACGGCAGCGACCGCTTCAGCCGCAAGCTCATGAAGATGATTCACCGCCAAATAAGGCTCTTGGCCACTATGCCCGAGATAGGTCGGCTAACCGATTTCCCTGGAGTGAGAATCCTCTTCGTCGAACGCTTTGGCATAGAATACCAAATACGCGATAGCGTCATTCTCATCATCGACATCTACTCCTGTCAGACCAACCCTGACCTTAGAACATTCAAGAAGCAAGGGTAACATC
>DGTH01000169.1:0-3398 GCA_002393705.1 Prevotella sp. UBA4341 | reverse complement strand
ATATTGAATAAGGTATAAACAATTAATAAAAACAAAAATGAACATGAACATGAACAGAACAACAGTCATTCATCTGGCGCGACGGGCGGCGATGACGGGCGACCGCGCACGAATTAGAGAAACCATTAAGGCTTTTTGTTATATTTTGTTGTGGAAGTGAACAAGTTCCCGAATATTTTTGTAATTTTGCAGCGATAAATCATCAAACAACGTTCAGTAAATGCAAGGGAGGCCGCATCTTTTTTTAGTGTCACCAAATAACAAAATTAAAATAGAAAAATATGAAACGAAAGAAATTATTAATGATTCTTGCCCTGCTGTGCGCAGTGGTACAGGGGACATGGGCACAGAACGGTATCTACTGCACGGCCAGCGACAAAAACCGTGTGGTATGCACCGACGGCACCATCTACGACAACGTGGCGGACGCAACGGCAGCCGGCAAGACGGCTGCAGCCATGATTATCTACATTGACGAGGTGAACAAAAAGGGTCTGGCTCTTGCACTGAAAGATGAGGCAAGAAATACGCAGGATGGTGGAATAACTGCTTGCAACAACAAGAATACAAGCATGCCCGTCGTAGGCGGAACTTGGAAACTGGCCAGTAAAAGCGAATGGGATAGTATGATTAGTGCTGCTGGTGGCAGCCCGACCTTGCACGATGGGTTCAGCAGCGTTGGCGGTACAAACATGGATGTAAGTGTTTATTGGTCAAGTGAGAAAAATGGATCTAATGGGCTTTTTCTCCAATACTCTTCAGGTTGGTCTGGCTTCGTGTCTAACTCCCAAGAAGCTAATATCCGTGCTTGCCTTACATTCAACTTGCTCACGCTCTACGAAATCGGCAACCAAAGTGATTGGAACGAATTTTGCACCGTAGTGAACACCGGCAACAACTTCATCGACAAGTATGTGAAGTTGACCAGCGACATCAGTGTATCGGAGATGGCAGGCTTCAGTGAGAGCTTCTCGTTTCGGGGCTTGTTCGACGGCGACGGCCACACGCTGACCGTCAGCTATAACACGGAATATGCCGTGACGGCCCCGTTCCGCTACGTCAATAACGCCACCATCAGGAACCTCAAGACGGCAGGCGCCATCACTACCGACGCCATGTGTGCCGCTGGCATCGTGGGTGATGTGACCGGCTCGCTGAACCTTATATCCTGTAGCAGCTCCGTATCCATCTCCAGCAGCAGAGGGGACATAGACACTCACGGCGGTCTTGTTGCGTCAAACAACGGAAACGTCACCATCAGCGGCTGCGTTTTCGACGGTTCGTTTGCCGCCACTGTTCCCCATACCAACTCGAACGGCACCACATTCTGTGGGGGAATCGTCGGAATGTGCAATGAAAACACGTCAGCAACCATCACCAATTCACTTGTGGCCCCCAGCAGCGTGTCTGAGGGTATGATTAATGAGACCTTCGTCGGCCTGTATAATGGAGCCACGGTTACCATCGAGAACTGCTACTTCGTCGAGACCGCCAACCTGCCCACCAACCAGGGCACACAGGTCTATTACACCGCTCCGGCCAACGAAATCAGCAAGTCGATAACAATCAACGGCACCACGGTCTATTATGCCTGTACCGTCAGCGGCGTGGAAGCGACATACAACCTGGATAGTGGCCTCGCATCTGTCACGCCAACGGTGACAGACCCCTCTGCGACAACCCTCACCTTCGGCACTGACTATACGGCCACGCTGAACGGAAATGCTGTGCAGAATCTTCCCGTAAAAATCAGCACGGCGGGCGGCTATACATTGGTGCTCACCGGCGCGGGCAGCTACACCGGCTCGACGACCTTCAATATCACCGCTACCGGCGACCCTGTAAACAGTGCCCTTATCATTAGCAGCGAAGCAGAATGGGACACTTTCGCCGAGAGAGTCAACAATGGTACTAACTACAGCGGGCAGTACGTGAAGTTGACCAAGGACATCAGCGTCTCGACAATGGTGGGCACGAGCGAGACCAACTCGTTCCAAGGCACATTCCTGGGCGATGGCGTACACACGCTGACCTTCACGGCCGGGTCGTCGTCGGCGGCTTTCGGCGAAGAGAACTGCGCCCCGTTCCGCTATACCAAGGATGCCACCATCCGTGACCTGAAGGTGGCAGGCGACATCTACACCTCACGCAAGTTTGCTGCCGGACTCGTCGCTCGCAATTCTGGTGAAACGAACATCACCAACTGCCAGATTGGCACCGTCATCCACAGCAGCGTTTCCGACGACGGTACCCACGGCGGTATCGTGGCCATGCCGGCAGGCAACACGACAACGACCATCACAGGCTGCGTATATAACGGTCGGCTGCTGACCACCAGCAGCACCGCCTATTGCGGTGGTTTTGTGGGATGGAGCGGTAACAATACCGTTACTGTCGCCCATTCACTCTATGCCCCCGATGCCAACATCGCGGTCGCTCAGGGTGAAACGGCCATCGACTTTGGCGCCACCTTCGTGCGTGGAAACAACCCGACAATAGGCGCTAACTGCTACTATACCGCGACGATGGGCGCGGCACAGGGTACCCGTGCCATTGGCACCGCCACAGCACCCGCTAACCTCGGCAACCTGGTGCAGGACTACGGCATGTTGCAGGTCTACGATAACGGCATTTTATACGATGGCACCTACTACGTGGCGCCCGCCAACGTCAGTCTGGCTGACAACGCCGACAATAGCACGACCATCAGCGAGAACAATGGCAACCTTGCCAACGTGACGCTCACTGACCGCACGCTCTACAAGGACGGCAAGTGGAACACCCTCTGCCTGCCGTTCGGCGTCAGCACGGCGAGCGGCACCCTCAGCGGCGACAACGTGCAGGCCATGACGCTCGACACCGAGACGAGCAACCTCGCCGACGGCACGCTGACGCTGAACTTCGACCCCGCCACGACCATCCCCGCCGGCACGCCCTTCATCATCAAGTGGAACGGCGACGGCACAGCGAACATCACCAACCCCGTATTCAAGGGCGTAACCATCGACGCCACCAAGCATGACGCCACCGTCACGGACGTGCTCACCTTCACCGGCACCTACGCCCCCGTCAGCATCCCCGCCAGCGGCGACAAAACCAAGCTCTACCTCGGTAGCGCCAACACCCTCTACTATCCCACGAAGGCCATGACCATCGGCTGCCACCGCGCCTACTTCCAGCTGGCCGACGGCATCACCGCCGGCGAGCCTGTATCGGGCAGCAATGCGAACCAGATTCGCGCCTTCAACCTGAACTTTGGGGACGACGAGGCAACGGGAATAGTCAGTGTGGAAGCAAATTCTTCACTCTCCATTCTTCACTCTTCACTTTCAGAGTGGTACACCATTGACGGTCGCAAGCTCGACGGGCAGCCGACGGCTAAGGGCCTCTATATCCAC
>DGTH01000045.1:4270-8442 GCA_002393705.1 Prevotella sp. UBA4341 | reverse complement strand
CGAGCGAGGCTCCTAACTATTCACGCCCTAATGATTAACACATCCATGAGGAAGTGGTTGCTGACAGTTTTCTGCCTGTTGTTGGCTGTGTCGTCGTGGTCGCAGGACCATGCAGACCCGACGTTGTTGACAATAGACGGAAAGGCTGTTACCCGTTCGGAGTTTGTATATAGTTATCATCGTAATACGGATATGAATGATGCCGAACCGCTTTCTGTCAGCGACTACTTGGACCATTTCATTGATTATAAGCTGAAGTTAGCCGCAGCCCTCGATGCGGGCTACACGTTGCAACCGCTCCAGACGGAAAGACGGGCTGAGGCAGTTGAGACGCTGAACGGTACAGAGGCAGAATACTGCTACCGGCAGGCATGTAAGTCGGCAGGTGCAGCCGACATGCTTCGTTTGTCACAAATTCTGCTGCGTGTTGACACCCGAGCAACAGAGGTGGAAGTAAGCCGTGTGCGTCAGCGTATGGACTCCGTTTCGCGTGCCCTGTCAAACGGTGCTGATTTTGCCGACTTGGCCCGTCGCCTTTCGGCAGATGCTTCTGCTGCTAATGGGGGTGACTTGGGTTGGGTTGGTCCTGACCAATTGCTGGCTGAGGTAGAGCGAGAGGCTTACAGTCTGCGTGTAGGCGAGACGAGTCGTCCTTTCCTTACTCCGGCCGGTTGGCACGTCGTGAGAGTTCTTGACAGGAAGCCTGCCACTGACGCCGCTGTGCGTCAATGGTTCCTGACCCCACGAACCCTCCGTCTTGATCAGGCTCCATTGGCAGGTGACGATTTGCAGTTGGCTCGAGAGTATGATGAGGGATTATTGGTTAGTCAGATTACTCAGCAAACTATTTACAACGGTCCGCAACCATTGGAGAAAGACTTGAAACGCTATTTCAAGAAGAATAAGAAACGTTATGGCAAGAAGCTGAAAAAACGTGATTTCCCTCAATACCGCGACCTGGTCCTGTCAGACTATATGCAGTTGCAGGAGCAGAAGTGGGTGGTAGAGTTGCGTCATCAGCATAAAGTGAAAATATACAAATCAGTTTTGAGGACAATAGAATGAGTGTGACAAGAAAGATACTGATAGGATTGCTTGCTGTGCTGCCGTTAGCTGTTCTGACAGCTCACGTGCCCGACAATGACGATGACGACCCGACGGGGCGCAATGTGATTGATGAGGTCATCTGGGTGGTAGGCGACGAGCCGATACTGAAGTCAGAAGTAGAAGGAATGCGCCTACAGGCCGAGATGGAGGGCATTCGTTGGAAGGGTGACCCCGATTGTGCCATTCCTGAACGCATCGCCGTAGAGAAACTGTTTCTGCATCAGGCCGCCATTGACAGTATAGAGGTAACGGAGTCTGAGGTGTCTTCCAATGTGGAGCAGCGCCTGGAGTATTTCATTACCCAAGCCGGTTCCCGCGAGAAACTGGAGGAGTATCGTGGACAAAGCATCAGTGAGATACGTAACCAGATGCGTGAAGAACTCAGAAAGCAGATGATGATTCAGCGCATGAGGGAAAAGCTGGTAGAAGATATAGCTGTGTCTCCCGCCGAGGTACGCCGTTACTTCAGCAATTTGCCGACTGACAGCATACCTTTTGTGCCGACCGTGGTAGAAGTGCAGATTCTGACCCAGACGCCAAGAATAGAACAAGAGGAGATCAACCGTATTAAGGATGAGTTGCGCGAGTTTACTGACCGCGTAAACCGTGGTGAGACGACGTTCCAGACGCTGGCGCGCATGTATTCTGAAGACCCGGGGTCGGCCCGTTATGGTGGAGAACTGGGCTTCGTGGGCCGTGGAACGTTAGACCCTGCCTTTGCCGCCGTGGCATTCAACTTGACCGACCCTCGCAAAATATCCAAGATAGTTGAGTCGGAGTATGGCTATCATATCATACAGCTCGTTGACAAGCGTGGCGATAAGATTAACGTGCGCCACATTCTGCGTAAGCCGCAGGTATCGCAGGATGCCATTGACCGGGCGTTAGCCCGCTTGGACTCTATAGGCAACGACCTGCGTGAAGGCAAATTCGACTTCGATGAGGCAGCTACGGTGCTGTCGGACGATAAAGACACCCGTAACAACCACGGCCTGATGGCCAATACGACCGAAGAGGGCCATCGAACGTCGAAGTTCCGCATGCAGGACCTTCCTGCCGAAATAGCCAAGGTGGTCGATACGTTGCAGGTTGGTGGTATTTCCCGTCCTTTCCAGATGATTAACCAGCGCGGCAAGACGGTTTGTGCTATTATTAAGTTGCGTAGCCGCGTTGACGGGCATAAAGCCACCATCACAGAAGACTTCCAGGTAATGAAGGACGTCGTGCTCAGCAAGCGCCGTGAAGAGTGCATCAGTCAGTGGATAGAGAAGAAGATCAAGTCGGTCTATGTCCGTGTGAATGACCGCTATCGTGACTGTCAGTTTGAACATCAGGGATGGATTAAATGACATTAAAGGGACTCGCACATCGGCTTTTCGGAGGGCATAGGGCTATCTTGCTGGTAGTGCTATGCCTATGTGGGTTGTGTGTTGTTGAATCCATGCCTCCTGTCCCCAAGAAAAAGAAGAAGGCACGCCGAACAAGGACTGTTAGTAAGCCCAAGCCGCAGGACAAGCGAATCTATCTGGTTCATGCCGATGAGCTGCGTTACGACCAGTACCAAAACCGCGATGCGCAGGTGTTGCGGGGCAAAGTTCATTTTACTCACATGGGTGCCCGGCTTTATTGTGACAGTGCCAACTTCTTTGAGGCCAGCAACTCCTTTGAGGCTTTTGGCCATGTCAAGATGTATCAGGGCGACACCCTGTCGCTCTTCAGCGACTATGCCTACTATGACGGTAACGCTGAATTGGCCCGTGCACGTTACAACGTCGTGTTGAAGCACCGTAAGACAACGCTTTATACCGACAGCCTCGACTATGACCGCATGTACAGTCTTGGCTACTTCTTTGAAGGTGGTAAACTGGTTGATAACGGCAGTGTGCTTACTTCCGACTGGGGCGAATATCACACAGACACCAAACAGGCTTTCTTTGCCTACGACGTAGAGTTGAAGGACCAGGACTTTTTCCTGACTACCGACTCGCTCTATTACGACACCAAGACATCGGTGGCCCACATCGTGGGGCCTTCTGACATCATTTCCGGTAACAGCCACATCTATTCAGAGAACGGCTACTATAACACGAAGACCGACCACACGGAACTGTTTGACCGTTCGGTGGTACGCGATAACGGACGTACCATGGTTGGCGACAGTGTCTATTACAGCAGCAAGGGCGGCATGAGCTATGCTTTTGGCAATGTGGAGTTTAATGACTCCATCAATAAGAACATGCTCCTGGGTGACTATTGCGAATACGATGAGGCTACGGGTTATGCCATGACAACCAAGAAAGCCATGGCGATAGATTATTCGCAACGCGACTCGCTCTTCATGCATGCCGATACGTTCAAGATATTTACGTATAACATCAATACCGACTCCGTCTATCGCGTTATGCATGCTTATAATAAGGTTCGCGCGTACCGTATTGATTTACAAGCCGTGTGCGACTCGCTGGTCTATGACCAGAAGGATTCCTGCATGACGATGTACCGTGACCCCATTGTCTGGAATGGTAATCAGCAGTTGCTGGGCGAGGAGATACGTACCTACATGAAAGATTCCACCATCGACCGGGCGCATGTCATCGGGCAGGCCCTTTCCGTCGAGCAGATGTTCGACACCGTACACTTTAATCAGCTCACGTCGAAGGAAATGCTGGCCTTCTTTACCAAAGGTGAAATCAGAGAGGCACATGCCAAGGACAATGCCATTGCCATATACCACATGATAGACGATGCCGACAGCACCTTTCTGGCGCAGGACTATACGGAGTCGCCGCTGATGAAGATGTTCTTCGAGAACCGCAAGATGAAGAGCATTTGGGTGGAGAAACCGGTAGGTACGATGTATCCGATGACGCAAATACCGGCTGACAAGAAGTATCTGAAGAATTACGCGTGGTTCGACTATATACGACCGTTGGACAAGGACGACATCTTTAACTGGCGTGGGAAACGGAAAGAGCAGGAGCTGAAGCCCGAGAAGCGGCGTGATGCTCCCGTTCAGACCCTAAAGAAACCGCAGCCCGTGGCCGAACCGCAACCCGAACCTGAGG
>DGTH01000045.1:0-4189 GCA_002393705.1 Prevotella sp. UBA4341 | reverse complement strand
GAGGCACAGCCCGAATCACAACCCGAACCCGTCCCCGAACCCCATGAGTGATATTATTCAGTTGTTACCGGACTCCGTGGCCAACCAGATAGCAGCAGGTGAGGTCATTCAGCGACCGGCTTCTGTCATCAAGGAACTGGTCGAGAATGCTATCGATGCCGGTGCTGCCACCATCAACGTGCTGGTGGTTGATGCCGGACGTACCTCTTTGCAGGTCATTGACGACGGACGGGGCATGTCGGAGACTGACGCCCGTCTGGCTTTTGAGCGTCATGCCACGTCCAAGATTCGCAAGGCCGACGACCTCTTTGCCCTTCATACCATGGGCTTCCGTGGTGAGGCCCTTGCCTCGATAGCCGCTGTGGCGCAAGTTGAGCTGCGCACCCGCATGGCTGATAACGAGGTGGGTACGCTGCTGACGCTTTCCGGCTCGAAGGTCGTTGGTCAGGAGCCCGTGTCGTGTCCTGTAGGCAGTAACTTTAAGGTTGAAAATCTGTTCTTCAACGTGCCGGCCCGTCGTAAGTTCCTGAAGACGAATGCCACGGAGCTGAACAACATTATGACGGCCTTCGAGCGCATTGTCCTCGTTTATCCGCAGGTCAGCTTTACACTTCACAGTAATGGTGTCGAACTCTTGAACCTGAAAGCCGGCAATCTGCGTCAGCGCATCAGCGATGTCTTTGGCAGCCGGTTCAGCCAGGACTTGCTGCCAGTAGGAGTGGAAACCGCCATGTGTCGCATTACGGGCTTTGTCGGCAAGCCGGAGTCGGCACGTAAGAAAGGACTTCACGACTATTTCTTCGTCAACGGCCGCTACATGAAGCACGCCTACTTCCACAAGGCCGTGCAGAGTGCGTACGAACGCCTCATTCCCGTGGGCATGCAGGTGCCCTATCTGATTTACTTTGATGTCAACCCTGCCGACATCGACGTGAACATCCATCCCACGAAGACAGAGATTAAGTTTGAGAACGAACAGGCCATCTTCCAGATTCTCATGGCGGCGGTGCGCGACGCCATCGGAAAGTTCTGCGAAGTGCCGGCCATTGATTTTGATACGCAGGGCAGTCCGGACATTCCCCTGTTTTCCCCTTCCGACAATGTTGCTCCGCCTTCGCCACAGTATAATCCGACTTACAACCCCTTTCGTGAGCAGAGCCAGCGAAAGACCGAGGCCCCTTCCGACTGGGAGCAGCTGTACGACGGCCTTCAGCGTCAGCCGGAACCGACGCCTACGCTCTTCGATTCGCTCGTCATTGAGGAGAAGTCACCCGAGCATTACCAGTATAAGGCCACTTACATCATGACGGCCGTCAAGTCGGGGCTGATGATTATCGACCAGTACCGGGCCGACGTGCGCATTCTCTATGAGCGTTATCGTGAGCAGCTGCGTGCCCGCTCCGCCAAGTCGCAGCGGGTGCTGTTTCCCGAGGTGGTGCACTTCTCGCCCTCCGATGCTATTGTGCTTGACCGTCTGCTGCCAGAACTGGAGGGTCTGGGCTTCAGCCTTTCAGACTTGGGCCAGAATGCCTTTGCCGTCAACGGCATTCCGGCCGGCATTGAAGGCATCGACTTTGTAGCCCTCCTGCAGGGCATCGTCAGCGATGCTACTGACAATACGAAGGCTTCGCTTGACGAGCTGGACCATTTCGTGGCGCTGAGCATGGCCCGTTCGGCAGCCATTCCACGTGGCCAGATTCTCTCGAACGACGAGATGGAGTCGCTCATCAATCAGCTCTTCGCCTGCTCTAACGTCAACTATACTCCTGACGGCAAGGCCATCCTCTGCATTCTGCCCCAGCGTGACATAGAACAGCTTTTAGGTTAAAATCATCAATTATAGACTGCTTATGAAGAAGTTATTGTTATTAATGCTCATGGCGACAATGACCATAGCCGCCGCAGCTCAGGATGAGGCTCCAACCGAGCGTCATAGCGTCTCTACCAATGCTTTCTGGAGTAATTGGTTCATTCAGGCCAACATGGCCGGTAGTGCTTTCTATGGCAATCAGGAGGCTGGCCGTGGTTTTTCGAAGAGCCCGTTCAAGGGTTTCCGTAACAACCTCGGTTTCTCCGTGGCCTTAGGCAAGTGGTTTACCCCTGGCATTGGTCTGCGCACCAAGTTCAGCGGTTCCTGGGGGCGCACGGTCATCTCGGAGGATAAGAAGACGAATGCTTCTAAGTACTGGACCCTCAACGAACATGTGTTGCTGAACCTGAGCAACCTGCTCTACGGCTACAGCGATACGCGGGTGTGGAACTTTATTCCTTATGCCGGTGCAGGCATAAGCCGCAACATGAGTTACAATTCTTACGCCATGGGTCTTTCGGCAGGCCTGCTCAACCAGTGGCGGCTCAGCCGCAAGCTCGCGCTGAACCTCGACGTGTCGTATGGTATCTATGAGCCCGATTTTGATGGTGTGGCAGCCCACGGACCCAATTCTAAACGGAGCAAGCTGACCACCAAGGACCACGCCTTTAGTGTAGAGGTGGGCCTGACCTTCAAGCTGGGTAAGTCAACCTGGAAGAAGACCCCCGACCTGGAGGCCATTAATGCGCTCTATGAGTCGGAGATTGACGCCCTGAATGCCCAAGTGGCCGACTTGGCAGCTGAGTGTGACGAGCTGCGCGAGAATGGGGGCGGCATTCCACAGCCGCTCGACGGTCCAGGCATGGTGAAAGTCGTACCCCCAGCCCCTGTTCCCGTGTCCTTCTTCTTCGAACGGGGTAGTGACAAGCTTTCCGACAGCAGGCAGATGGTCAATCTGGAGGCACTCATCGCCCAGGCCAAGCAGTTGGGCGCCAACCTCGTTGTTGAGGGCTACGCCGACAGCAATACGGGCGATGCCACGCTGAACCAGGAACTGAGCCAGCGCCGCGCAGAGACAGTGGCTGCCCTACTGGAGCGTTTAGGCGTGCCGCGTCAGCAACTGACCGTTGTCGGCAAGGGCGGTGTCAGCATCCTCGACAAGCCCGAGCTCAACCGTCGTGTCATTGTCTATGCCAAGTAAGCCCGCACCTCGCACCTCGTTTCGTACCTCGCACCTCGTTTCGTACCTCGTACCTCGCACCTCGTTTCGTACCTCGCACCCCGTACCTCGCACCTCGATTTTACGGTGTAAACAAAAAAAGTGGCTTAAAAATTTGGCAGTGTCGGAAAAAAGCTGTACCTTTGCACCCGCTTACAAAAAGTAAGGGCGCTTAGCTCAGCTGGTTTAGAGCATCTGCCTTACAAGCAGAGGGTCGGCGGTTCGAATCCGTCAGCGCCCACAACTAAAGAGTCCGCAGGTTTTGGCCTGCGGATTCGTCGTTTAAGCCACTACTTTTAGCGCCCGCTGTCAGAACCGACACCGCCCGCCGTCCGAATTAACGGTGGGCGGCGTCGGTATTGACGGCGGGCGCCGTCAGAGAGTCAGCCCGGGGCAAACGTCCCGTCAGCCCGGAGCAAAGCCCTTGCTTTCTCGGGGCAAAGTCCCCGTCTTCTTGGCTCTTTCTTCGTCAAGGTGGCGCGGAATGACTAAAAAAGTAGTAAATTCTTTGGTCTTTTCCCTATTTTTCCCTACCTTTGCGCCATCAATACAAACCAACACTGACAGAAAAACAATGATTTGGAACGAAACAATGGAATGCATGGACCGCGAGCATTTGCGCGAGATCCAGAGTAAGCGATTGGTGAAGATGGTAGAATACGTCTATCATAACACTCCTTTTTATCGGAAGAAGTTCCAGGAAATGGGACTCGAGCCTGGCGATGTGAAGAGTATTGACGACATCGTCAAGCTGCCTTTTACCAACAAGTTAGACCTGCGTGACAATTATCCCTTCGGGTTGGCCGCTGTGCCCATGAGCCAGATTGTGCGCATTCACGCGTCGAGCGGTACCACGGGTAAGCCCGTCGTCGTGCTGCATACCCGTAAGGACCTGGCCATGTGGGGCGAGGCTATTTCGCGTGCTTTTACGGCCTATGGCGCCACTAAGGAAGACATTTTCCAGATTAGTTACGGCTACGGCCTCTTTACTGGCGGACTGGGAGCCCACGACGGTGCCACCAACATCGGGGCCAGCGTCATACCCATGTCCAGCGGCAATACGCAGAAGCAGATTACGCTGATGCACGACTTCGGAGCCACGGTGCTCTGTTGTACGCCCAGTTACGCCATGTTTCTGGGTGAGGCCATGCGCGAGAGCG
>DGTH01000153.1 GCA_002393705.1 Prevotella sp. UBA4341 | reverse complement strand
ACCATTTATGCGGTCATGCACGGATATGTAGATATCAACAAAATATAAGCTAACAACAAAACCCACAATGCGACAGTCAAGCGCTTTCTTACTAACACTTTGCGGCTGCTTCGCCACGACAAGCTGCACTAACTCAACCAGCACAATAGTACAAAGTTTCACTAACAACCTTATTTCTGAAGACCGTTACCAGATGATACTTGACGGACTCTCGGTAACGCTCCTCATAACTTTCTGCGCCGCCATAGCAGGCACGCTGATTGGCGGACTGGTATGCTGGATGCGCATGAACAAACATGCATGGATGCGACGAACGGCCATCATCTATATAAACCTGATGCGCGGTACGCCTGTACTGGTTCTGCTCCTGCTGATGTACTATGTCGTTATGGCACCGTTAGACGCTACAGGCATCGTTGTCGCCATCGTCACCTTCGCCCTGAACACGGCGGCGTACATCAGCGAAATGCTGCGCACCACCATAGAAAGCATCGACCGGGGGCAGACCGAGGCAGGACTGGCCTTGGGCTACACCCAGAGGCAGACTTTTATGCGCATCGTGCTGCCACAGGTCGTCAAGGCAGTCATGCCCGTCTATCAGGGTGAAGTCATCAGCTTGCTGAAAGGCACGAGCATCGTAGGCTATATAGCCGTGGCAGATATCACAAGAGCCTCTGACCTTATTCGTTCGCGCACTTTCGATGCATTCTTCCCGCTCATCGTTACGGCCATCATTTACTTTCTCATGGCTTGGCTCATCGGACTGCTGCTGCAGTCACTCGTACAGCGTAAGCGCGTAAAGGCAACTGCCATGGCGGGGGTACTACTGGTTTTCGGAACGCTGAGTTACCTGACCAAGTTGCAAGAGCCTTCAACCAATGTCGCAGTTGTCCAGGGAGCCAAAGATTCTTCCACCCCCACAATCTTCAGTGCACTGGCTGACAAAAATGTCGGGGTCATTATTGGTAGCGTGCAGGACATAGCCATTACAAAGCTTGCGCCCGATGCCAACATCCTGCGCTTAACCAACGAGGCCGACATGTTTGCTGCCCTGGAAAAGGGTAAGGTAGATGTTATCGGAGAGGATAATTTGTCCATAACCTTCAACAAGAAGATTGCAGCGAAGAACGACTCCATCAGTGCCGGTCTTCCCGCTATACCCATCGGAGCCTGCTTCAGACTTGGCAATACGAAGCTTAAGCAAGACTTTGACAGCTTTCTGGCTGACGTCCGAAAAGACGGCACCTACCAGAAGATATACGACAAGTGGAGCAAGGCTGACGATCCTGCTGCCATGGACTTGCCTCAGCAGCGCGGAACAGGAAAAACACTCCATGTGGCCATCTTTCCCACCATGCCTCCTTTCAACTTCATATGTTCAGGAAAACCCTCGGGCTTAGAGATTGACCTGCTGACGGAATGGGCCAACCGCCGCAACTGGAAACTGGAATTTCTGACGATGGACTTCTCCTCACAGATACCTGCCGTACAGACAGACAAGGCCGACATGGCCATGGGGTCTATCAGCATCACTGAAGAACGCCGTAAACAGGTTCTCTTCTCTGACGGGTACATCGAGTCACGCATGATTTTGCTCACCCGAAAGGGCGAATTAGGCATTCTCACCCAGCTGGCTACCAACCAAACCAATACTGAAAGTGCCGGGAGAAAGCCATGGTGGGGAGTCGCCATCATTCTTCTTCTCATTGCAGCTGGTGGGGCTTGCTTCGTCTTCCTGCGCAAGCGTCACCCGAAGCAAGCTCTTACTCCTGGTCGGCATGACGACTCAGACAGCGGCGCACCCATCATCAGCATCTCGCACATGAAGAAGAGTTTTGGCACACTCGACGTACTGCACGACATCAACGTTGACATACATAAGGGAGAAGTGATATCCATCATCGGACCTTCTGGCACTGGCAAGAGCACATTCCTGCGCTGCCTGAACCTGCTGGAGCACCCTTCAAGCGGCAGCGTACTCGTCGGTGGACAGGACATCCTGGCAAAGGATGCCGACGTACCCCTGCTTCGCCGACGCATGGGCATGGTGTTCCAATCGTTCAACCTGTTCAACGGAATGTCGGTACTTGACAATATCACGCTTTCTCCCATGCAACTGCTTGGGCAAAACCGTGAGGAGGCCGAACAGGAAGCCCGCCGACTGCTCAAGATGGTGGGACTGGCCGAACGCGCAAATGCCATGCCCGACCAATTGTCAGGCGGACAAAAACAGCGTGTGGCCATAGCACGGGCACTGGCCATGAAACCTGAGATTCTGCTGTTCGATGAACCTACCTCTGCCCTCGACCCCACAATGGTAAGCGAGGTCTTGGGCGTGATGACACAGCTGGCCCGTCAAGGAATGACCATGATAGTAGTTACCCACGAGATGCGCTTTGCACGTCAGGTAAGCAGCCGTGTCTTGTTCTTTGCTGAAGGGGTGGTTTATGAAGACGGTACGCCTGAACAGCTCTTTGAACAACCGCAGCGTGAACTGACCCGCCAGTTCATACACCAGATACACGAAACGGAATTCCTGATTGAGAGCAAAGACTTCGACTGGTACGCCATGATGGCTAAGATGGAGCAGTTCTGCCAGCACTACAACCTGTCGCGCCAGCAAACTGACAGCGTCATTCACGTCATCGACGAGTCGCTGGCCATTCTCGGCTCGGCAGAACCTGGTGTGGGTGCTGGAACGCGCCTTACGTTAGCCTATACCGAGCAGGACAATACGCTTCAGCTAAAGGTCAAGTGTCCGAAAGCTATCGATGCTACAGCGTTTGATGCCGAAGACAACATGATTGCCATGACCATGCTACGCAACTTTAGCAGCCAAATCAGCATCGACGGAGACACGCTCTGGATTACGATTTAAGAGAAAAGGGGAAGCTCAAAGAAGCTCAAAGCTTGACACTGCTGATGTCAACGAGTCCATTGACGATGGCATAGATGGTCAGTCCGGCGGGCGAGTGAATCTGCAGCTTGCGGGCAATGTTGCGCCGATGGGTAATAACGGTGTTGACCGAAATACACAGGTGGTCGGCTATCTCCTTGTTCTGCATACCCTGTACCACACCGATAATGACATCCTTCTCGCGGTCGCTGATTGACTCGCTGCTGTCCGTCCCTTTGAAGACCATGGAAGAAATGCTTTTCGCCACGTCGTTCTGTTTGACCTCGCGCTCCAGCCGTCTGATGGCCGGCACAAAGATGCAGTCCTCCACATCGGCGTGTAGCTTCAGCCATTCCTCGTTGTTGTAAATATCGTAGAGCGTAGCTGTCAGTTTGTTGTTCAGATGGCTGTCGGACGGCAGGTACTTAATAATCATCAGCTTCAGCTCGCGCAGCTTCTTGTCGGTGCTTTCATGATGCTTCGAGAATGTCTCCACGCTGTAGTTATTCTCGGGATTGCCGTCAAGCAGAGAGTGAACGTAAGGAAAGAGCGTCTTTTCTTCGTACTTCATGTGGCGGCGTACTTCGTGGGCATACTCATCATAGAACTTCAGAATGAGCCGCCCCAGACGGTCACTCTTGTCGATGCTCTCGTCCAGTTCTCGTCTGATGAAGGGCAACTGGAAGTCGAGGTAGTACGTGTGGCTGGCCTCCAAATAGTGTAGCAGTGTGAGTATGTCAATCTGTTCGTCATCATCGAAGTCGCCATATCCGTTAATAGTGAAATTGACTACGGCCAGAAAGGTATAAGCATCAACATCGTTATCCTCACAGATCTGGCTTACTGTCTTTTCCCCAAATCCCATGTTGATACCAAAAGAGCCAAGCGACTGCAACACGCTATAGTTGTCCTTAATGAGTGTCGCCATCTTGTCGTTGGCCTCATAGATTTTTACTCTCTTCATTGTCGGAATAGTGTTTTTAAAAAGCCCGCCCCAAGAATGATGGGGCAGGCTTATTGGGAAGTTGTTTACAAACTATTTCTCTATATAACCGATGCCGTGATACTGACCCGAGGCCAGTCGGCCAGCCAGAGAAATGAAGGCATCGAGATTCTTACTCTCGTGCTCAGGATAGGCCATGAGCAGTTCGGCTGTCAGCTGTTGGTCGGCCAGTAGCTCCACCTGATTGCTAAGCTGATAGAGGGGCTGAATGGCGCCGCTGTTGATGCGGCTGACGAGCACCCACGTGCGTTGTTGCTCTGGTGAGAAATAGACCACGTAGGCATACTGCATGTCAGACGAGAAGAACGTCACGTTCTGGTAGCCCTCGGGAGTCGTCATATAGACTACAGGCTGTGCCGGTGTGGCAGCAGCCTTGGCCTCAGGAGCACTGGGGTCTTCAGCCAGCACTAAGGCCAGTGCGGTATGGTTCTCCCAACCTTCTGTGCCGAAGCGCGAGTCGTAAGGTCGTGACAGCCCCATGGAGCCGTCGGCCGTATAGTCGGTACGGACGGTGAAGTCGAAACCGTCAGCCACCAGGAGCTTCTCCTGTGCCTGAACCATCAGCCCCTGGCAGAGCACCATCATTAGGAAAACTAATTTCTTCATAGCTCGTTAGCCTCCAAAGTTATCGTACATGATGCTTTCGGGCTCTACGCCGAGCGAGTCGAGCATAGAGACAACAGCCTTCGACATGGGGCCGGGTCCGCACATGTAGTACTCGATGTCTTCGGGAGCCTCGTGGTCCTTCAGATAGGTGTTGAGCATGACCTGGTGGACGAACCCCGGGGTGTATTTCACGCCAGCCTTGTCGGCAGCAGGGTCTTCGCGGTCGAGTGCCAGGTGGAAGTGGAAGTTGGGGAACTCCTTCTCCAGTCCGAGGAAGTCGTCGAGATAGAACACCTCGTTTAGGGCGCGTGCACCGTAGAAGTAGTGCATCTCACGGTCCGTGGTGTGCAGCGTCTTTGTCATGTGCATAATCTGTGCACGCAACGGAGCCATACCGGCACCACCGCCAACCCATATCATCTCCTTCTTGGTGTCGAAGTGCGGGTGGAAGTCACCATAAGGACCTGACATGATGACCTTGTCGCCAGGCTTCCGCGAGAAGATGTAGCTGGAAGCAATACCAGGGTTCACCTCCATGAAGCCAGAACGGTCGGG
>DGTH01000173.1:6492-6668 GCA_002393705.1 Prevotella sp. UBA4341 | reverse complement strand
TGAAGCAGAAAATAGTGGAGGCCAAGGCCAGGGGCGAGGCTGTCTGGCTGACCGTAGAGTGAGCCGCAAGTCGCCGATTATCTCAGAAAACTTCTCCCATGTTCAGCCGCATAAGGGAGAAGTTTTTTTGTGTTTTCTTTTGGTTTCCGCCTTACTTATTCGTGCTTTTGACCTGA
>DGTH01000173.1:6112-6364 GCA_002393705.1 Prevotella sp. UBA4341 | reverse complement strand
TATTCGTACCTTTGCAGCAATAAAATAGGAAGCGTATGCAAATCAATAGTCATCTTTCGGTTCTCATTCGTGACGTAGCGGCACAGTTCGGCCAGCGTGAAGCACTGATATATCAGGACTTTGGCGGCTCGGAGTGGAAATCCTATTCGTGGCAGCAGTTTGCCGACCGCGTGCGGCAGGTGTCGCTCTCACTGCTCGACATGGGCGTCCGTCCGCAAGAGAACATCGGCATCTTCTCGCAGAACTCCGTGC
>DGTH01000173.1:0-6055 GCA_002393705.1 Prevotella sp. UBA4341 | reverse complement strand
CCGTGCAGTACCTCTTCACCGACTTCGGGGCCTGGGGCGTCAGGGCAACCACCATTCCGTTCTATGCCACCAGCTCCGAGCAGCAGATACAGTTCATGCTGAACGACGCCAAGGTGCGCATACTCTTTGTGGGCGAGCAGGAGCAGTACGACAAGGCGCACCGCATCTTCTCGTTCTGTCCGACGCTGGAGCGCATCGTCGTCTTTGACCCGAAGGTACACATCAGCCAGCAGGATCCTGCCACCATCTACTTCGACGACTTCTTGCGGCAGGGCGAGGCGGGCGGCCACGAGCAGCTTCTGGAGCAGCGCTACCGGGAGGCCAGCATGGACGAGGTGGCCAACATTCTTTACACCAGCGGAACGACGGGCGACTCAAAGGGTGTCGTGCTGACCTTCGGACAGTTTCATGCTGCCTTTGAGGCTAACGGCAAGTGCGTGCCCGTCACCGCCGAAGACCGCGTCATGAACTTCCTGCCCTATACCCACATCTTTGAGCGCGGATGGGCCATCCTGGCCATGACGAAGGGTGCAAGGATGATTGTCAACACCTATCCGCAGCAGGTACAGCAATCCATGCGCCAGACGCACCCCACGTGCATGTCGAGTGTGCCCCGCTTCTGGGAGAAGGTCTATATGGGCGTTCAGGAGAAGATAGAGTCGTCGGGGCCCGTACAGCGCAAGATGTTCCAGCACGCCTTGGCCGTGGGCCGCAAGCACAACATAGAATATCTGAGCCAAGGCAAGAAGCCACCCCTGGCCCTGCACTTAGAGTACGAAATGCTGAACCGCACGGTCTTCTCGCTCGTGCGCAAGGAGCTGGGGCTGGAGAATGCCAACTTCTTCCCCACGGCGGGTGCCGCCGTGTCGTCGCACGTCGAGGAGTTTGTCCACTCCATCGGCATCGACATGATTGTCGGCTACGGCCTCACCGAGTCGTTGGCCACCGTCAGCTGCGACCACAGGGGTGAGCCCTACACCGTGGGCAGCGTGGGGCGCCCCATTGAGGGCATAGAGATAAAAATCAGCGACGAGGGAGAGATTCTGCTGAAAGGCCCCACCATCACTCCCGGCTACTACAACCGCGACGACATCAACCGCGAGGCCTTTACGCCGGACGGCTTCTTCCGTACGGGCGATGCCGGCTACATGAAGGACGGCGAGCTCTTCCTGAAGGAGCGCATCAAGGACCTCTTCAAGACGTCGAACGGCAAGTACATTGCTCCGCAGATGATTGAGTCGAAGCTCCTGGTGGATAAGTACATTGACCAGATAGCCATCATAGCCGACCAGCGCAAGTTCGTCTCGGCACTCATCATTCCTGAATATAAGCTTCTGGAGGACTACGCCGTGAAGCACCACATAGACTTCAGTAACCGTGAAGACCTCTGCCGCAACCGCCAGATATACGACATGATGATGGAGCGCATAGAGACGCTACAGCAGCAGCTGGCTCACTACGAGCAGATTAAGCGCTTCACCCTGCTGCCTCACCATTTCTCCATGGAGCGTGGCGAACTGACCAACACGCTGAAAATAAAGCGACGCGTGCTGAATGAAAACTACAAGAAGGAAATCGAAGAGATGTACCTTGATTAAATGAGAAATGAGGAATGAGAAATGAAGAAATGAGGAAGTAATTAGTAATTAGTAATGAGTAATTAGTAATTAGTAATTAGTAATTATGATTACCATGCTGTTTGATAGTTATGATGGAAAGGCGCGAAAATATTGTTGTTAAGAAAACGGAACTGTTTGCAGATAGAATTGTCAAGATGTGTAAGTATCTGGCCAAAAAGAAAAGTGGTGATAGTGACATGTTACGACAAATTTATCGAAGCGGAACCAGCATAGGGGCCAATACGGCTGAAAGCCAATATGCTCAGAGCCGGGCAGACTTTCTGACCAAACTGACAATAGCCTTGAAGGAAGCAAATGAGACAAAATACTGGCTCGGGCGTATCTGTTCTTGTGAACTGCTTACGGAGAAAGAGTATGAGTCGATCATTTTAGACAATGAAGAAATAATAAAGTTATTAACGAGTATAACAGGAACTGTAAAGAGGAGTTAGTAAGGTAATCATAATTACTCATTACTAATTAAGAAAAGAATGATTACACAAGACCAATTGAAGGATGTGCTCGAAAGAGCGGATAAGCTCAGGCACTACCTGAAGATAGACGAAAAGCAGGTAGAGTTTGAAGAGGAAGAGCTGCGTACGCAGGCTCCCGACTTCTGGGAAGACCAGAAGCGCGCCGAAGAGCAGATGAAGAAGGTAAAGAGCATCAAACGCTGGCTCGACGGCTACAAGAAGGTGCGCACACTGGCTGACGAGTTGCAGCTGGCTTTTGACTTCTATAAGGACGACATGGTGAGCGAAGAGGAAGTCGATGACGACTACGGCAAGGCCATGAGCGCCATTGAGGAACTGGAGCTGATGAACATGCTGCGCCAGAAGGAGGACCCCATGGATTGCGTCATGAAGATAAACTCAGGAGCCGGCGGCACGGAGAGCCAGGACTGGGCCTCGATGCTCATGCGTATGTATCAGCGATGGGCCGACCAGCACGGCTATAAGGTAACCATCAATAACCTTCAGGATGGTGATGAGGCCGGCATCAAGAGCGTCACCATGACTATAGAGGGTGGTGAGTATGCTTACGGCTACCTGAAGAGCGAGAACGGGGTGCACCGCTTGGTACGCGTAAGCCCCTTCAATGCTCAGGGTAAGCGAATGACCAGTTTCGCCTCGGTCTTCGTTACGCCGCTGGTCGATGATACCATTGAGGTGTATGTTGATCCTGCTAAGCTTTCGTGGGACACGTTCCGTTCCTCGGGGGCAGGCGGTCAGAACGTCAATAAGGTGGAGTCGGGCGTGCGCCTGCGCTACTGGTACACCGACCCCGATACTGGCGAGGAAGAGGAAATTCTCATTGAGAACACTGAGACGCGCGACCAGCCAAAGAACAAGGAACGTGCCCTGAAACTGCTGAAGTCGCAGCTCTACGACCGCGCCATGAAGAAACGCCTGGAGGCGCAGGCCAAGATTGAGGCTGGCAAGAAAAAGATAGAGTGGGGCAGCCAGATACGCTCCTACGTCTTTGACGACCGTCGCGTCAAGGACCACCGCACCAACTACCAGACGTCAGACGTCGATGGCGTGATGAATGGTAAGATAGACGACTTCATCAAGGCCTACCTCATGGAGTTCCCAGTAACAGAAGAGTAAGGAGCCTCCCCCGCCCCTTCCAAGGAGGGGAGTGCCTACGCGGGGGGTAAAGGCAGAAATATGATAAGAATGAAACAATAACAATTTTAAAAAGTCCGACCGCTAAACAAGGAGCGTGGAGCCCGTAGGTACTTCCCTCCTTGGGAGGGGTTGGGGGAGGCTTAAAACTATGAGTCAAAAAGGAAAGGCTCGCCGTGCAGCCCGTGAAGCACAGCAGGAAAAAGAAGGCAAGCAGGTTATTAACTGGATTTTCGGAGCACTCATCCTGCTCGGAATCGTTTATGTGGTTTACGCTGTAGCTACGGCATGAGCGGACTGGAAATCGAACGTAAGTTCCTTGTCAAGGGCGACGGCTATAAGCAGCAGGCTTACAGCCACAGCCGCATTAAGCAGGGCTACATCTGCAGTGGTCGCGGACGTACCGTGAGGGTGCGCCGCCGCGACGACTGCGGATTCCTGACCATTAAGGGCCCCAGCCTGAACGGCGGGTTGACCCGTTACGAGTTTGAGAAAGAAATCAGCCTTGACGAAGCGGAGCACTTGTTCGCCCTTTGCGAACCGGGCATCATCGACAAGACGCGCTGGCTCGTCAAGAGCGGGCAGCATACTTTCGAGGTTGATGAGTTTCATGGCGACAACGCCGGTTTGGTCGTGGCCGAAGTGGAGCTCCATGCCGAGGACGAACCCTACGAAAAGCCCGACTTCATCGGAGAAGAGGTGACGGGCGACCGCCGGTACTACAACAGCTACCTGCGGGCGTGCCCCTGGCAGTCGTGGGGAGGTTAAAGTGAAAAAAAGGGAAAGCAGAAAAAGTGAAGGCGCTTTGCATCCTGTTGGCACTGCTGCTGAGGGCTGGCACGACGTTGGCAGACAACGACACCCTGCGGCTGCCGCCTTGCATCAAGGTGGAGGCCGAGCGGCTGCCTGACCTCAACGTGCCCCGTGTCTATAACGGCATCTATATGCTGAACGGCGAGCTGACGGTGATGGGAGGCCACACCACGGGCTTCATACCCACGCCTACGGCAGAGTACCTGAAGGACGGCGAGTGGCACCAGCTGCCGATGCTTTATTCGCACGACAATGGCATCATCATGCCGCTGCGTTCCGGCAAGGTGCTCTTGGCAGGAGGACATAAAGAGAACTTAGGCATCGGCCAGAGTTTCGAGGTAGAGATGTACGACCCTGCGAGCCATAGCTTTACGGGCTTCGGCTGCTTAGACAGGAAGCGCGCATTGGCTTGCGGCGTGGAGACAGACAGCGGACGGGTGGTCATAGCGGGCAACTGGTATGCCGATGACGACATCGAGGTGTTCGACGGCAAGAAAAACTTTACCCGCGTCAAGGACGTTACCATGCCGAGGATGTGGCCGTACCTGTTTTTGACCGCCACAGGCGACGTGCTGGTGTTCGCCAGCGAGGATCATCGTGGCAAGGAGAAGGATACCATTGTCATTGACCGTCTGAGGGGCGAGCCCTTCACGGTGCCGCTGTTCAGCCAGTGGCGGCCGATGACCATCGTCCGCAACGACAGCCGCGACTGCTTCATCGGCGACGAGGCTGCCGGACGTTATGCCTACCTGTTGCCGGTGAAGAAGTACGAATACGATGGAGTGGAGGCCCTGCGCCAGGGGCGGCCAGCCGGCGAGACAGCCCTTGCGCTCGTTGAGGACACCGTCTTTACCCTGCTGCCCACCGATGTTCCCATTCCCCAGACAACGGCTGTGGGCGGCCCTGTTTTCTATTCCTACACCTTCTTGGCCGACCGCAAGGCGCAACGGGCTTACCTGTTGGGGCGCGATGTGGAAAGCCGGCTTTATGTCGTGGCCATCGACTACACGCAGCGTCCTGCCCGTCTGACGCTCAACTATACCGACCCCTTGCCCGACTGCAGGTTCGGTTCCGTCACGCTGACCGACGACGGAAATCTGGTCATTGCCGGCGGCGGCTCCTCAAATGGCATTGAACACGATAACTTTAAGCCCTCGGCTTCGGTTTATCTGATACGCCTGAATCCGCAGGCCACTGACGCTGTCAGCCTTGCCGGCCGCAAGTCGGCTGTCTGGCCTTGGGTGTTGGTGCTGTTGGCCCTCGCGGTTGTCATCGGCTGCTTGGCTGCATACTTTATCCAACGTCGCAGAAAGCAGCAGCCGCAATCCGCTGCCGACGAACAGCCACAGCAATCCGCCGCCGACGAACAGCAGCCGCAACCCGCCGCCGACGAGGAGCTGCTGGCTCGCATCTGCCAGCTGATGGAGAAGGAGCAGTCTTACCTTAACCCCGACCTGAAGCTCAGCGACGTGGCTGACCGCCTCGTGGTGAATCCGCGCAGGGTGTCGGCTTGCATCAAGGATGCCGGCTACAACTCGTTCAACCAGTTTGTCAACAACTACCGCGTTGCCTACGTCCAGCAGTTGCTCCGCGAACAGCCCGACCGTAAGATGTTCGACGTCTGTCAGGCAGCGGGCTTCCCCAGCGAGTCCTCCTTCTTCCGCATCTTCAAGACCGTGACGGCCATGACGCCCCGCGAGTGGTTGGAGCAGATTTAGAGAAGTGTTAAATCCTACGTTCTTAGTACAAATAATTAGATGATTATTTGCATAATAAAAAAATATTATTTCCTTTGCAAAGTCAAAAGAGACACGATGTCAAACAATTAAAGCTCAAATCAAATGCCAACGAGACAAGAAGCTGAAGAGTACAAACGAAAATTTGAGATGCTTATGTCTCACATTGTGGAATTAGACCTTCCTACTCACATTAAGGACGAAATTCTGAACGAAGCGCTCGATAAATGGAAGTCCTGACTTCGGCGATACGTCACCA
>DGTH01000098.1 GCA_002393705.1 Prevotella sp. UBA4341 | reverse complement strand
GGTACGTAGTAGGAGTGGACGAAATAGACGTAGCTGCCCTCCTGGAGGAGCGGTCCCTTGACGTTGTGCAGGCTGTTCCAGCCCATGCAGGGCACTTTGTCCTCGTGGCGCGTGGGCTGAAAGCGCTTGACGTCAACATCGAAAATGCCGATGCAGTCGGTGTTGCCCTCCTCAGAGTGGCGGCAAAGCAGCTGCTGGCCGATGCAGATGCCCAGCACGGGCTGCGTGAGCGAGCGGATGACCTCGTCGAGCCGCCGTGCACGCAGGTACTCCATGGCGCCACGGGCCTCGCCCTGACCGGGGAAGATGACGCAGTCGGCCCTGCGGAGCTGTTCGGCATCGTCGGTCAGCAGGGGCTGCACGCCTAAGCGCTTCAGGGCGTTGACAACGGAATAGATGTTGCCCGCGTTGTATTTTACAATAGCTATATTCATGTCAGTGCGGTAGCAAATTCTTCACTCTTCATTCTTCATTCTTCACTCTTCATTCTTCACTTACGAGAAGATGATAGTCTTGTTCTTATACGTCAGCACCTTGCGCTGAATGTGTTTGGCAACGGCGCGCGAGAGCACGATCTTTTCCAGGTCCTTGCCCTTCAAGACGAGGCTCTCGGGTGTGTCCTTGTGGGTGATGCGCGCCACGTCCTGCTCAATGATGGGGCCTGCGTCGAGTTCGGCCGTCACGTAGTGGCTGGTGGCACCGATAATCTTCACGCCGCGCTCCCAGGCCTGGTGGTAGGGTTTGGCGCCGACGAAGGCCGGCAGGAACGAGTGGTGAATGTTGATGATGTGGTGCGGATACTCGGCAATCATCTCGTCAGAGATAATCTGCATGTAGCGCGCCAGCACGATGAACGAGATGTCTTCCTTCCGGAGCAGTTCCATCTCGGCCTGCTCCACCTCCTGCTTGTTCGAGTGGTCCTTCTTGATAGACCAGACGTAGTAGGGAATGCCGAATTGTTCGGCCACGTAGCGCAAGTCCTCGTGGTTCGACACGATGCACGGTATGTCGCAGTTGTACTCGCCGGCCTTCCAGCGTGCCAGTAGGTCGTAGAGGCAGTGGCTCATCTTGCTGACGAAGATGGCCATGCGCGGCCGCTTGTCGCTGTAGTATAGCGTGAACTTCATCTGGTAGCGCTGGGCGTATAGGGTGGCAAAGTAGTCGTAAAGCTTGTCGCGCGGAATGAGGAAGCCGTCGAGTTCCCACTCTATGCGCATGAAGAACACACCGTCCTGTCGGTCAACGTACTGGTCCAGATAGACGATGTTACCCTGATTGTCGGTAATAAACTTCGTTACTTCCGAGATAATGCCCTGCTGGTCGGGGCAGTGAAGCAGCAATATGGCTGTTGGTTTCATCTTTTTACTTTTTGTTAATCGCTTTTAAGGTTGCAAAGGTACGTAATTACGTGCGAAACACCAAAATAAAATAAGTTTTTTTCGCGCGCACGTGCACTTCTTGATGTTTTCTTTCAATTTTTATTACTTTTCCTTTGCGTATTCCAGAGAAAGTGTTACCTTTGCACATGAATATTAACAAACCAAAACAACACGAAATGAAAAAGATTTTAATGACACTGGCTCTCGTATTGGCCAGTCAGCTGGCTTACTGCCAGAGTATTACTGAAGTGATTGACCAGCTTAAGGCACTGCCTGGAGCAGAGTCACAAGTGTTAGGCAAGGACATGGTGGCGATGCTCGTTGCCAACATTCCCGATGAGGCCACTAAGAACACGATGAAGAAGGTCGAGGAGATGGACATGGTGCAGGTTAGCAACGCCAGCGAAGAGATACGCTCCAAGTTCACCGACATTGTAAAGAGCCTGAAGAATAGCTACGACAAAGTGGCCGAAGAGACTGAGGGTGAGGAGACTATGTTTATGTTCGCCGACAACGACGACGAGGGTAAGCCGCGGCATCTGATGATTGGTGTGGTCAGCTCGAATGACTGTCAGTTCATTTGTTTCAAGGGCCAGCTCTCGCTTGCCGACCTTGAGGCTTTGGGCAACATGAAGTAAGAAGTAAAAGACCGAGGTCTTTTGCCGCCCGCTGTCAAAACCAACGGCGCCCGCTGTCAGATTGGATGGCGGGCGCTGTTTGTTTTGACGGCGGGCGCCGTCAGTTCGTTAGCCCGGCTCAAACGTCCCGAGACCCGGCACGAATCTTCCCTTTTCCCCTTGGGTCTCTCCCCGTTTGGACGGCACAAAGCGCAAGAGCCATGGCCAGTGAGCGAAGTTTTTTCGGCAATTTCTTTGTTATTCAGGAAAATCTTGCTACCTTTGCAAGCTAATCGGCAGTAGGTAGTAATGAGCATCAGAACCATTCTTTGTGTAGTCACGGCAGCTGTGCTGACGGCCTGTTCGGGAACGAAGGAAGTTCCTGAAGACGCCTTGCTGCTGCACAAGGTGAAGGTCATTACGGAAGAAGACTACGACGACATCAACCCCGCCAAGCTGAAGTCCTACGTGCTGCAACGCGAGCAGACGCGCTGGTTCGGACTCGTCAGGCGGCCCGTGGCAGTCGATACGGCGCTGGTCAGGAAGTCGTGCGAGAGCCTGCGTTCAGCACTCTTCAACCAGGGCTACCTTCAGGCCACGGTCGATGTGATGATGTATCCCCGCCGAGGCAAGAAGGTCGATGCCGTCTATGTGCTGCACCCCGGGCTGCCCTACACGCTCAACCACATAGACTACCAGATAGACGACCCGGGGATAGAGCAGTTTCTGGGCACCCACGGCGCCCTGCTGTCGCCCATGGAGAGTGAGGGGCGGCGCTTCAGCGTGGAGTGGCTCGACCAGGAACGTAAGCGGCTGACGCAGCTGCTGACAGACCACGGCTACTACCACTTCAACAAGACCGACATTACCTACAAGGCCGACTCGACGGTGGGCGACCGCAGGGTCAACGTCACCATGCTGCTGCACCGCTACCGGCCCAACCAGTACGTCGATACACTGCACAACCAGTACCGCATACGGCGTGTCAGCCTGACCAGCGGCAACGAGGACCGCAGCCTGCCCCTGCGCCGCAACGTTCTGCAGCACAACACGTTCATACAGGAGGGAGGACTCTACTCAGCCAGCGACCTGCAGAACACCTACAACCACTTCGGAAGGCTCGGTGCCGTGCGCTATACGAACATCAACTTTCAGGAGGTGCCCGACTCGAACCTCCTGGACTGCGACATACAGCTATCAACCAACAAGCCCAGCACCATCAGTTTCCAGCCCGAAGGCACCAACACGGCCGGCGACCTGGGGGCGGCGGCCACGCTGAGCTACCAGAACCGCAACCTCTTCCACGGCAGCGAGGTGCTGAGCATAGAGCTGCGCGGAGCCTTCGAGGCCATCAGGGGACTGGAGGGCTACTCCAACCAGAACTTCGAGGAGTACAGCACGCAGATGCGACTGACCTTCCCGCAGTTCATTGCCCCATTTCTTGCACAGTCCTTCCGCCGCCGCATCAATGCCACCAGCGAGGTGTCGCTGCTCTGGGACACGCAGAACCGACCTGAGTTTCACCGCAGGGTCATGTCGGTGGCCTGGCGCTACAAGTGGTTCGACCAGAACCACCACGACCGCTACCAGCTGGACCTGCTCGACCTGAACTACGTCTTCATGCCCTGGATTAGCGAGACCTTCAAGCGCGACTACTTAGACGACACCACCAGCCGCAACGCCATTCTGCGCTATAACTACGAAGACCTCTTTATTATGAAGGCCGGCTTCGGCTACACCTACAACAACGGCAGCTACGCCATCAAGGCCAACGTGGAGACGGCAGGCAACCTGCTCTCCGCCTTCTCGCGCCTGACGGGAGGCCAGAAAGACTCGGAGACGGGGAAGTACAAGCTCTTCAACATTGCCTACGCGCAGTACATCAAGGGCGACTTCGACTACACGCGCTACATCGTCTTCGAGAACGAGAACACACTGGCCCTGCACGCCGGCATAGGCTTAGCCTGGCCCTACGGCAACAGCACCATTCTGCCCTTTGAGAAACGCTACTTTGCGGGCGGCGCCAACAGCGTGCGCGGTTGGAGCGTACGCACGCTGGGACCGGGCCGCTACGCCCGGCGCGACGGCAACATCGACTTCATCAACCAGACGGGCGACATGAAGATTGACCTGAACGCAGAATATCGTGCCCACCTGTTCTGGAAACTCGACGGCGCCCTCTTTGTGGATGCCGGCAATATATGGACCCTGCGAAACTACGAAGACCAGCCAGGCGGACAGTTCCGGCCCGAGAACCTGCTCAGCGAGCTGGCCGTGGGCTACGGAGTGGGCTTCCGCTTCAACTTCGACTACTTCGTGTTGCGCTTCGACCTGGGCATGAAGGCCGTGAACCCGGCCTACCGTGACGAAGACGGCGAGCACTACCCGCTTGTGCATCCGCGCCTGGGCCGCGACTTCGCCTTCCACTTTGCCGTCGGCATGCCGTTCTAACCCAGTGGCCCCAGTAGCCCCAGTAGCCTCAGTAGCCCCAGATGCCCCAGTAGCCCCAGACGCCCCAGACGCCCCAGTAGCCCCAGTAGCCCCAGAAAAAAAAGAAAAAATAGACAATATATGAAATTCATTAGTTTCGGTAGTGGAAGCAGTGGCAACTGCTACTACCTCTTCACCAAGGACGAAGGCCTCTTCATTGACGTAGGCATAGGGGTGCGCACGCTGAAAAAGCACTTCTTCTCCTACGGACTCTCGCTGAGCCGCGCCCGCCACATACTGATAACCCACGACCACGCCGACCACGTCAAGTCGGTGGGCAGCATGAGCAGTGACTACCAGTTGCCCGTCTATAGCACCGAGCTCATTCACCAGGGCATCGTCAGCAATTACTGCGTCAGCAAGAAGATACCCGCCGCCCTGGTCAGGCAGTTCAGCGCCGGGGAGACCTTCCAGGTGGGGGGCTTCACCGTCAGCACCTTCCCCGTGCCGCACGACAGCCGCGAGTGCGTGGGCTACAGCATTCAGGCCGACGGAGTGACGTTTTGCATCATTACCGATGCTGGCGAGATAACCGAGCAGATGGAACCCTACATCAGCAGCGCCAACTACCTGGTCATTGAGTCCAACTACGACGAGGAGATGCTCTCCGTAGGCCCCTACCCGGAGTACCTGAAGCGGCGCATCAGCAGCGGCATAGGCCACCTGAGCAATAAGGCCTGCGGCGAAGCGCTGGCCAAGAGCGTTACGCCCAGCCTCAGACAGGTGTGGCTCTGCCACCTGAGCGAGGAAAACAACCACCCCGAACTGGCCCGCAAGACCGTGGAGAGCGTGTTGCGTTCCTACGGCATTGCGCCCGGCACGGACTTCCGGCTCGACGTGCTCAGACGCAAGATACCCAGCGAGGTGACGGAGCTGCTGTAACCCCCGGAGACGGAGGAAATAAAAATAAATCACAATTTATTTTGTATTTCGCTCGCTTTGCATTACCTTTGCAGTCTGAAAGCAGTGTTCCGGCTTGCCGCTGGCCGCAAGGCGAGAGGAAAGTCCGGGCAGCAGAGGGCATCCTGCTTCTGAAACTGGAAGCTGTCGGCGACGGCAGGAGCGTGGCAGAAGAAAACAACCGCCCGTGAGTGTATCGGCGTGGCGAGAATTCATTTTTGCTCACGGGTAAGGGTGAGAAGGTGGGGTAAGAGCCTACCAGCCGGCGGGTGATCGTCGGGCTGTGCCATCCAGGAGCTGCAAGTTCACATAAACCGCCGTCGGAGGGTTGCCCGCCCGACTG
>DGTH01000117.1:8285-9749 GCA_002393705.1 Prevotella sp. UBA4341 | reverse complement strand
GAAGATGCTATCGTGAGTGTATATCCCTGTTCCTTTAGTGCCGACAAGGTTTCAATCACTTTAGGAAAAACTTGGGGCTTCATCTTCAATAGGTTTTCTTGGAAGATTCTCCTATAAACATCGGCGCATTGCTGGATAGTCTCTTTGGCTTCATCTGGATATAATGCCTCAAAACAACCGTCAAGAGGTAATCCTATCTTGGAAGCACATTCATCATCAGTACGTCCAGGCAGCCCCAATTCAGCAATGGTCATCTGCATAGTCGTAACGATATTCCGTCGAGTGTCACCTAGTGTACCGTCAAAGTCGAATATTATCAGTTTTATCATATCTCAAATCTGTATAGGATATAGCCAATTAGTGCGAGCTGAACTGTAATAATAGCAGGGACTCCATACTTGAACTTCTTATGCAAGGTCTTGTGATGCCAAACCTTCATTCCAAGCCATGCACCTATGCTACCGCCTAAAACAGCCAAGCCCAATAATGCCGTCTCTCTTATACGCCACTTAGACTTCTTCGCTTTCTTGCGTCCCGTTGGTAGCAAGCGACCAGAGGTCGAGTGCCACTTGTCGATACCGTACATGAAGAAAGTGACCACGTTGATGACAGCGAGGTAGATAAGGACAATATGCAGGAGGCTAATGTCGTTCATTCTTTATATCCCCCAATATGCTTGAAGCCGAAAAGCAGATAAAGGATATAAGTATAGCATCCGCTAACGGCACTTGCTATAATGTCCACCCAGTCCATCCTTTTTGCAAGAAAACCACTAGCGACTTCCCATAAGAAAAAGAAAAGCACAGCGTAAACTATGTTCTTGGGGATGCTCCATTTCTTGCTTTCTTTGCGGAAGAATGCTTGTGTCAGGCAAACGATAATCGGCACGCCAAAGATACTGGTATAACTATCGGCAAGATGGAAATCATTAAGGTGATGAGAATAAGCGTAAGGGCGGTAGAAATAGGTCAAAATGAAACACAGCACAGTGAGCGCAATCCCTACTGTACCATATATGCGCTTAGCCCGTCTCTGCTTATCTGATAAAATCTGTTCCTTCATAACATACTCTCTAATTGTTTAACAGCTTCGGTAATATCTTTCTCAAACCTCTTATGGTCTCTGAGGAAATCGGATCTGTGGTCGGATAAAACTTCATACAGCTCCTGGCTCATTTCATCAACATAGGAAGCAATAGCGATTTCAATGTCATCTTTCTGCCAGTCGAGCGTAGAATGAACATAGATCCTCTGCTTCTGATGCAGAAAACTATAGGCTGTCTCTATACTGTCTTTCGTTATCATTCTTTCTTGTCATATCCTATCGGACGGAATTGCTTCTGCTTTTCGCTATAAACAAATCCATGTCTGTATAGGTAATTCTTTATATCTTTCGGCTCCGTCCCAAAGTTGTAGCACAACGCTTCCAAAGTGTCAAACTCTTCGTCTCTCAGAAGCATGTTGA
>DGTH01000117.1:6141-8149 GCA_002393705.1 Prevotella sp. UBA4341 | reverse complement strand
TATTAAATCAGAGGGCAAAGGTACTTATTTTCCCTTTATTATTCGTATCTTTGCATCCAACTTTACAAATTATTAAGATGGAATACAGAAAGATAGGCGAAAATTTCGTGTTAAACTTTCATAAAAGAAAAACGGGACCTCAAACGAAACCTCTGGAGGAGAAAAACAAGAAACCCACTGAAAATCAGTGGGTTTCAATTTTTTGGAGCGGAGAGAACAGGATTCGAACCTGCGAACCGGTTTTGCCGGTTACACGCTTTCCAGGCGTGCCTCTTCAACCACTCGAGCACCTCTCCTTTTTTGTAAGCGGGTGCAAAGGTAATACTTTTTGATGAAAAGCCGAGAGCGGGAGGGCATAAATTAATATTCTTTATCATTTCTGTCAATAAAGCAGGCTCAAGGCAAAAAATGCGGAGGGCGTTCTCCGTGGTTATTCGTGCCACCTCTTCTTCGCTGACGCCGTAGGCTTCGGCCATGCGGCTGATGACGTGACGCACGAAGGCCGGCTCGTTACGTTGTCCCCTGTGGGGAACGGGCGCCATGTAGGGCGCATCGGTCTCCAGCACGATGCGCTCCAGCGGCACGGCTGCGGCCAGCGTCTCAGGCAGGTGGCTCTTCTTGAAGGTCAGCACGCCGCCGATGCCCAGCACGAAGTTCTGGAAATCCAGTAGCTGGCGCGCCTCCACCTCATTGCCCGTAAAGCAGTGGAACACGCCGCCAGGCAGTTCCCTGGCGTACTTCTTCAGTATCATGACCATTTCGTTCTGTGCCTTCCGACAGTGAATCATCAGTGGCAGCCGTGTCTCTACCGACCAGCGAACCTGCTCCTCGAAAGCCTCGAGCTGCTCAGCTTCGTACTCACGGCTCCAGTAAAAGTCGAGGCCTACTTCGCCGATGGAGCCTCCACCCACCCCCTCCGACAGGAGGGGGAGTAAAGAGCGGATGGCCTGCAGCTGCTTGCGCCAGTCGGCGCGTACTTCCTCGGGATGCAGGCCTGCCATAGGATAGATAAAGCCTGGGTAACGGCGGGCAAGGTCAATGGAGGCCTGCGACGAATTGAGGTCGATGGCTGGTACAAAAATCTTGTCACAGCCTGCCTCCTGGGCACGCTGTATGACGGCTTCCAAGTCGTCATGAAACTCTTCGCCGTCTAAATGACAATGGGTATCAATATACTTCACGCTCAACTTACTTGTCACGATGCATCATTTCGTTAGTAAAATCGACGAGCGGCTGTTTGCGTTCGTCATCCACGTCGATACGGGCCAAGTACTGCTTGGCCTGTTCGAAGTAGAAGTTAATCTTCTCCTCGCACAGCTGGCGAATGCCTATCTGGTTATACAGCCTGGTGACGGCCTCGATTTTCTCCTTGCGGTCAAAGTCCTTGGCGCTTATCCAGTGCTGCAGCTCCGCCTGTTGCTGACGGTCGGCCCTCAGCAGCGCATTGATGAGCATGTAGGTCTTTTTGTTCGACGTGATGTCGCCGCCAATAGCCTTTCCGAACACCTTCGGGTCGCCATACACGTCGAGCAGGTCGTCCTGTAGCTGGAAGGCCAGGCCTATCTGTTCGCCATATTTATAAAGGTTGTCGGCGTCAGCGTCAGAGGCTCCGGCCAGTATGGCGCCCATCTTCATGGCGCAGGCCAGGAGCACGCTGGTCTTTAGCCGAATCATCTCGATGTACTCATCCTCGGTCACGTCGTTACGCAGTTCAAACTCCATGTCGTACTGCTGGCCTTCGCCTATCTGCAGGGCCGTCTCGGTAAACAGGGCGAGGATTTGGTGCTGGGTGTTGGGTGTTGGGTGTTGGGTGCTGGGTGTTGGGTGTTGGGTGCTGGGTGTTGGGTGTTGGGTGTTGGGTGTTGGGTGTTGGGTGTTGAAGAACGAGAGCAGTCGCTCGTAGGCCAGCACCAGCATGGAGTCGCCCGAAAGAATGGCCGTATTGGCATCCCAGCGTTTGTGAACGGTGGCGTGTCCGCGCCTCAGGTCGGCATTGTCCATGAGGTCG
>DGTH01000117.1:0-6090 GCA_002393705.1 Prevotella sp. UBA4341 | reverse complement strand
CATTGTCCATGAGGTCGTCGTGCAGCAGTGTGTAGTTGTGGTACGTCTCTAAGGCTACGGCGGGCATGAGAATGTCGTCGGGCTGGTCTTTGTAGAGCTGGTAGCTCAGCAGCATCAAGGCCGGCCTGATGCGCTTTCCACCCAGCGACAGCACGTACTTGATGGGTTCGTACAGCGAGTAGGGCTTGCGCTCGTAGGGCAGTTGTTCGATAAAGGCGTTGATTCTGTCCAGGATTTCGTTACTTGTCTTCATATTGGGTTACAGTTTAAATACAATAGGTATGCAAACCCTCGTCTTGCAGGGCTTGTCGTTCTCTATGCCGGGTGTCCAGCGGGGCATGGTGCGCAGTACGCGCAGGGCTTCGCGGTCGCACTGCGGGTGTAGCGGCTTAGTTATCTTCAGGTCGGTGATGCTGCCGTCTTCGTTGACCAGGAACTGGGCCACCACCTTGCCCTCTATTTTTGCTTTCTGCGCCGAAGGCGGATACTTCAGGTTGCTGGTCAGCCACTTCAGAAAGGCTACCGGTCCGCCGGGAAACTGCGGCATGTCCTGTACTACGCGGAAGCGTTCGGGGTTGTCGCGCGGGTTGACTTCGGGCGGTTCTATGTCGTCCATCTCCTCCAGCTGCTGCTCTATGGTCTGTTCGTTGTCCTTGACCTCACTGCTGTTGTCGGGGGTAATCTCCTCGGGGCGCAACTCCACCTCTTCTTCCACGATGTTCAGCTTCTCCTTGGGGGTGCTCTCCTGTTCGGGGGCCAGCATGACCAGCTGCTCTTCGGGCTTGAACAGCTGTTGCAGTTCAGCCTCTTCGGACTGTTCGTCAAGCAATGCGTCAGCGTCGAAGCCTGCCGACTCCCTGACGTCAAACTCCAGGGCAACAAACAGCATGGCCACCGCCAGCACCAGACCCAGCAGGAATCCGGTGGGGCGTTGACGGTTGAGGTCGGCCTGAGGCAGTTTCTTTTGTTCCACTTTCCTAAAGAACGTTTTTTCCCGTTTTACAATAAAAGACCGCCTGCTGCGTTATAAAAATATGGCGACGGTGCAATTTTGTGCTACAAAATTAGTGCAGATATTTGAAAAAAGCAGTATCTTTGCCGAGAATTTATACAAATTTAGATGAAAAAAGTAGTTTTTGCCCTTATAACGCTCCTTTTTGCCATAGAAATGACGGCGCAGGAAAGCCAGACGGCCTACAACCTGCTGCGTCTTCCCATCAGTGCCCACGTGGCGGCGTTAGGCGGCGACAATATCACCATCATCGAGGACGATGCCACGCTGGTGTTTCATAACCCGGCACTTATTGGCGGCGTTACCGACAAGACCATCAACCTGAATTACATGACCTACATGGCTGGCACGAAGACAGCCAGCGGCTCGTTTGTCAAGGCGCTGGGCGAGCGTTCCACGATGGCCGTTATGGCTCAGTATATGGACTATGGCGACATCTTCGAAACCACCACGTCAGGCGAGAAACTCGGCAAGCTCAAGACCAAGGACATCATGGTGGGCGGTACGTTCCAGTATAACCTGAGCGAGCGCTGGGCCGGTGGTATCTCTGCCAAGTTCATTTCCTCCAGCATTGCCGGCTACAACTCGGCAGCCTTAGGGGTCGATTTGGGTCTTAACTACTTTGACGAGGACCATGGCTGGTCCGTCTCGGCCGTTGCCAAGAACCTTGGTGGCCAGGTCAAGGCTTATAACGACGAGTACGAAAAGATACCGCTCGACCTCCAGTTGGGTTTTAGCAAGGAGTTTGCCTTTGCCCCTGCGCGTGTCTCGCTCACCATGTCGCGCATCAACAGCTGGGAGGGGCGCTTCATCAACCATTTTGCCCTTGGCGTTGACGTTTTTCTCAGTCAGAACATCTACATTGCCGGAGGTTACAATTTTGGCCGGGCTGACGAAATGCAGGTCAGCGACGGCGAGAACTCCAGTGCCCACGGGGCGGGTCTTTCCATTGGTGGCGGCCTGCAGCTCAAGCGGTTCAAGTTTCACGTAGCCTACGCTAAGTACCATGTTTCTGCATCCTCATTACTTTTCAATGCAAGTTTCTCATTATGAAAAAAATTACCATAGCCATCGACGGCCATAGTTCGTGCGGTAAGAGCACCATGGCCAAAGACCTTGCCCGCGAAGTGGGCTATGTTTATGTGGATACCGGTGCCATGTACCGCAGTGTTACGCTCTTTGCCCTGCGTAAGGGACTGTTCAAGGAGCAGGAGATTGACGTGGCCGAGCTGCAGCGTCTCATGCCCGAGATTCACATCTCCTTCAAGTTTAACCCCCAGACCGGCCGCCCCGACACCTACCTGAATGGTGAACTCGTAGAGCAGGAGATACGCTCTATGGAGGTCAGCAGTCGCGTCAGTCCCATAGCCGCACTGGGTTTCGTGCGCGAAGCGTTAGTAGCCCAGCAGCAGCAGATGGGACAGGACGGCGGTGTGGTCATGGACGGCCGCGACATTGGCACGGTGGTCTTCCCCAATGCTGAACTGAAGGTGTTTGTTACTGCCTCGGCCGAAGTGCGTGCCCAGCGTCGCTTTGATGAACTAAAGGCCAAGGGCATGCCTGCTGACTACGACGACATACTGAAGAACGTGCAGGAGCGTGACTACATAGACTCTCACCGCGAGGTGTCGCCCCTGCGTCAGGCCCCTGACGCTCTCCTGCTGGACAATTCCTGCATGACCATCGGCGAGCAGAAGCAGTGGCTGCTAGACCGCTTTCGTGAGCGCAGTGGCAAGAAGCCCGAAAACAGTAGTTCCGCGTTGAAGCACTTGGTCGTCCTGTTGGCTTTTTTCGGCTGTCTCTGCTGTAGCCTGCCCGTAGTGGCGCAGGCACCGGCTCTTCAGGACTCGGCCGCCACGTTGACGACGGCAGCAGCATTGCCAGACACGGCTACAGCCCAGGCCATGGTGGTGGAAGACGACATGCTGGGCATGGAGGCTGAAGAGCAGGGAGGCGTACATAAACTGCTAAAGACGAAATTCATAGAAGGCTCCACGGGCTTCATGTCGCTCGTGGCATTGGCCTTGGTGCTGGGTTTGGCGTTTTGCATTGAGCGCATTATCTACCTGACGCTGTCGGAAATCAATGCCAAGAAATTCATGGCCGACGTGGATGCCCGTATAGAGGCTGACGACATAGAAGGTGCCAAACAACTCTGCCGCGAGACGCGTGGTCCCGTGGCCAGCATCTGTTATCAGGGCCTGCTGCGCATCCATGAGTCGCTCGACTCCATAGAGCGTAGCATCGTGAGCTACGGCTCGGTGCAGACTGCCAACCTGGAGAAGGGGTGCACGTGGATAACGCTGTTCATTGCTTTGGCACCGTCACTGGGATTCCTGGGTACGGTCATCGGAATGGTGATGGCTTTCGACCAGATACAGCAGGCTGGCGACATCTCGACGAGCATCGTGGCAGAGGGAATGAAGGTGGCGCTTATTACCACCATCTTTGGTATCATCGTGGCTGTGGTACTGCAGCTGTTCTACAACTTCATTCTTTCGAAGATTGAGCACCTGACGTCGCAGATGGAGGAGTCGGCCATCACGCTGATGGATGCCATTACGCGATATAAAGAGGAGGTCAAGGCATGATGTGGGTTGACTTGTTGCTCTGGGTGGTCTATGTGCTGCTGGCTGTGGCTGCAGGCTTGGCCGTATGGTCGGGTGTGCACGGACTGCGTTGCCGCCAAAAGACCAAGGAGCCTACGCGCGGCGTGCCGTCTGCGGCTATTGGCTGGGGGGCAGCACTGCTGCTTGTACTGACGCTGCTGTTGACCTTTCTGCTGGGCTCCACGGAGCCGTTGCTCATCAACGGTCAGTGGTATAAGGACAGCTTCTGGCTGAGGCTGACAGACATGTTTATTTGGACGGCTGCCGTCATGCTGCTGGTGGCTGTCGTGGGAGTGGTCATTGGGGCTACTGGGGCTGCTAGGGCTACTGGGGCTGCTAAGACTACTAAGGCTACTGGGGATTAGACTATGATAAGGTTTCGCAGACGCAAGCGCCGCAAGGTGCCGGCCCTCAACACAACGGCCACGGCAGACATTTCGTTCATGCTGCTGGTCTTCTTCTTGGTCACTACCTCTATTGACTCTGACAAGGGGCTGAACCGCACGTTGCCTGCCATGCCACAGGAACAGACGGAGCAAACCATGGACGTCAGCGAGCGCAACGTGCTGCGCATCACCCTCGACCAAAACGACAGTCTGCGCTGTGCTGGCGAGCTGGTGACGCCGCGTCAGCTACAGGAACGCATCGTAGCCTTCATGGCAGAGGCTGACCCCCAGCAGCACGTGCTGAGTATTCAGGCCGACCGCCACACCAGTTACGACGCTTACTTCTCGATGCAGAATGCCATTGTAGCGGCTTACCGCCAGCTGCGTGACGACTATGCACGCAAGCGTTTCGGATTGCCACTGGAGCAGTTGACCGGCGAGCAGCACGACTCGGTGCTGAGTCATCTGCCGCAGCGCATCAGCGAGGCAGAACCGGAGGGTTGAAGTTTGAGTTTGGAGTTTTTGAATTTTGATGTTTTATGTTTAGGAGAAAAGAACGCGAAGTGCCGGCGCTGAACACGGCGTCACTGCCAGACCTGATATTTACGGTGCTGTTCTTCTTTATGATAGTCACGCACATGCGTCAGGCCGACCTGAAGGTGCAGTACCGCGTGCCACAGGGTACGGAACTGAGCCGGCTGACCCACAAGTCAACGGCGCAGTACCTCTATATAGGTCCGCCAAGCAAAGAGCTGCAGCCCACCATGGGCAAGCAGACGCTCATACAGCTGAACGACCGTATAGTGAGCATCGACGAGTTGCGCGAACTGCTGGCTGAACAGCGCCGCCTGATGAGCGACGAAGACCAGGAGCGCATGGTGGTCTGCATCAGAGCCGACCGCTCGACCGACATGGGACTCCTATCCGACGTGAAGCGTGCGCTGCGCGAAGCCAACGCCTTGAAAATTAGCTATTCGGCGGTAGAAACGGACGAATAGTTGGCAAATTGGAACTTATTACACATTTTTACTTACATAATTGTTGCTCAGGTCGTTTTTTTGTATTACCTTTGCAAGCGAATTAAAATCATAAACATGGCAAAAATAGACAAGTTAGACAAACAAATACTGCGTCTTATTGCTGATGACGCACGTATTCCTTTCCTCGAAGTAGCAAGAGTCTGCAACGTTAGCGGAGCAGCCATTCACCAGCGCATTCAGAAGCTCACGACCATGGGCGTACTCAAAGGTTCGCAATTTATTATCGACCCGGAAAAGATTGGCTACGAAACTTGTGCCTACATAGGGCTGAACCTGAAGAACCCTGAGTGCTTCGATGCCGTAGTGGAGGAGTTGAAAAAAATCCCCGAGGTGGTGGAATGCCACTACACCACAGGAAATTTCGATATGTTTATCAAGCTCTATGCGCAGAACAATCACCACCTGCTGGACATCATTCACGACAAGCTGCAGCCCTTAGGGTTGTCGAGCAGCGAGACGCTCATCTCGTTCAACTCGGCTTTCGAGCGTCAGCTGCCTGTAGGCAACATCGTCGTAGCTGACGACGAGTTGCTGGCAGAGTAGGCGTTGTCTCAGCGCACGTAATCGACAAAAGCGTAGTCGAAGGCATGACGTTCATCCTTCGGGTGCGCTTCTTTCGTTTCTATATGCCAATCGCTGTAGTCGGGGAAGAAGGCGTCGGCCTCCTGCGGCACGTCGTCAATTTCGGTCAGACAAAGGCGGTCGGCCTTCTCTAACAGTTCGGCGTAGAGCGTGGCTCCACCGATGATGAAGATTTCTTCATTGGGCATGCAGGTAAAGAGAAACTCGTCCCAGCTGCCAAAGCACTCGCAGCCCGGCAGTTCCTTCACCGTACGGCTCAGCACGCAGTTCCGCCTGTTGGGCAGTGCCCCTTTTGGCAGGCTTTCGAACGTGTGGCGTCCCATCAGGATGGTGTGGCCCGTGGTGAGCTGCTTGAATCGCTTCAGGTCGTTGGGCAGCCAGTACAGCAGTTTGTTCTTATAGCCAATGGCACGGTTCTTGGCCACGGCAGCTATCATGGAAACCATATTATTTGACTATTT
>DGTH01000164.1:911-15146 GCA_002393705.1 Prevotella sp. UBA4341 | reverse complement strand
ACTTGCCGTCCTTCACGGCGAAGGCCTCGACCACCTGGCCATCCTCGGCGGTGAAAATCTTTCCATAGACCACGAGGTCGGCACTGTCATTGCCCTTGCAACTGGCAAACATGGCCGAAGCGACGACGATGCTGATGACAGCGAGGCACGACAGCACATTCTTTACACTCATACAAATAGTCTGTTTCATAGGTTTACTGTTTTTAGGTTTAGTTAAATTTACTGGTTTTCTATTTACTGACTGGTAGAATTTTTAAGTTCATGCATGCAAATTTAGCAAAAACCCACAAAAAAAACATTACGACCCCGTGCCTGAAGCCGTAATTTTGCTAATTCCGTAACATTTTTTGCTTTTTCCGTTACTCTACACCGTCCCCTTGCCCTTTTTGCTGAGCTTTAATCCAGGCCGTTGCCGACTGTCCGGTCTTGCGCTTGAAGGCATCGCTGAAGGTGCTGTAACTCTTAAATCCGCTCTCCTGGGCCAACTGCGTAATGGTTACCGAGTGCCCCCCTGCCGCCGCCTCTCGGTAGAGCCGGACGAAGTGGCTGACGCGGAGACTGTTGATATAGGCATTGTAATTCATGCCCTGACTGGAGAAGTACTGGCTCAGATAGAAGCGGTTGGTGCCCACAGCCTTGGCAAGCTGCACGAGCGTCAGGTCGTGCTGCAGGTAGAGCCGGGTCTCTATGCAGTGCTGCTGCAGCAAGGCTCCGATGTTGTCGGTCAGGCCCTTCGGCGCAGCGCCGCCTGTCCACCCCTCTTCGGAAGCCACCGGCTCCTCAGCAAGGCTCTTCGAATGGGGGATACTCAGGTCGCTCAACGTTTCCACCCTCCACAACAGACAGCTGACGAACACAATGTCGCCCAACTGCAGGACGTACTCGCCGCCCCGTCCCTTGGTGCTGACGGCATAGACACCGAACATGAGCAGCAGGCCCCCCAGCACCATGAAACTCTGCCACACCTCCTTGTGCTCCAGGTCGGCAAAGTTGTCACGCAGCCAGCGCCCGTAGCGTCGCAAGGCAAAAACCATATAGCCCGCCAGACCAAGGCCCAGCAAGACGAGATAACCGTACAACACGGGCAGAAACTCAAGGCTACGGCTGAACACACACAGTGCTAAGCCCGCAACGAGCGGACTAACCATCACGCCGACGGGCCACAGCGGCCGACGCCTGTCTTGCAGCATAACGAACAGGACCACCATTGCCAAGGGGAAAACCGTCATGCTGTCAAGCAGCGAGCCCAACAGCAGCAGTAGCATGGCGCCGCTGCCTGAGGTAAGAAAGAAGAACGGCAGAAACCAGAGATGACTCAAAGTCATCATCGCAAAGAGCAATGCAGCCCAGCGGCGCAGCCGCAGCGGCGGCTTGACGTGGGCTGCAAACGCGTTGCCTTGGCGCAGCAGCAGATAGCAACATGCTGTCGTTGACAGCATGGTCGCTGCTCCGTAAAGTATCATAAAGAGCGTGTCTTCTTGAACCGTTTGCTCGTACATCACTGTTTTTTTCTCCTGCAAAGGTACGAATAACCGAGAAGAATGCAAAATAAAATGTCTTTTTCTTTTCATTATTACCCGCAATTATCCGATTTCCTGCAAATATTCAAGAATAAAGTTCAAAAAACACAGAAAACTGACGCAAAGTTTCTATTTAATTGTATTTCAACGGTTTAATCCGCGTCAGTTTATGTATTTGAAAGAAGCGAACTGACGCGGAGAGAAATGCCACTTCTCTGATGGAGAAACGGCACTTCTCTGATGGAGAAACGGCACTTCTCTGGTGGAGAAACGGCACTTCTCTGGTGGAGAAACGGCACTTCTCTGGTGGAGAAACTTGACTCCAAACTCCAAATTTCAACTTGTTCACGATAGCGTAGCGCGGTAGTTGCTGACGGTCTGCCCCGTACAGCGCAGGAACTGCTGGTAGAAGTAGCTGCGGTCGTTGAAGCCCGAGGCCTGAGCTATGCGCATCATGGTCCAGTCGGGGTGCTCCCTGAGCAGCTGTTGTGCGTGTTCTATGCGCTTACGCACGCGCCACGTGCGGAAGTCCTCGCCTACGACCTTGCTGAAATAAGCGTGAAACTGCGCCAGGTTCATGTCCAACTCCAGGGCTATAACTTCGACGGCCTTGTCGGTCTCCAAGTATCCCCCCCGCTCTATCCAGGCTACGAGGCGGTCGGGGTGCGGGTCGCCAGTGCTGACGGGTGCTACGGGGTCAGGGGCGGGCTGCTTCTGTAGCGCGGGCAGAATGATGGTGGAGCTGAGCTGATAGTTGATGAAGCTGGCTGCCAGGAAGGCGTAGTAGAGGGCCAGCAGCAGCGTCAAGCCCACGGCGACGGCCCTGTTGCCCAGCACCATGAGCAGCGTGAGCAGGCCTACGGCCAACGCAGCCCAGAACAGCAGGCCCAGCCAGCGCAGCGAGCGCTCTATCTCCTCCTCTTCGTAATAGGCCGAAATCTGCGCTTTGAACTGCCGGTGGCAGCGCAGGTACCAGCGCGTGTAGAAGAAGAGCAGCACGAGGTAGAGCAGCACCATAAGTTCATAGACGTAGAAGAACACCTGTTGCGGCAGCAGGAAGAAGGCGCCCACGAGCGCGGCGTCGGCCACGGCGATGGCCGCCAGCTGCCACAGCACGCGCCTGAGAGTCACCTCTTCAGGCCTGATGAGCACGAGCACGGCCATGGTGAAGAGCATGGCTTGCAGGTAGCTCATGGCCAGAGCCAGACAGCTGCCTAAGTAGCTGATGTCGCCTTCGGGGTCGAAGCTTATCTGCACAAGGTTCAGCAGGCCGAGCGTAATGACGGCTACGGTAAGCGCATATTTCGCTAGGTGGAACTTGGCGGCCCGCTCGTTCTGGCGTGTTTTGATGGTGGCCAGAATGAGGCCCGTCACAATCATGCTGCCTGATGCTGCCAGCATGGCGTCGAAGAAAAGTTGGTCTGTCATCGTCAATATGTGAACTTTTATGGTGCAAAGGTAAGGAAAAAACTGTAGAGTTTAGCATGTGTAGGTGTGGAGTTTTGGTGAAAGCACTAAAACTCCACACTTTATTTCATGGCCTGACGCGCCAAAAACACTATCTTTGCAGGGTTAAAGCAGCAAAGACAAACCATAAAACATATACCAATTATGAGAACGAACCAGATTCTATTTTCCTTCCTAACAAGGAAACAGCATGACGACAGCAGGCCGCTGAGCCGCTGGCTGAGCTTGATGCTGTCGCTCGTGGTGTCAGCCACAGTGCTGGCGCAGACGGGAGACGTCATCACCTTTACGGGCGGTCAGGCCGACCCGAAGGACCCTAACATCTATGTCATTGACGCAGGTAGCGCGGGAGCTGACGAAACGAGTTTCAGCGTGACACTCAGCCGTCCGCAAGGCACTACGGCCCAGCGTACGGCCAGCATCACGCTGAAGAACCTCATCTCGTTCGACGAGACAATCGTCACCTTTACTCCTGGCGAGACGAGCAAGACCATCAGCCTGACGGTGTATTCGCAGGACTCCTGGAGCGGCCTCCTGCCTGGGGTCTTCTCCGTGTCGGACTGCTTGCACGCTGACGCTGCCTACCAGGTGCTGCTGCTCAACATCAACCGCACGCGGGCGGCAGAACCAGCACAGTCAGAGTTAGCGACGCAGTTGGAAGTCATACAAAACACATATGGTTTCAGCAGCCGTTGGCAGACCCTCAACTACTGGGGCGAGTACGTGTTGCTGACCGTAGAGCTGCCCACCGACGTTCGCGTGACGGAGGGAAGCCGCTATGTGCTTGAAGCTCGCTATGCCGACCACAGCACCCTGGCTCCCGATGCCGACGACTACGGGCAGGCCCGCACTCGCCAGCTGGAGCTCACGCCTCTCAACGCAGGCTCTGTGTGCAGCAAGGCTTACTACCTTTACCATCCGCAGGACGACGAGTTCATGCACACCTACTTCGACGACACCTACAACAACCGCACTTCTACGGCCACGATGGCGACGGTCTATCCGACCCGTGAGTTGGGACCCTTCGAAGTGGCCAACCCCGCCGACGGCGCCCTGAAGTACCTCTTCTACTCACAGACCGACCTGCCCGAGAATGCGGCAGGCTTCCAGGTACTGGTAGAAAGGCAGAAGTTCCTGCCCCATTTCTCCAATGTCAGCATAGACAAGACCACGGCCAAGAGCGGCGAGACGCTCACCCTCACGGCCACGATGGACAACTGGCAACTGGTGAAGCGCGCCCAGCAAGAGAACTTCATGAACTCCTTTGGCGTGACCCTCGACGAGGGCGAGAGCCTGGCACCGCGTCAGGCCTCTTTCGACGAAGCCACAGGGCAGCTCACCCTACGAGTGACTATGCCCACGGTAACCACCGAACGGGTGGTGAATGTCGATTTCGGCCCACTGAAGGAAGGTGGCTACTTCCCCAAGCTGGCCATCGGGAGCAGTGGCTCGTTTGCCGTGACCGTTCAGCCAGAGGCGGCTACCGCCGTGGCAGCCCAGCAGATCGTCTTCGAAGGTTTGCCTGCCGACGGCGCCACCATTTCGTTGGAGAAAGACCGCTGGGGCAGTGCCATCAACAGAGAATACCCGCTCCACATCAGCACCCTGCCGGCCAACGCCACCGATGCCAGCGCCGTCAGCTACAGCGTGACCAACAGCGGTGGGGCCGATGCCGAGATCGAAGGGTGGGCCGAGCGTGGCTTCTTCCTTGACCCGGGCACGGGCAGCGGCACCTTCACCCTAACGGCCACCCTGCCCAGCGGCGTGTCGGCCTCGCGCACCTATCATGTGCAGTCGGCTCCGCCTTTCGGCAAGTACGTGGCCAACACCTACGAGGCATCTACCAACTTCCCCCTGTTGCAGTTCGGGCTCGAAATGGCCGACGACTGGACTGTGGTGGACGACAAGGTGACGGTCAACTACACGCACGCCAACGGAACCACCAAAACGGAACAGTACAAGTTCAGCCAGTTGAAGCGCCATAAGACCGACTGGCAGAACAGTTATCTCTATGACCTGCCCTTCGGATTCACCGATGAACTGCCCAACGCTACTACCGACGAGGAGATAGGGCAGACCATCCTCACGGCACAGATTCTCCTGCCTATGCGGAACGAGCAGGGCCAGACGGCCACCGTAGAGGCCAAGGCCTCGCTGACACCCAGTCTAAGGAAAATCTCGTTTGGCGACTATGCCCACTCGGTAAGCGGATACACGGCCGTAAAGCCCGTCACGCTCAGTTCTGAGGTGATGTATCTGCCCCGCAAGGGATTCACTGTGGGCTATGAGATACCCGAACTGGGGCTGAAGGAGACCTACTCAAACACGAGCGGCGACCCTGTGCCAAAATGGCTCACGCTGCAAGAGAACGGCCACTACGTAACGGCCAACATTACTGTCGCCCCCGACCTAAGCGGCTTCTGGAACGAGGGGGAAGGTAGCCACGGTGCTGATTTGCACCTCTATACCTTGGCACAACGCAGTTACGACCCTGACGAAGTGATGGAACGTTATGAAAGTTTTGTAGCCTATATCTATTATTGTGACCCGGCAGAGCATATTAGATACAAGGTGAACGATGTGTACGAATCGGGCGACCGCGTGTTCGACAACAGGGAACAAATCCAGCAGGTGGCTCAGGCTGGCTACATTGACAACTTGTGGCCATTGGTCGCACAGATGTCAACCGACTTCATGGTGGAAGACAACGCCATGGGCGGTGCTACGGTCACGCTCACGTGTGAGGACAAGGTGATTCAGCAGTTGACGAACTTCAACGGCAAGTTTAACTTCTTTCCGCCTGCTGACGGACGTACATATCACGTGATAGTGGAGTTCCCCGACTACGGCAAGCGATATGACAACACCTTTGTGAATGCTGACCTCAAGAACTTCTATAGCGTGAAGTTTAGCGGATGGAAATGGTCGATGCCTCCATACGAACTGGTCTATACGTGTGGGGGAACGGCTCACAAGGTGGCGGCTGGCGAGAATCGCAATTATCGGGACATCTCGGCTTGCATCTATGCGGACGAGCCGTCTTTCTATCTGAATGTTCCCGAATATGCCCTATTATATGTGGAGAAAGAACGCATGATTCCCATCGTCAACTCCGAATGGATCAAGCCTTTGCGCTTCGACGTGAAGCCTGAGTTGGACTTCAATCGTCGCGGTAGGCAAGCTTCTCCTCAATGGACGAGCAAGAGCGGCTGGGCGTTCTTGCGGTGGGACGAGTTGAACAGCGGTGCCACGCTTGTGGAGGTGGTGGACAGTCAGGGCGAACCCGTGACAGACGCCACGGTGAATTTCGCCTGTGTTGATAATGCGTTGAGCAGACAAGGCGAAGGCGGCACGGTGGATTATGATAACGTGATGGGTGGTTACGCCATCTCTACCGACCCTAACCAGTTTGCCCAACTTATCGAGGTGGTGGCTCCGGGCTATCAGCCCGTGCTCAGCACCATGTATCTGTGGAACTACCCCTACACCAGCGATGAGTGCCGTGGCAAGATGCGCCGCCACACCATCGTGCTCAGACAGAGTGACCAGCGGGTGAACGACATGACGCTGGAGACACTGACGCGCAACGGCAACGTAAAAGACGGGCAGATGAATGCACTGATTGATCGCATCAACCTTCTGACAATGGAAAGGGGCGACTTTGTGGAATACTCGGAGAGTGCTGACTACGAGACGGTGACGAAGAATGTAGAGGATGCCAAGTTTGGCAGCGAGGGCTGGAGTGGCCGAAAATATGCCCACCTGACGGGCGTGATGGCCTGCAGCGACTCTTTCGACGCCAACAGCCTGAGACTGCAAAGTGCCGACGGAGCCCTGCAACTCGCGCCTGCCAGTGTCAAACACATCAGCAAAGCCGACTTCCCCTCCTTCAGCTCCGACCACTGTTTCTTCGACTTCAATCTGGTTGAGCAGCTTGCGCAGGGCGCCACGGCGCGACCCCTGCTGAAGTATGGCAACGAAACACTGGCCGAACTACCCACGTTGCAGAATAATACAATGGATTTGCTGGCTCTCTCGGAGGAAAACAATCTGGAACTTTCGCCGGGAGCGATGGATCTCAAGCAGATAGACGACGATGCCAGCGCGCAGGGCATTGAGATGAAAGACTCGGGCAAGGCGTTCGACAACTTCAACTTCCAAGTGCCTGACGTGCTGCCCTTCACGGTGAACATCGAGCGTCAGGGCGAATACTTCCTTGTTCGCGCCGTCTGCGAGGCCAACTTCCTGCCAGGCGGTCCGCTCACCGACGCCCTCGATGGACTCAACGACCTGCAATACTTCGACGAGCAGTTCCAGGCCTGCATGGACGCCGTGAACTCGGCGCATAAGTTGGACGACGACTTCTTCGACGACATACCGCGCTGGCCCTCGGCCTTTGTAGGTGTGCGCGGCTTTCTCTCAGGCATTGGCCACTACAACCGCGACACGAAGAAGCTCGACATCAATTTCTACGATGGCGGCCTCACGCTGGAGGCGTCGGCTGCGGCATCGGCCAACGTTAGTTTCTTCATCGGCGGCTTCGGCGTGTCGCTCGACGCGAAGATTGCCACCACGATGGCAGTCATCAACCGCGCCGCTGCCCAAGGCAATGTGGGTGCATTGCCCAAGATCGACTTCCAGTTCGATACGCAGTGCCGTATCAAGATGTGTGCATGGGCCTACGGCGGCATCGACATCTGGATAGCGAAGGCCGTGGCCGGCGTGCGCGGCGGTGCCAGCTTCGACGCCCAGACGCGCACCGTCATCCCCACTTGGGGCGGCGAGGTGAAGACGGGCTTCAAGACTTCAGTGCGTGCCGCTATGGAGGCGTACGCCGAAGCCCGCTTCCTGTTCTACAAGAAAAGGAAGAGCTGGACACTCTTCGACGTGGAGAAGACCTATCTCTTCCCCAACAGTTCCGCTAATCCCTTTCATCCGTCGTTTGGCGAAAGCATCTTCTCCTACAGCAAGAAACGCGTGACGTCTGACTACAAGCGGATGAAGCGAAAAGTGATTGCCGACCTCGGTACACCTATTATTAATAATGTGAGCGGCATGGCGCAGCCCACCTACCTCGGGAACGGCTCGGAACTGCTGTTCTACAACCTGAAGACACCCGGCAACTATAATGACGACCGCTTGCAGGTGCTGAGCGGTGGCAGCAAGAGCGACCTTGTTGATACAAGTGTCGATGCGCCGATGTACGACTTCAGTGCAGCACGGGCAAGCGGCATCGATGTGGTGGCCTTTGAACAGGTCAGCGAAACGATAAACAAGAACACGTTGGAAGCACTGGAAGAAAACGACCAGGTCAAGGACATCAGCGAGAAGACGGAGGTGTACGTGGCCGTGCGGAAGGATGGTGGCGCGTGGCAGACAGAACAGGTAGGCACCTACTGGGGCAATGCCTGTGTGATGCCCGCCGTGGCCGCACAGAACGACGGAAAGGCTGTAGCCATCTGGCAGCAGGGCAAGGCGCGTTTCAACACTGAGGGCGACCGCTACATCGACGGCAGCCTGATGCTCTCGCGCTACGACGGTACTTACTGGAGCTACCCCATCGAAATCAAGCGACTGCATCGCCGCAGCGTGCCGGCCGACTATCAGGTGACGATGAAGAACGATAGTGTGCTGGTAATGATGACGCTGAAGCAAGATGTCGATAACGCGGAGAAGCAGGCTCAGCTGATCTATATCAACGTGTCAGCCGATGACAAAGTACGCGAACACTACACCCTCAATGCGGGCGCTAAGCCGCAGATGGTCAACGTGAACGGCGCCAACCTTGTCGGTTACATCAGGACGAACGAGCAGGGACGCGACATCGAGCTGAACACCGTCAACATGAAAGGCGAACCTACTGGCAAGTTGACAGGATTCTTAGGCATGGAGAACCGCACGGTGAACGACTTCCGACTCATCGTTGATAATGAAGCAACCGACCTCAGCGACGTGGCTTTACTTTGGACGCAGAGCGACCAGGAATCGACCGACAACGGCAACGGCACCATCGACGTGAAAATCAAGAACCGCATCTACGCCTCGAAGCTGTGCAGCAACGACGGGCAACTCTACTTCTCGGCTCCCGTGGAGATAGCCACCATGCCCGATGATGTAAGCCTCGTCTCGATGGACGGCTACTTAGCCGGACTCGACATGAAGGTGGCCTACTGCGTGAGCGACGAGAACGACGGCTCGGCCGTCATGGAGACGCCTGTGGCCTTCACCAACGCTATCGACCACAAGATCAACTACAACCCCTACGACGTTAGCAATGAACAGCAGGTGCCCGTCACCATTACTGTGGTGAACAACGGCTTTGAGCCCATCAGGAGCATCGACGTGACGATGAACGGCGAGGCCACCACCCACGAAGTGATGGTCATGCCGCAGGAGAGCACCGAACTGGCGGCGAACTACGCCATCAGCGACGGCTTCGACGGCTCCATCAGCTACAACGTGACGGCCAACTTCACGCCTGCCAACAGCAATGCGCTGAAGGCCCGCCGCAAACCCCTGGCCGCAAGACCGCGCCGCATACAGCAGAGCGGCACGCAGTTCAACGTGCGACAAATCGACATGGCCCTGAAGGTGCTGAGCAAGAAGACCGACTCCACAACGGGCGTGACGACCATTGTGGCCGAGGTGAACAACGCCTCGCTGCTGCCCCTGGCCCCGGACATGACCGTCACGGCGGGCCTCTACGCTACGCCACTGGCCACTGAGGCCGTAGGGAGCGTAGTAACCTTGAGCGCCGCCGACCTCTACGATGCCTCGGCTGAGCAGAAGAACAAGGTGAAGATTGTCACACTGACGGCCCAGCAGCCCGACTTCGACCAGATGCTCTACCTGCGCACCACGCCCATGCTGGACGACGAGACGCTGAAGGACGTGCACCCCGCGAACAACGTGCTGCCCGTGAGACTGCCGGGTAAGTTCCTGCTCGGCGACGTGAACGTCAACAAGCGCATCGACATCGGCGACGCCGTCTGCATCGTCAACCACATGGTGAGCAAGAGCAACAGCGTCTTCGAGGCCAAGGCGGCCGACCTGAACGGAAACGGACAGATAGACATCGGCGACGCCGTATGCATCGTCAACCAGCTGGTGGGCAAGGCTACAGCGCCCGCACAGCAACAGCTGCCCATTGAGATGACCGACGGGCAGGAGCCGCAGTAAACCAGAGGGAGGAAACAGTAAAAAAAGGTAAAACAAAATAAACACGACATGATGAAAAAGTTTGTATTTTCTGTATGCGTGCTGCTCGCCATGGCGGGCAGCACAAGGGCTGACGACGCGTTCAGCGTCGATGACGTATCGCTCCCGGTGAATGCGGAGGCGGGGCTGACCGTACGCTTCAGCCTCGACGAGGGCAGTACCTGTTCGGGCTACACCTTCTGGCTGCAACTGCCGGAAGAGGTAGAGGCTGTGACCAGCGCAAGTGGAAACATTGACTACGCGCTGGGCGACAGCTACGATGCCGCGCCGGTCTTTACGCCCAACATGGACGGGGGCTACCTGAAGGTGGCCTGCCTGAACGCCAACAGCGACCCGCTGAACAAGCAGCAGGGAACGCTCGTGACCTTCCGCCTGAGGCTGAAGGAGGGACAGACGGTCAGCGTGGGCGACGTGCTCAGCGGAAAACTGCTCAAGGGTGTCATCTCTGCCGAGAACGGAAGCATTCACGACGTGGCTGACGATGACTTTACCATCACCATTGCCGAGGCGGCCGACCTGCGTACACTCCTTGACGAGACATCAACCACAGTCCCTACTGCTGCTGAGGGTGTTGATGTGCGCGTGAAGCGCACCATCAAGGCCGGCGAATGGAGCACCATCTGCCTGCCGTTCGCTATGACTGCGGAGCAGGTGAAGGCGGCATTCGGCGAGGATGTAGAGCTGGGCGACTTCAAGAGCTGGACTCCAGAGAAGGACGACGAGGGTGCCATAGTCGGCATCACGGTGGGGTTCACCGATGCCACCGAAATAGAGGCCAATCATCCTTATATCATCAAGGTGTCGGCAGCCGTCAGTGAGTTTACGGTTGACGGCGTTGACATCGACCCTGAAGATGAGCCGGTTGTTCAGGTAGGAAGGAAATCTTCTGAGCGTGGATGGATGTACGGCACGTACGCCGTGACGACGGTGCCCGAGGAAAACCTGTTCCTCAGCGGAAACAAGTTCTGGTACTCTACGGGGCGGACAACCATCAAGGCCTTCCGTGGCTGGTTTGCGTTCTACGACGTGCTGGACGCTTACTATGACGAGTTGGAGGCTCCCGTCTTCATCACGTTCGACGGCGAGACCACTGACATTCGTTCTATTGACAATGGAGAATTGATGATGGACAATGCGTATTACGACCTTTCCGGCCGACTGGTAAAAACACCAGGTAAGGGTGTGTATATTAAGAATGGTAAAAAAGTAATAGTAAAATGAAAAGAAAGAGATATATGAGTCCCGCCTTAGAGGCGGAAGGAATGTCGGACTTGGAGTTGCTGACCGTAAGCGGCGTAAGTAGCGACAGCGACAGGGGCATCGGCTACGGCGGCTTGGACAAGGACGGAACGAAAGACCCCAGTGCTCCCGGCTACAACGAGGAAGAGGACGGGGAGGACTGGTAGGTTTCGAGGAAGGAGAAAGATGAATGCCGAACAACGGCTCGAAGGAGGAAGCGAAGGTGCATGACGAGCGTGGTAAGGAGGCCGTAGTGGCGGCGCATGACCTGAAAACGCTCGCGGAGCGACGCACAGTGGTTCCGGGTGGAATCGCCGCCGTCTAAGAAATCGGCTACGACACCGGGCACCCTGACCAGTGGCAGCCGCTGACGCTCGGCCTCCTTCATGACGCGGATGCACCAATCGACATCGGCCGAATGGCGATACTGCAAGTCGTAGGGCGTCTGGCGGGCAATGGCCGTCAGAGCGTAGAAAGCCTGGTGGCAGACGAGCATGCCGCTCTGGAAGCTGCGCCACGTAAGACGGCGGGGGGCGCTGAGGTGGCGCGGACGCAGAAAGCGGCCTTCGGCATCGACTATGTCCGTATCGCCATAAAGTACGGCGGGAAGGGGGAGGGATTTTCGATTTTCGATTATGGCGGCTGCTACGCGCTGAAGCGTCTGGGCGTCGTGGAAGGTGTCGCCCGCATTCATAAAGACCACGTAGTCGCCCTTGGCCATGCGGAGGCCTTTGTTCATGGCGTCATAGATGCCCCGGTCGGGCTCGCTGACTACCGTTGCGTCGTAACCGGCCAGAAGGTCTAACGTGCCGTCGGTAGAGGCTCCGTCGATGATGAGGTGCTCGAAGTCACGGAAGGTCTGGCTGCGCACGCTGTCTAACGTTCGCTGTAGCACCTGGGCGGCATTATAGGTTATCGTTATGATGGAGAAAGTCATGACTGGGGGGCGTTATACACTTCCAGATAGCGGCGGGCTACGCTCTGCTGAGAGTAGCAGCGCTGCACCTTCTGGACGCAGGCTTTAGAAAGGGTTTCGGCATCGGCCTCGTAGAGCACCCAGCGGAGTCCACGGGCCAAGGAGGCGGCGTCTTTATAGTCTGCCACGTAGCCCGTCTGGAGGTGGTCTATCTCTTCGGGTATGCCGCCCACGCGGAAGCCTACGCAGGGCACGCCGCAGGCCATGGCCTCCATGATGGTGTTGGGCAGGTTCTCGGAAAGCGAGGGCAGCACGAAGACGTCGGCTGCCTGATAGGCCATGACCATGCGCCGCTCGTCGGTGATGTAGCCAAGGCCCACAGGCCCCGGCCGGCCTTCCCGAAGGGGGAGGAGGTCTGACAGGTCTTCGGACTGGCTGCCGAGCACGGCGAGGAGGGGGGGCTCGTCACCTTGCATCATGGTTAATGCCTCAGCCAGATAGTGCATGCCTTTATAGGGATTCGTGGCTCGCTGGGCCACGAAAAGAACCACTTTGCCCTCGAGGGGCAGGCCCAGCGACTGGCGGGCTGCCCGGCGGGAGCCGGGCTTATAGAGACTGGTATCTATGGGGTTGGGAATGCTCAGGACGGTTTGTCCCTGGAGCAGGCGGCTCTTGCGGGCCTCGCCGGCCAGCCACTGGCTGCAGGCTACGAAGGTGATGGGGCTGCTACCCTGGAGCATGGCCTGCTTGCGCTGCCAGACCTGACGGGCCAGCCGGCTGTTGAGGCGGCACGAGGGGCGGCCCGCGCCTTGCTCCATGCAGCTGGCAAGCGGCGGGGAAAGCGGCGGGCGCTCTTCACCGGCACGCGGCGGGGAAAGCGGCGGGCGCTGTGAGGGGGAGGCCCACACGGGGCAGTCGAGCGTGAGGTGGCAGATGGCGGTGGCGGGCCAGACGTCGTGCATGGTCCAGACGACGCGCTTGCCGGAGTCGAGAATGCGGCGTATCTGGCGGAGCGAGAGCATGCCCTGATTGACCCAGTGCAGGTGGATGACGTCAGCCTCCAGGAATTCGGGCAACTGGGTAATGTCGGCTCCGCTGTTGGCTATGTCCAGCTCGAAGAGCCGCTGACGCCTCAGCCCGAGGTGCAGCCAGATGCAGAAGCGCTCCCAGAGGAAGGCCAGCCTGAGGCGCAGCTGCCGGGGGTGGCTGACGACGCTGGGGTTCTGGGTCTGCTTGTCGCGCACGAGCATCTTGGCCTTCACGCCGTTACGCTGAAGGGCTTCCAGCAGGCGCGAGGCTGCTACGGCGGCTCCGCCCGTACGTTCGCTGGTGCTGACTATGAGTACGCGCATAGGGTTGAAGTAATCGTTTTATTTCCTGCCAAAGTCGGCGGGCACCTCGCCCCACTCCTTCGTCTGCCACTTCAGGACGGGGTTCTGGTAGTCGTGGGTCTGGAGCCACTGCTCGGCACGGGCTATGACCTGAAAGAGCTGTTCTGTCTGCTCGGTACGCTGGAGTGTGGTCTTGCACTTGCGCTTCTTGACCCAGAGTATGGCGTTGTAGGAGTCGGAGTAGATGGTGAGCCCCGGCAGCTTGCGCTGCCAGGCCAGTGCCAGTGCGTGGACAATGGCCAGAAACTCGCCGATGTTGTTGGTGCCCTTCATGGGACCGAAGTGAAACACGCGGTGGCCCGTCTGCAGGTCGATGGCCTGATATTCCATCGGTCCNNAACTCGCCGATGTTGTTGGTGCCATAGACGGGTCCGTAGTGAAAGACGCGCTGCCCGGTGGTCAGGTCTATGCCCTGATACTCCATTGGCCCCGGATTGCCGCTGCATGCGGCATCGACGGCCCAGGCCTCTCCACACCTCTCCAT
>DGTH01000164.1:0-867 GCA_002393705.1 Prevotella sp. UBA4341 | reverse complement strand
CCTTTTGATTCTTTTTAGGGGTGATGATTTCCATAAGTGCTTGTTTTATTTTCTTAATTACTGCATTTGAATTTGCTATCACTTCCTCATTAGAGAATCTGATGATATGATAGCCCAATGCCTGAAGGTCCTCAGTCCTACTCTTATCTTTGACAATCTGGTTTGCCTCCAGATGATATTGTCCGTCAATCTCAATGACTAACTTATGATGTAAGCAGACGAAATCGACTATATAGTCCTTAATAATATGCTGCCGCCTGAATTTATGCCCAGTCTGCTTAGACTTAAGATAGTCCCATATGATACTCTCTGCCTCTGTTGGATGCTGCTTATTGTAGTCAGCATAAGCACTCAGCAGGTCATAAGTTGCACTATCCGCCGTCTCGTAAATATACATCTTCTTTATCTCATAAATCTTAATACCCCCTCCCTTTGGAGGGGGGTAGGGGGAGGCTCCTTACATACGCTCGGGCACCTCAATGCCGAGCAGGCTCATGCCGTTCTTGATGGTCTTGGCCACGTTCTTGGCCAGCATCAGGCGGAAGGCCTTCTCCTCTTCGGTGTCGGCTCCGAGGATGCTGTAGTCGTGGTAGAACTGGTTGAACTGCTTGGTCAGCTCGTAGCAGTAGTTGGCAATGCCGCTGGGCGAATAGTCCTTGCCAGCCTGTTCTACAGCTGCACCGTATTCGCTCATCTTCTGGATAAGCTCAATTTCCTTGGGAGCCACCCCTAGCCCCTCCATAGGGAGGGGAACACCAAGCGCCTCTCCTTCACCCCTCCTTATGGAGGGGTCGGGGGTGGCAGCTTTTCTTAGGATGCTGCGGATGCGGGCATGGGTGTATTGGATGAAGGGGCCGGTGTTGCCGT
>DGTH01000121.1:6781-8545 GCA_002393705.1 Prevotella sp. UBA4341 | reverse complement strand
CTCGTGACCTTCCGCCTGAGGCTGAAGGAGGGACAGACGGTCAGCGTGGGCGACGTGCTCAGCGGAAAACTGCTCAAGGGTGTCATCTCTGCCGAGAACGGAAGCATTCACGACGTGGCTGATGATGACTTTACCATCACCATTGCCGAGGCGGCCGACCTGCGTACACTCCTTGACGAGACATCAACCACAGTCCCTACTGCTGCTGAGGGTGTTGATGTGCGCGTGAAGCGCACCATCAAGGCCGGCGAATGGAGCACCATCTGCCTGCCGTTCGCTATGACTGCGGAGCAGGTGAAGGCGGCATTCGGCGAGGATGTAGAGCTGGGCGACTTCACGAGCTGGACTCCAGAGAAGGACGAGGAGGCCATAGTCGGCATCACGGTGGAGTTCACCGATGCCACCGAAATAGAGGCTAATCATCCTTATATCATCAAGGTGTCGGCAGCCGTCAGTGAGTTTACGGTCGATGGCGTGGATATTGAGCCCGAGGAAGAGCCGTATGTGCGAGTAGGTAAGAAAGCTTCTGAGCGTGGATGGATGTACGGCACCTACGCCGTGACGAAGGTGCCCGAGGAAAACCTGTTCCTCAGCGGAAACAAGTTCTGGTACTCTACGGGGCTGACAACCATCAAGGCCTTCCGTGGCTGGTTTGCGTTCAACGACGTGCTGGACGCTTACTATGACGAAACAGAGGCTCCCGTCTTCATCACGTTCGGTGGCGAAACGACTGCCGTGAATGATGAGCTGAGAATGAAGAGTGAAGCATCTTCTGACGTTTACTACACGCTCGACGGCCGCGCGGTCAAGACACCGCAGCACGGTGTGTATATTAAGAATGGTAAAAAAGTAATAGTAAAATGAAAAGAAAGAGATATATGAGTCCCGCCTTAGAGGCGGAAGGGATGTCGGACTTGGAGTTACTGGCCGCAAGCGGTGTACGTAGCGAAAAAGGAATCGGCTACGGCGGTGTAGATAAGGACGGAACGAAAGACCCCAGCGCTCCCTACTACGACGAGGAAGAGGACGGGGAGGACTGGTAGGGATTTTCGATTATCGATTTTCGGATTCTTCAGATTCTTCGAGGAAAGAGCTTTTCTTCGAGGAAGGATTAAGGAGGAAGGAGGAAGGAGAATAGTACCGAAGGGCAGAATCAGCCATGGGTCATTTTTCCTTCCTCCTTCCTCGAAAATCCTTCCTCGAAAATCCTTCCTCGAAAATAAACTCCTTCCTCGAGAAAAAATTCTTACTGGTGCTGGTTGAAAAAACTGCCTTCTTTTGCCGTTTGGGGAATAAATGCTGTCACTTAACGCGGCCGAACAACAAAGTCGTCCGAACAGAAGTATATCCAAACGGCAGGATTGCGGTGCAAAAGCAAGGGGGAGGAGTGTAGAGTTTTGCATGTGTAGGTGTGGAGTTTTGGCCAAATCAACAAAACTCCACACCTTGTTTTATGGTCAGACGCAATAAAAACACTATCTTTGTAGGGTTAAAGCAACAAAGACAAACCATAAAACATATAACCGTTATGAGAACGAACCAAATTCTTTTTTCCTTCCTAACAAGGAAACAGCACGACAGCAGGCCACTGAACCGCTGGCTGATGCTGCTCGCATTAGTGTTAATAAATGTTACGGGGGTAATTTCTTCCGCCTCGGCACAGAGTAAAGACGTCATCACCTTCACCGGCGGACAGGCTGACCCGAACCATCCCGACGTCTATGTGATCAACGTGGGCGACTTTCCCGCCACCACTCTTGACCC
>DGTH01000121.1:0-6662 GCA_002393705.1 Prevotella sp. UBA4341 | reverse complement strand
CCAATGCTGCGCACAAGGCTTCCATCACGCTGAAGGATCCTATCATGCAGGGGGAATTTCCGGTGGAATTCGAAGCCGGCGAAACCGAGAAGACGATCACACTGGGTCAGGCCATAGAATATGTTTCAGGAAATCCAAGCGCCTGGAGCGGCCATGTGCCTACTATCTATTTTGTCAGCTACACATCCTACGCCGAGAGCCAGTATCAGGTGCTGATCCTGAATACGAACCGCACAGGTGCTGACGAACCGAGGGAATGCACCTTCGAGACGCATCTGGAGTGTCTGCAGAGCCTGCAAGGGTTCGACCGCGCCTCCGCTCAGTTCAGTCGTTACGGCGAATATTGCCTGATTCGCTTCAAGATGTCCACCGAGGTGAAGGTGACTGCCGACAGCCGCTTGGTGATGGACGTCCGCTATACCGACCATGACGGACTTTCAGCCGATGCCGACGACTACGGCATGTCGAAGACGCGCGAGGTGTCGCTGACGCCTATCAACGCAGGCTCCGTGTGCGACGAGCTGTGGTATCTCTACAAGCCCTCTGAGGACGAGTACCTGCATTCCTATAACGACACCCGCAACAACAAGATTGACGATGACAAGTGCATCGCCTATCCCATTCGTGAGGTAGGCCCTATTGAAGTGGCCAATCCTGCCGAAGGAGCCGTGCAGTATATGTTCTTCTCGCGTCAAGACCTGCCCGAGGAGAATTCCACGTTCTACGTCTATGGCGGCCGTAGCAGCTTCACGCCCCACTTCTCCGACGCCAGCATCAACAAGACGACAGTCAACGGCGGCGAGGCCCTGACCATCACCGCCACGATGGACAACTGGCAGTTCGTGAAGCGTGCACAGCGCGAATTCTTCATGAAGTCGTTTGGCGTGAGCTTCGACGGTGGCGAGACCTCCGTGCCATGCCGTGCCACCTTCGACGAGGCGACGGGCCGTCTCACCTGCAGTTTCAATGCGCCCACCGAGGCAGGCACCGTCGATGTGGCATTGTGTAGCAAGCTGAAGGACTTCTATCTCGGTCCTCAGCCGATTGTCGACCCCGGCTGCTTGTTCGCCGTCAACGTCGCTTCCACACAGGCCACCGCCGTCCCCGCCCAGTCGCTGACCTTCGAGGGCTTGCCCGCCGAAGGCAGTGTCGTCGCATTGAGTTCTTACCGTTATTGGACTTTCATCGGTTGGGGCGATGAAGCGGATGAGGATGGCTATGGGTGGATGAATGACGTTGACAGGGTGTACATGCCCCTGACCGTCTCCTGCTATCCGGCCAACGCCACCGATGCTAACAACGTGACTTATAGCATCACGAATGAGAATGGCGCAACGGCTGATTTTGATTACGACACGAATGACTGGACACCCATCAATGACCTCATGTTCTTGGGCGAAACCTCCGGCAAGGTCACCGTCACGGCCACGACGGAGAGCGGGCTCAGCACCTCGCGCTCCTTCTATGTGTGGGCTACGGCGCCGCGAGGCAAGGAGCACACCAGCACCTATCTGGCCGAGACCACCTTCCCGCTGTTCCAGTTCGAGATGGAGAACGTGCTGACAGTAGATGCCCCCGTCACCGTGAACTACATCCATCTCAACGGCACCCAGTGGACGGAGACCTACAAGCTCAGCGATTTGAAAAGCCATGCTATGGATAAAGGTGTCGTGCTGTACGACCTGCCCTTCAGCTTCACCGAGGAGCATCCCAACGTGACCGACGGCAGCGAGATAGGCCAGGCCATCGTCACCGCCCAGGTGCTGATGCAGACGAAGGACGCTAATGGCAACACCACTACCGTGGAGTCCACCGCAAAGCTGGTGCCCGATCTGAAGATGCCTTCGTTCAGCGACTATCGGGAATACCAAGCCTACTATAACCAATACGTTCCCGCCACCTTTACTTCAGAAGTGATGTATCTGCCGAAGAAAGGCTTCACCGTGGGCTACGAGATTCCGCAGCTCAATCTGCGCGAGACCTACAGCAACCTGAGTGGCGACCCTGTACCCGACTGGCTGACGCTGGAGGAGGATGGCTTATACTACACGGCACAAATCAATGTGCAGCCCGAGATAGACCAGACTAACCGCTTGTACTACTTCTACACGATGGCTCAGCGCAGCTACAATCCTGAGGAGACATGGCGGTACGAAATGACCAGTATGGCCTATCTGGATTATGAGGATGCCGACGACGATTTTAAGTATCGTGTAAACGGAGTGGATGTGACGGGCGACCTGACATTCAACAATACCGCTACTATTCAAGAAATCATCAATACGAGTAAGACGGACGGAATCTATCCAGCTACCATTGAAAAGCGAGGATTCGCGATAATAGATGGCGAGGAAGTGGGTGGCATTAATTGTGTGGTGGATCCGACGAATAAGTCAAAGGCATACTTTGAAATATCAGACGATTTCTTTTATAAGGGAGCAGACGTTACCCTCTCCTGCGAAGGTACGGTGATTCAGACCTTGAAGGGTTTCAGAGGAGCCTTCACCTTCATGCCACCTTTTGACGGGCTTACTTACGAGGTAGAGGTCTATTATCCCGGATATAACAAGCGCTTCAAGAGCACCTTCGTCAATGCTGACCTCCACCGTCTCTACTACGCTTGTATAAGAGTAGTGCCAGGTACAAGTAATAATACGTATTGTCTTAATGGAAAGTTCTATCTCAGCCATTTCATCGACGGACAGGAACATGTCATACCAATAAATAATAGTGGAAAGGCATGGGATTATCCCTTATATGGTTTTGTGTATCTTGAAGACCCCGCCAACTGCTATCTCTCCAATAAGGATGGGACAAAATTAAAGTTCTCTATGGACAGACGTCAAGGCCTGAATTCTCTTCACTATGATGTCAAGCCCGAGCTGAAAGTAACAGACGGCAAAAGTTGGCAAGCATCCCTAATTTGGGATTATTACCAGCCGTATTCTTTCTTAGAGGACCATGAGATTTGGCTGCGTTCGAATTCGATAAAATGGGAGGATCTATGCGCCAGCAACACGCAAGTTGAGGTAGTCAACAGCCGAGGCGAACACATCAATAATGCCACCATCAACTATGCCTGTGTGAATGCCTCCATAGCTCAGACGGGTGCAAAAGGAACAGCTGAATACGATGCGACAGCGAAAATCTATCAAGTCCCCACTTCGTCCGACCAGTATGCGGAATTCTTCGAGGTGGTGGCTCCAGGTTATGTGCCGAAGCTCTCCACGATGTACTTGTGGAGCTACGACTACAACAACTGGGCGAACAAAGGTAAGCCGCGCCGCCACGTCATCGTGCTGGAAGATGAGGACACCCCGCTGAAGAACCTGACGCTTGAGACACCGCAGGGCAATGGCTTAGTGAAGGACAACGCTATGGAAGCCTATCTTAGTGCCGACGACCTGCTGACGAGGGACGAGGGCGAGACAATCAACTACTCGCAGACCGCTGAACGCCCCACTGTGACAAAGCTCATCAGGGACCCGAGATTTGGCTCCGAGGGATGGAGTGGCCAGAAGTACATGCACGTCACTGGCATGATGCCCTATGAGAGCACGCCCAGCCTGACGCTGGCGACGGCCGACGGCTCGATACAGCTGCAGCCCGAGATGAAGTACATCACCACAGCCAACGCCTTCCCCTTCTCACGGAACTACTGCCTGTTCGACTTCGACCTGACCGGCCAGATTGAGGGCGACGCCAAGTTCACGCTGAAGAACGGCACCGAGACGCTGGCCAGCCTGCCCACGCTGCACGACTACGACCTCGACCTGGCTGCCAGGGACGAGGCCAGCCGGGTGTCGCTGGACTTCGACAGTCCGGACCTGACGAAGGTCGACGACGACGCCGAGGCACAGGGCGTGGACATGAAGGACTCGGGCAAGGCCTTCGACAAGTTCAACTTCCAGCTGCCGCCCGTGCTGCCCTTCACCGTAGATATCCAGCGCGACGGCGACTACTTCATCATCCGCGCCTGCATGGAGAAGAACTTCCTGCCCGGCGGAGAGATCATGACGGCACTCGACCAAGTGGGCGACCTGGCCTACTTCAACGACCAGTTCCAGGCGTGCATGGACGCCGTGAACGCGGGCAAGCCGGCCGACGATGACTTCTTCGACGACATACCCCGCTTCCCCTCGGCCTTCGTGGGCATCAAGGGCTACCTCACCGGCATCGGCTACTATGACCGCGAGAACAACAAGTTCCAGTTCAACTTCTACGACGGCGGCATCGTCTTCGAGGCCTCTGCATCAGTTTCTTCGGTTCCCGTCAGCTTCGGCATCGGCTCGTTCGGCATGTCCGTCGACGCAAAAATGGCCATGACCTTAGGACTGGTGAACACGGCGGCCGAGATGGGCGACGTGTCGCTGAAGTCGACCACCATCGACTTCTTCTTCGACTACCAGGCCCGCCTGAAGGTGTGCGCCTGGGCCTACGCCGGCATCGACCTCTGGATAGCCAAGGCCGTGGCCGGCGTGCGCGGCGGTGCCTGCATCGACCTGCACCACCGTGCTTACGTGGGCAAGCATCAGGCAGGCATGAAGACCACGCTGCAGGCCAAGATGGAGGCCTTCGCCGAGGCCCGCTTCATGTTCTGGTCGGCGAAGAAGGTATGGCCCATCTTCAATGTCTATAAGGAATACCTGGTGCCCAACAACCCGTCGAACCCCTTCCACCCGGCTAACGCCCAGCCGCTGTTCACCCGACGGAACGTGACGAAGAGCTACAAGAAGCTGCGCCGACGGGTGATTGCCGACCTGGGCACGCCTATTATAAGTAATGTGAACGGCATGGCGCAGCCTACCTACCTGCTGGGCGGCGAGTCGCTGCTGTTCAACAACCTGAAGACAGCCAGCAACTACAACGACGACCGTCTGCAGTTATACAGCAATGGCAGCAAGAATGACCTCGTCAGCACGGGCATTGACGCCCCGATGTACGACTTTGCCGAGGCGCACAACGCAGACGGACTGGAGGTGGTGGCCTTCGAACAGGTGAAGGAGGCCATCGACGGCTCGGCACTGGAGACGATGTCGGAGAACGACCAGACGAAGAGCGTCACAGAGCGTAGCGAGATCCACGTGGCTACGCGCCAAGGCGGCGGCTCGTGGACCGACGCCACGGTCAGCACCAACTACGGCAACATCGGTGCCGTGACGCCCGCCGTGGCCGTGCAGCAGGACGGCAAGGCCGCCGTCGTCTGGCAGCAGGGCGTGGCGAAGTTCAACGCACAGGGCAGCCGCTACATCGACGGCAGCCTGATGCTCTCGCGCTACGACGGCAGCGAGTGGGGCGAGCCCATAGAGATCAAGCGCCTGCACCGCCGCAGTGTGCCCGCCGACTATCAGGTAAGCATGAAGCAGGACTCGATACTGGTGATGATGACCCTGCAGCAGGACGTGGAGAACGAGCAGAAGCAGGCATCGGTGGTCTATGTCAGCATATCGCCCGACGACAAGGTGCGCGAGCGCTATACACAGGTGGAGGGCGTGAAGCCGCAGATGGTGAGCGTGAACGGTGCCAACGTCGTTGGCTACATCAAGACGAACGAGAGCGGACGCGACGTGGTGCTCAGCACAGTGAACATGAAGGGCGAGCCCACGGGCAAGCTCTCCGGCTCGTTAGGCATGGAGAAGCGCATGGTGAACGACTTCAGACTCGTGGTGGAGGACGGAGCTGCCGACCTGGAGGACGTGGGCCTGCTCTGGACGCAGAGCGACCAGGAGACGACGACTGGCGGCGACGGCACGACGACGGTGCTGATGAAGAACCGCCTGTATGCCTCGAAGCTGTGCAGCCACGACAAGATGCTCTACTTCTCAGCACCTATTGAGGTGGCCACGATGCCCGACGACGTCAGCCTCGCCTCGATGGACGGCTACCTGAACGACCGCGACATGAAGGTGGCCTACTGCGTGACCAACGAAGAGGACGGCGGCGCCGTGCTGGAGAGCAGCATCCTCTTCGACAACGCCATCGACCACAAGGCCCGCTTCAACGCCTACGAGGTGAAGAACGATGGTCAGGTGCCCATCACCATCACCGTGGCCAACAACGGCTTCCAGCCCATAGGAAGCATTGACGTGACCATGAACGGCGAGACGACCACCCACGACGTGCTCATCATGCCGCAGGAGAAGACGGAGCTGACGGCCTATTACCCCGTCGGCGACGGCTTCGACGGCACCATCAGCTACGACGTGACGGCCAACTTCATCAGCGGCAACAGCAATGCGCTGAAGATTCGCCGCAAGGGAGCGAGGTCAAAGGCTCCGCGCCGCACCGTCAGCCAGAGCGGCGTGCAGATAGACGTGCGACAGGTGGATATGGCCCTGAAGGTGCTGAGCAAGAAGACCGACGCCACAACGGGCGTGACGACCATCGTGGCCGAGGTGAACAACGCCTCGCTGCTGCCCCTGGCCCCGGACATGACCGTGAAGGCGGGCCTCTACAACTCGCCGGTAGCCGACAAGAACGCCGTCGCCATCGCCGAGACAACCTTGAGCGCCAGTGACCTCTACGACGCCTCGGCAGAGCAGAAAAACAAGGTGAAGATTGTCACACTGACGGCCCAGCAGCCCGACTTCGACCAGGTGCTCTACCTGCGCACCACGCCCATGCTGGACGACGAGACGCTGAAGGACGTGCACCCCGCGAAC
>DGTH01000156.1 GCA_002393705.1 Prevotella sp. UBA4341 | reverse complement strand
TAGCAGTACTTTTCTCATAGGCTTTTGTTATATATAGGTTTCTTACAATGCTTCGAACTCTGGGTGTTCAGCCTCCTTGACCGCCATACACTCCATCTCGACCAGCCAGCCGGGGCGGCAAACGGGAGCATGGACGATGACGTAAGGCCGACCGGCAAAGCGTTCTTCGTAGAGTGCTCGTACCACGCGGTAGTCGGACGAGTCGCGTAGATAGACAATCATAGGCCCGACGTCGTCGAACGAGCATCCGGCCTCATTGAGCAGCGTCTCTATGTTTTCCCACATGCGACGGGTCTGCTTCACCACGTCGCCTTCGTACATAATCTGCCCCTTGTTATTGATGCTCGCCGTACCCGAGATGAACACATGGCGACGGTCTCCGTAGTCTATGTACGTGCCGCGCTCAAAGCTCACGCCGTAGTCGCTGGTGCGGTTCAGGTGGCTGGGTGCATAGAGGTAGTGCACCTGTTCGGGTTTCAACCCCTTCACGGCGTAGTTGTCCATCTGGCAGAGCACGTTCGGATCCTGCTGCCGGCCGCCAATGCCCGTCGAAGCGATGAAGTGGGTGTCGTGCTTCAGCCCTTGGGTGAAGAACACCTGGTTGCGGGCTCGCACTACGCCGCCGTAGTTCAAATCGACATCGTTCACGAAGAGCCACGTCCTCACGGCATTGTCCTTCAGCGTACAGCCTTCCTCCATGAGCTGCATGACATACTCGTTGAAGAGCAGCCTCGTCTGGTACTCCGAGTTAGCTGCCAGGTTGCAGGCGCTGCCATTCCAGTAGTGCCGATAGGCTCCATGGCTCACACTGTAGAGCCCGCTCTTGGTAAGACCGGTCTGCACGTCGGTCATCAGATAGACCCACAATGCCACCTTTGTTCCGTCAAGCGGTGCTTGCTGTATAATGCTCTTGGCACAGTCGGTCACATCCTTCAGCGCCACCTGATCGGCCTGATTGGCCGCATCGCTCAAGAAGTAACGCTTAAAGACGGCCTGCGCCCCGGGCTTCGTCTCCAGCAGTCGGCTGTAGGCTTCCAGCACGCAGTCCAACTGTTCTATATAGCTCATCAGGGGGTTCGTGGCGTGTATCATGGCGTGATATTCCTTCACGCCCGTGCCTTGACAATAGCCTCTCACGTCGGCACGAGCCCCCTCGAAGTCAAAATGTTCTATCTCGTTTTCCATTTTATTTGTCAGTTTCTGCTGCAAAAATAATCATTTCATCTTGCTCTGCCAAACATTTTACGTTGTTTTTTCCTACTTGACGGGCAGATAGTCTTCAAAATAGCGGGTGATACGCTCATGCAGGTGCACGCTTTGGTGGCCTCTCATGTTGTGCGCCTCGCCGGGATAGACGAAGAAGTCTGGTTGCGTGCCGGCTTCAATGCAGGCGGCCAGGAACGACAGGCAGTGCTGCAACACCACGGTGTCGTCGTTGTAGCCCGAAATAATCTGCAGTCGGCCCTTCAGCTTCTTGGCTTTGTGTATGAGTGAGGTCTTTTCGTAGCCCTCGGGGTTGGTCTGCGGGGTGTCCATGTAACGCTCACCGTACATCACCTCGTACCACTTCCAGTCAATGACGGGTCCGCCGGCCACGCCCACCTTGAAGACGTCAGGATAGTTCAGCATCAGCGAAATGGTCATGAAGCCACCAAACGACCATCCATGTACGCCCAGCTTGTCAGCATCCACGTAGGGCAGGCTCTTCAGGTATCTCACGCCCTCCATCTGGTCCTGCATCTCCACCTGTCCGAGTTGCCGGAAGGTGACCTGCTCAAAGTCCTTGCCGCGATACTGCGAGCCTCGGTTGTCCAGCACGAAGACGATGTAGCCCTTCTGTGCCATGTAGGTCTCCCACGAGCGGCTGTACCACCTGAAGGAGGCCTGCACGTTGTTAGCATGCGGTCCGCCATAGACATAAACCACGGTCGGGTACTTCTTCTGCGGGTCAAAGTCGGCAGGTTTCACCATACGCCAATACAGGTCGGTCACGCCGTCGGCGGCTTTCAAGGTGCCATTCTCGAAAATGGGAATCTGGTATCCGTTATCCTTCCATGGGTCGCTGGCCGTCAGCAGGTTAGTGGTGCGGCCACTGGTCTCTATCAGGTCTATCTTTCGCGGCACGTCGGGTTCGCTGTAGCTGTCTATGAGCCTGCTGCCCGATGCCGAAGCCATTGCGTAGTGTACGCCGCGCCCGTTGTCCAACAGCGTCATGCGGCTATTTTTGACGTTCACGCTGTAGAGGTTATGGCAGAGGGGGTGCTCCTTATTGGCTCTGATGATGACGCACTTCTGCTTCGTGTCGAAGGCTACCACCTCCATCACTACAAAGTTGCCCTTGGTAAGCTGCTTTTGCAACTTTCCCTCCTTATTATATATATATAGGTGGTTATAACCGTCCTTTTGGCTCTGCAAGAGAAAGAGGTTGTCATCCCACGGCAGAAACTGTATGGGGTGCAGCGGCTCCACGTATTTCGAGTCCGTCTCCTGGTAGAGTTCCTGGACTCTGTCGCCCGTCTGTGCGTCGTAGCTCACCAGCCGGCAGTCGTTCTGGTCGCGGTTCAGCTCAAACATATAGACGGTCTTGGAGTCGGGGCTCCAGGCTATGTTGGTAAAATATACAGCTGTTGACTCTTGGGTGTTGGGTGTTGGAGTCTTGAGATAGAGGGTTTTACCAGTCTCAATGTCGTAGATGCCTACGGTCACTACATGACTGGTCTCTCCGGCCATGGGGTACTTGTCGGGGGTCAGTTCTGCCATACGGTGGAAAATATCTACCTGCGGATAGTCCTTCACCATGGACTGGTCCATACGGTAAAAGGCCAACCGCCGTCCGTCGGGACTCCAGAAGGTTCCTTTCTCTATGCCAAACTCATTGCGGTGAACAATCTGCCCATAGACTATTTCACGGCTGCCGTCGGTAGTCAGCTTATGCGCCTCGTTGTCGGCCGTGCGGACGTAGAGCTGGTTGTCCTTCACGTAGGCCACGGCCTTCGACTGTGCGTTCCAGTCGCTGTGCGTCTCGCCTCGGCTGGTTTGGCTCCACTCCGTCTGGTGCTTCTCAAAATTGTAGAGCACACGCTGGCGCCGGTTGTCCAACAGCACGAGGGGCTTGTCGGCATAAGGGTATTCGGCTTCGTAGGCACTGTGCCAATCACTGCCCAGTTCCGAGAGTTGGAAACTCACGCTGCGTGTTCCGTCAGCATGATGGAGTCCACCCTCTTCGGCATCCAGGTACATCAGTTTGTCGCCCCACCACGTCAGGTAGAGGTTCTTGGGCAGCAGGTTGTAGAAGTTGTTGCCGCCGAAGTTCAGGTCTTCCAGCGTGAAGAGTTTTTGCTGGGCCTGTATGGGTAGTATGGTAGAGAATGCCATCAAGAAGGTCAGCAGAAGTGTTTTATTCCTCGTCATTGTCAAACCTCCTGTTCTTTTTGTCGAAGTTGCGCTTCGGCTTACTGTATTTCTTGTCAAATCTCTCTCCTCTCTTCTCAAATCTCTTTCCTTTTTCTTCAAATCTCTCTCCTCTCTTCTCAAATCTCTTTCCTTTTTCTTCAAATCTCTCTCCTCTCTCCTCTCTCCTCTCTCCTCTCTTTTCTCCTCTCTTTTCTCCTCTTTCCTCTTTCCTTTCTAACGAGTGGAATTTAAAAGAGCGAATGTCGCCCTCCTCGTTCTCCTCCTGTTCGGTGATGCGCTTCTTAAACTCACGTTCCTTCTTGAAGCGGTGCTTCTCGGCCATCTGGCGTTTCTCCTCGTCGGTCTTCACCGTACCGCCCTCTGTGCGGTAGTCCTTCAGCTTTCCGCCAAACATCTGGTACTTACGGAACTCACACTCCAAAGAGCCGTTATACAGTGGTATCTTGATACTCGGCTTCAAGCCTATCTGGTCGAAGCACTCCTCACGGTAACTCAGCACCCAGGCGTCGTTACCCTGGAACTGGTGTTTCAGCCTTTCGCCTATCATCTTGTAGGTACCCAGCAGGTCGGGCGTCGATATGCGTTCTCCGTAGGGCGGGTTCGTCACCATGATGGCCTTGTCCTGCGGCTGCTGGAAGTCCTTGAAGTCGGCCTCCCTGATGGTAATGTCCTTCGTGAGTCCTGCTGCCCTGACGTTCAGCAGGGCTGTGTTCACGGCCTTCACATCGACGTCGTAGCCGTATATGTGGTGTTTGAACTCGCGCTCCTCCGAATCATCGTTGTAGATGTCGTCAAAAAGCGCTGCGTCGAAGTCGGGCCACTTCTCGAAAGCATACTCCTTGCGGAAGAGTCCTGGAGCCATGTTGCGGGCTATGAGAGCCGCTTCAATGAGCAGTGTTCCACTGCCGCACATGGGGTCAATGAAGTCAGTGTCTCCCTGCCATCCCGTCATCAGGATCATGCCGGCAGCCAGCACCTCGTTGAGCGGTGCCTCAACGCTCTCCTGACGGTAGCCTCGGCGGTGCAGGCTTTCGCCACTGGAGTCTAAGGAGAGCGTACACTTATCCTCCGCTACGTGCATGTTGAGCCTGATGTCAGGGTTGGCCACCGAAATGTTCGGCCGCTTGCCCGTCAGCTCGCGGAACTGATCGACAATGGCATCCTTCACCTTATAGCTGACGAACTTCGAGTGACGGAATTCGTCGCTGAACACCACACTATCTACAGCAAACGTCTTGTCGTCACCTAAGTACTGACTCCAGTCAATCTTCCTCACCTGCTCATAGACCTCGTCGGCCGAGCGGGCCTTGAAGTGCTTGATGGGCTTGAGAATCCTAATAGCCGTATGCAGTTGGAAATTCGCGCGATACATCAATTGTTTATCGCCCGTGAACGACACCATGCGTCGTCCTATTTGTACGTCGTTGGCCCCCAGTTGGGTTAACTCCTTGGCCAAAACGGGCTCCAGGCCCATGAATGTTTTGGCGATTAGCTCGAAAGTCTGTTCCATTATTTCTTAAAATATTGGTGACAAAGGTACGAATAATTTGCGAGAAATAAAAAAAAACGCGCCCTTTTTCTTTTTTATTCCGATTTTATTTGTAATTTTGCACCAATTCTAACCATCTAAGAGTCCTATGCAGCTTACTGCTCACCTCCTGCTATTCTTCATTCGTACCGACATCCTGCTCTGGGTGGCCGGCCTTACGATTATTATCGTAGGCATCTTACTCATCTGGTGGCAGCTGCGCCAAAAGCGTCTCCTGAAGAAGGAACTCCAGCTACTTGAAGACCTCAACAAGCGCAACGTGGAGTTCGAGCTCGTGCTCAAGGCCATGAAACTCGCAACGTGGAAGTTCCACATTCCTACGCAAACCGTCACCTTCGACAGTGACTTCCGCGAATACAACAACTACTCTCCCCTACCCGACACGGACGTCTCGCAGGTCTGGAACCACATCTTCTCCGCCGATGCCGAGAAGGGTAAGCAAGCCTTGATGGACCTGCTCGACGGCAAGACTGACGAGGTACACGTAGAGTACCAGATGAAAGCCATCTACAACGACAAGCCCTACTGGGGCGAGTCTTACGCCATGGTAGGACGACGCGGCCCTGACGGCCGTCCCATCGAGATTATAGGCACCTCAAGGCGCATCGACGAGCAGAAGCGCATTGAGCAGGAACTCAAGGACGCCCTCTTCCACGCCGAGGAGAGCGACCGCCTGAAGACGGCCTTCCTGGCTAACATCAGCCACGAAATACGCACCCCGCTCAATGCCATCGTAGGCTTCAGCGACGTGCTGCCCATGGTTGAGGACCGCGAGGAGCGCCAGAAGCTTATTGCACTCATTCAGGAGAACAACCAGAAGCTGCTGCGCATGATTAACGACATTGTCAACATAGCCAAACTCGAAGCCGGAGCCTCGCAGGCCAGACAGGAAGACTTCAACCTGAACAGCCTGCTGCAGGATGTAAAGAATCAGTATGGCCACCAGGCCCAGGAGGCGAGCGTCGATTTTCTTGTGGCCAAGCGCCCTGACGTCACCCTGAACAGCGACCGCGACCGGCTCTTCGAAGTGCTCAAGCAGTACGTGCTCAACGCGCTGAAGTTTACCCATAAAGGCTCCATTACCATAGGCTACGACATGATGCCCGACAAGGGCGTCCGCCTCTGGGTCAGCGATACGGGCTGCGGCATTCCAGCCAGCCAGCAAGACAAGATTTTCGATCATTTTGTCAAACTCGACGACTTCGTACCCGGCACGGGGCTCGGCCTGCCCATCTGCCGTTCCCTGGCCCGCACCCTCGGTGCCCGCGTAGGGGTTGACTCCAAAGAGGGCGAGGGCTCTACTTTCTGGATAGAAGTGCCCCAGAAGGTATAAAAAAGGTAAAAACATCGGTCGAAAATCAAAAAAACATCAAGTATCGTCTTATTCCAAGAATAATGTTGTACCTTTGTCGGCTATTAAAGCAACCTCCACGCATTACCGCCATCTGCAGGGCGGCCGCTTTCTCGCCAAACGCTGCCGAGCGCGACCGTGCCATTCTCGAGGCGGTGTGTCGTGAACTCGCTGAAGAGGGCCTTCCCGTCAGCCGGTGTGTTGAAGGCGACGAGCCGCTACCGCCGGCCGATGTCTATGTGACCATGGGCCGCTCGCCCCGGCTGCTCGACAGGCTTCAGGCGGCTGAAAGCGAGGGCTGCCTGGTGGTCAACAGCCCCGAGGCGGTCCGGCTGTGTGGCCGCAGAGCCTTGCTGAGGTCGCGGCTTCTGGCGGCCGCCGTGCCGCTTGCCGAGCCGCAGTTTAGCGAAGGCGGCTTTTGGGTAAAGCGGGGCGATGCTCCTACGCAGCAACCCGCCGACGTCGTGTTCTGTACCGACGAGACCCAGTGTCAAGAGGCCGTTGAAGCCCTTCGGAGGCGGGGCATCAGCGAGTGGGTGGTGAGTCCCCACGTAGCGGGCGACCTCGTGAAGTTCTACGGCGTCCTCAATGCCGGTTTCTTCCACACCTGCTACCCTGCCGACGGCTCCTACAGCAAGTTCGGACAGGAGGTGCTGAACGGACGGTCTCACCACTACGACTTCTCGGTACGTGCCTTACAAGAGGCCGCCGAAGAGGCTGCCCGGGCTGCTGGCCTGCAGGTTTATGGCGGCGACGCCATCATCAGGAGCGACGGACGCTTCTGCCTCATCGACCTGAACGACTGGCCGTCCTTTGCGCCCTGCCGCGACGCTGCGGCCCGCGCCATTGCCACGACCGTCTGCAGGCTTGCTGACAGCCACATCAAAAAAAGAGAACAGAAATGAACATACCCAGCAACTTCAGCCCCAAAGCCCTGGTCTTCGACTATGGCGGCACCCTCGACACGGGAGGGTGTCACTGGCTTCCCATGATGCTGCGTGCCTACCAACGGAGGCAGCTGGGTGTGGGCGAAGATGACTTCCGCAAGGCCTACGTCCAGGTGGAACGGCTGCTCGGCAGCCAGCCCCTCATTGGCCCGCACTTCACGTTCCGGCAGACGCTGCACACCAAGCTGCGCCTGCAGTTTGAGCAGCTGCGCACCCAGGGTACTGAGCTGCCAGCCGCCATGGCCGACCAGCTGACGGCCGACCTCTACGCCATTGCTGCCAGACATACGCGCCATAGTGCCACGGTGCTGCGCGCTCTTCAGGAGCAGGGCTACACGCTCGCCTTGGTCAGCAATTTCTATGGCAACCTGACCACGGTGCTCCAGGAGTTCGGACTCAGAGACTACTTCCGGTGCGTCGTCGAGTCGGCTGCCGTCGGCATTCGCAAGCCCGACCCTGCCATCTTTTCGCTCGCCCTCAGTCGCTTAGGGCTACAGCCCGAGGAGGCGCTCGTCGTAGGCGACAGCCTGAAGAACGACCTCGAGCCCGCCCACTCGCTGGGGTGCCACGTCGTCAGGCTCGTCGAGCCTTCGCTGCCCGCCAGCGAGTACGGCCCATTCCCCGTGATAACGGATCTGGACGAGATACCGGGGTACGAGGTACGAGGTGCGAGGTGCGAGGTACGGAAATAAAATAGAAAATAGAAAATCGAAAATAAACAAATCGAAAATATACAAGATGAAACAAGCAAACGTAAAACCGGCTGACGGCCGCCTCGGCATTCTCGTCGTAGGCTGCGGAGCCGTTGCCACCACCTTCATGACCGGTGTGTTCCTCATCCGCAAGGGCTTGGGCAAACCTATCGGTTCTATGACCCAATACGACAAGATACGTGTCACCGACGGCACGCACACCGAGTACCTCCCCTATGCCGACATCGTGCCACTGGCCCGTCTCGACGACATCGTCTTCGGCGCGTGGGACGTCTATCCTCAAAATGCTTTCCAGGCTGCCATGTACGCCCAGGTACTCGACGAGAAGGACATCATTCCCGTCAAGGACGAGCTGGAGCAGATTGTACCCATGCCCGCCGCCTTCGACCACGACTACGTCAAGCGGCTCGACGGGTCGAACATTATGAGGAAAGAGGAGAGAGGAGAGAGGAGAGAGGAGATTCCTTCACGCTGGGAGATGGTCGAACGGCTGCGTCAGGACATACGCCAGTTCAAGGAGCAGAAGGGCTGTAGCCGCGTTGTCGTGCTCTGGGCTGCCAGCACCGAGATTTACGTTCCGGTCTGCGAGGAAGTACACTACCACCTCAGCGACCTCGAAGCCGCCATGCTGGCCGACGACCGCCGTCACGTGGCTCCCTCCATGTGCTACGCCTACGCCGCCCTGAGTGAGGGCTGCCCCTTCATCATGGGTGCACCGAACACCACGGTCGATATACCCGCCATGTGGCAGCTCGCCGAAGAGAAGCACCTGCCCATAGCCGGCAAGGACTTCAAGACCGGGCAGACACTCGTCAAGTCGGGCTTCGCCCCCATCATCGGCACCCGCTGTCTGGCCCTCGACGGCTGGTTCTCTACCAACATCCTCGGCAACCGCGACGGCCTCGTGCTCGACGAGCCCGAGAACTTCCGCACCAAGGAGGTGTCGAAGCTCTCCACCCTCGAGACCATACTCAAGGGCGACCGCCAGCCCGACCTCTACGGCGACTACTACCACAAGGTGCGCATCAACTACTACCCGCCGCGCAACGACAACAAGGAGTCGTGGGACAACATCGACATTCGAGGCTGGCTGGGCTACCCCATGCAGGTCAAGATCAACTTCCTCTGTCGCGACTCCATACTGGCCGCACCCGTCTGTCTCGACCTCTGCCTGCTGGCCGACCTGGCCCAGCGCGCCGGACGCTACGGCACGCAGCGCTTCCTCTCGTTCTTCCTCAAGTCGCCCATGCACGACTACACCCGTGGCGAAGAGGCTGTCAATAACCTCTATCAGCAATACACGCTGCTGAAGAACGCCATTCGCCAGATGGGAGGCTATGAAGCCGACGAGCCACTTGACTAAGCAACGACTCCGTCTTCTGCTCCTACTGCTCCTTGGGGTTGGGCTGTGTCTGCCGTTGCAGGCACAGCTCAACCCCGACATTGACCGTGACACCACCCGCTGGTTCAACCAGACCCACAACCTGGGCGACGTCACCGTCACCACCTCACGCCATAAGTACAGCCGCAAGAACAACCCCGCCGTCGAGCTCATGCGCCGCGTCATAGAACACCGCCGCCTCAACGGCATCGACCAGCGGCCCTACTACCGCTACCAGCGCTACCAGAAACTGACGCTCGCCCTGAACGACATCAAGCCGTCGGCCCTACAGGACGACGGTCTGCTCCACGCAGAGTGGATACGCAACCAGGTCGAGCTCTGCCCCTACAACCAGAAGCTCATCCTGCCCCTCTCGGTCGATGAGACAGTGACCGACGAGCTCTACCGCCGCTCGCCACGCACGCGCCGCACCGTCGTCAAGGGCCAGCGGCAGAGTGGCGTGGGCGACCTCTTCCAGACGGGCGACATCCTCTCCGTCGTGGCCAAGGACTTCTTCACCGACGTCAACATCTACGACGACCAGATACGCATTCTGCAACACCCCATGACGTCGCCCATAGGCCGCGCCGCCATCAACTTCTACCGCTACTACATTCAGGACACGCTCTACCTGGGACGCGACCGCTGCATACGCCTCTCCTACCTGCCCAACAACAAGCTCGACTTCGGGTTCCGGGGCGACCTCTACGTGCTCGACGACTCTTCCTACCAGGTCAAGCGCTGCGAGCTCACCATTCCCCAGCAGAGCAGCGTCAACTGGATAGAGAGCTTCCGCATCGTCCAGGAGTTCACCCAGATGGCCGACTCCTCGTGGGTGCTCACTACCGACGACATGGTGGCCGAACTCTCGCTTGCCAGTTTCGTCCAGCAGGCCATCGTCATGCGCACCACGCGACTCTCCGACTACGACTTCGCACCCCTCGACGACAGCCACTTCCGGGGCTCCAAGACCATCGTGCGCGAGCCTGGAGCCGCCCGCCGCGACGACGCCTTCTGGAGCCAGCACCGTCAGGTCAGCCTCACCCAGAGCGAAGCCTCCATGGACGGTTTCATAGACCGCATGACCAAAATCAAGGGCTTCAAGTACCTCATGATAGGCCTGAAGGCACTATTCGAGAACTTCGTCGAGACGGGCAAGCCCTCGCTCGTCGATATAGGCCCCATCAACACCATCGTCTCCACCAACTTCGTCGATGGCCTGCGTACGCGTCTCAGCGCACAGACCACGGCCAACCTCCACCCCCACCTCTTCCTCTCCGGCTATTACGCCCGGGGCTGGCGCAGCCACCGCAACTACTACAAGGCTGAGCTGACCTACTCGCTCAACGAGAAAGACTACCTGCCGCGCGAGTTTCCCAAGCGTAACCTCACCTTCACGGCCACCAGCGACGTCATGTCGCCCTCCGACAAGTTCCTCTCCACCGACAAGGACAACGTCTTCACCGCCCTGAAGTGGACCAGCGTCAACAAGATGATGTTCTACCAGCGACAGCAGCTCAGCTTCGAGTACGAACAGGACTTCGGACTCTCCACCCTCCTGAGCCTGAAGACCGAGAAGAACGAGCCCGCCGGCGACATGCAGTTCGAGCCCTTCCGCACCACCGAGCTGCGCATGCAGCTGCAGTTCATTCCCGGAGCCACCTACATCAACACCAAGCAGCGGCGGCGCGTCGTCAACCACGACGCCCCCATCATCACCCTCAGCCACTCGCTCGGACTGAAGGGCCCCTTAGGCGGCGACTACCGCTACAACTACACCGAGGCCTCCTTCTACAAGCGCTTCTGGTTTGCCTCGTGGGGCAAGCTCGACTTTCTCCTGAAGGGCGGCGTGCAGTGGAACCAGGTGCCCTACCCGCTGCTCATCATGCCGCAGACCAACCTGTCGTACATCGTTCAGCGCAACACCTTCGAGAGCATCAACAACATGGAGTTCCCCACCGACCGCTTCGTCTCCCTGCATGCCGATTGGGATCTCAACGGCAAGCTCTTCAACCGCATACCCCTGCTCCGACAGCTGAAGTGGCGCGAGTTCGTGGCCGTGCGCTGCCTCTGGGGTGCACTCTCCGACAAGAACAACCCCCTTCTGCCCCAGAACGCCCAGAACGCCATGCTCATGCCCCTGCCCGAGGGCTCCTTCGTCATGGACCCTCACCGCCCTTACGTCGAAGTGGCCGTCGGCATCCACAACATCTTCCGCCTCCTGCACATTCAGTACGTGCGCCGACTCTCCTACCTCGACCTGCCCACCGCCCACAAGCACGGCTTCCGCCTGAAGCTGAACTTGCAGTTCTGAAAACAGAAGGTTAGACAGTGCCGGGTTATTTCAACTTTTTCTCGGAGAAATTGCACAATGAAAAAACTATTTCCTTTTCTTTTGCCGTTTCGGAAATATTGCTTAACTTTGTCGCACAAAAAAGATTTTAATTCCGACAACATGAAAAAACAATTATTTTACCTGTTTGCCCTGGCCATGCTCGCAGGGCTGTCACTGCCCGTTGAAGCGCAAACACGCAAGAGGGTGGCTAAGAAACCTGCCAGCCTGAAGGCTACGAAGTATGAGGTGAAGGCCCATTCGGCCTTCGTGGGAAAAGACTACATCTACTATGTAGAAGACAACGACAACAATGCCGTGATGGGCATTAACCGCAAAACGGGCCTGACCGAGGTTATCATTCCCGGCATAGCCAACGTCTATGAGGGCAGGCGACCAACCATCACCCGCTGCATGGAGTGTGACGGACAGCTCGTGCTGGAGACAAAGCGTAACTTCAAAGCAGACGGGGTATATGTCTATGACGGACAGTCGCTGTCTTCGTCTAAGAAGATAGCGGAGAGCAAGGAGCTGCTGGACTGCAGTGACAAGTATCTTTTAGTACGCTGTTCCAATGGCTTTGACAAATACGGGCTTGTACTGGACGTAAACCTCAACGTAAAGTACAAATGGAACCACAACGTAGAGCGCATGAGCTACTTCGTGGCAGACGACGGAACGATATGGAACTGGAATGCCAACGGACTGAACTACAGGGAACTTACCCAGATGGCAGGCAAGAATCTTTACCAGTACGACCTGATGCGCGTACCCTACGTGGCACAGGCCTACGCCGAGGACGAGTACGACACGAAAATAGAGTGCGCCCAGCTGGTGGGCGACTACATCTACGTGGCCATAGCCCGCAGGTTGCTGCGACGTGACTTTGTATCAGCCGACAGCAAGTGGGAGGAGGTTCTGAAGGTACCCGCTACGGAAAACAACAAGTTCCGCCGCTTCGTCGTTGACCCTCGGGGCAACATCCTGACGCAAGGAAACTCCAACCAGCAGTACAACACGCAGTTCTGGCCAGCAGGAGCCTACGACTCGCCGAAAAACCTTGGCGAGTATTTCAGCAGCCCAGGCACTACATACAACGAGGAAAAGATTTGGTGGAGCCAGCTACAGGCTGTACCTGATGCCGACGGCAACGTGGTGCTCTACGACAAGGGCAACCAGGTCAGCGCCATCTACATCTATAATCCCAACGACATCGTGGGCTTTACAGAAACCAAGGGAAAAATCGTCAAGCTGTAGCAGTCCACAGGCGTCCCAGAGAAAAAAAAGGTTTTTTGCTTCCCCTGCACAACCAACCCTCTTCTTCCGGGACTTCTTCTACTTTCACCCTGCACAGGCTTCTCGCTGTCAGCAAAAAAACTTCCCCATTTCTTTTGCCATTCCAGAAATATTGCCTAACTTTGCAGCATGGGAAAATTTATCAATCCGTTTACCGACGTCGGCTTCAAGCGCATCTTCGGACAGGAGTTCTCCAAGCCCCTGCTGCTGGACTTCCTGAACAACCTGCTGAAAGGAGAGCGCCACATTACCGACCTGCAACTGCTCGACAAGGAGCAGGCGGCAGAATACGACGGTGACCGTTCGCCCATCTACGACGTCTATTGCAAGACGGACACGGGCGAGGAAATCATCGTCGAAATGCAGAACCGCAACCAGCCCCATTTCAAGGAGCGCACGCTCTACTACGCCTCAGAGTCTATCGTCAGGCAGGGAGAACGCGGCACTGTGTGGGACTACGGCATCAAGGCCGTCTATCTCGTGGCCTTTACCAATTTCTGGATGGAAGGCGAGGAGGCGTTCCGTACCGACGTAGGGCTGACGAACCTGAAAACGGGCGAGATGTTTTGCGACAAGCTGCGCCTGATTTACCTGCAGCTGCCCTGTTTCGAGAAGGAGGCAGACGACTGCAAGGATGATTTTGAACGTTGGATTTATGTACTGAAGAATATGGACACATTGAACAGAATGCCGTGGGCTGCACAGAACGCAGTATTCCAGCGGTTAGCGGAAATAGCCGAGGTAAGCGCCATGACTAAGGATGAGCGCATCAAGTATGACCACGCCCTGAAGGTCTATCGTGACACGCTGAACACCTATAACGGTGCTTTGCAGGATGGACTGCAGCAAGGGCTTGAGCAAGGTATTCAGCAAGGTATTCAGCAAGGTATTCAGCAAGGCCGTGCGGAAGGTATTCAGCAAGGTATTCAGCAAGGCCGTACGGAAGGTATTCAGCAAGGCCTTGCGGAAGGAATTCAGCAGGAAAAAATGGAAACGATACGTCGGCTTCAAGTGATGGGTCTGCCAGCAGAACAAATATCCCTGGCTGTTGGACTAAGCGTTGACGAAGTAAAGAAGTTGTTGTGAGCCAGTAGCATAAAAACGAGTTTAAACAAATATATAATGTTTCTCCCTGTCCTCCTGCCACTGTCTATAGTCAGGCATGGCTGGTTTTCGTACTGAACCAATCTCGTACCTCGCACCTCGTACCTCGCACCTCGTACCTCGCACCTCGTACCTCGTACCTCGCACCTCGCACCTCGCACCTCGCACCTCGCACCTCGCACCTCGCACCTCGATTCGTACCAAGTTATTTTTTAACGATTACTAAATATAAAATAATCATGTACGACCAGATACGTGAAGAAAATCTCTTTGTCCTGCTTTACGGAGTGGTAACGGCTATGTCGGCCATTGCAAGCTGTTACCTGCTGTTCCGCCGGGCTAACGCCATAGCCCCGGACATTACGCCTCCCGCACGATTGCGCCAGTGGACTGCTGCATTCTTTGCCTCCATCGCCCTGAATCACTTGTGGTATTCGCCAATCATGTTCCTTACCTCAAGCGAAGACATTCAGACCATCGACCTTATAGGCGGCTTGCTTGACTGCATGACGATTATTCCGTTGGCGATAGTGGTGTTGCTCACTATGCTGCAAGACCGCAAGCGACCGCTGTGGCCCGTCGCCCTGATGGTGGCTCCGCTTGTGGCAGGAGGCGTGGTCAGCGTGGCTAATCGCAGCTATGTCCTTCTGCCGTGGATGTATGTCTATTTCCTGTTGATGGGCATTGGCTTCATCATCTATATGGTTTGTGCGCTGAGACAATACGGGCATTGGCTGCGCGACAACTATGCCGACCTGGAGCACAAGGAGGTGTGGCAGGGCTTCGTAGTATTGGCCATCATATTTCTGGTGTTCGGTACCTATACCTATATCTACGAAGGTACGGCTTACATCTATGCTTTGCTGGCTGGTTTCGCCGTGCTGATTTGCTACCTCCTGTGGCGGGTGGAAACGTTAAGCGACCTTAGCAGCCTGCAATCGCAGAGTCTGCCAGCAACAGCGGCAGCCACTCCTGAGGATGAAGACAAAGGCCTTTCACAGGCAGCCCGCGACAACATCGGAGTATTGCTTCAGAAGCATTGCATAGACTCGCAGCTCTACCTGCAGCACGACCTGAACGTCGCCCAGCTTGCCAAAGCCATTGGCACCAACCGATTCTATCTCAGCCAGTACTTCTCTGCTCAGGGCATCACTTACAATGCCTACATCAACAATCTGCGCATTGACCATTTCAAGAATCTCTATCGCTTGGCTCTTGCCGAAGGCCGCTCCTTCACTGCCCAGCAGCTGGCAGGCGAAAGTGGCTACCATAGCTACAGCACCTTCAGGCTTGCCTTCAAGCAGCGAATGGGGCAGAATGTGAGAGAGTGGATGCACGAGACGACCCCGAATTCTCAAGATTAGCAAAAATAGTGTCAAAATCAGCAAAACCTGATGCAGCAGGCATCCTGGGACAAGGCTGTTTGGGGGGATTTGGCTACCTTTGCAAGGTCAAAAACGGCCAAATGCCGAAATACGTTTTACCCCAAATTAATAATGTAAAAATGAAGACAATGAAAAAAATGATGCTTGCCGCCACACTCGTTTGCGGCACGACAACGGCACTCACCTCATGTAGTGACAAAAACGACAACCCGGCTCCGGCAACTCCCGAGCAGAGCGGCGCACCCGACTATTCCAAGAAGGCGTGCTGGTATAAACTGCCGGAAATCACCAAGCAGTTCGACACGTTCTACATCTACTCGACCATCTACTTCGCAGGCAACGAGGGCGACCCTGACTATGCGGCACTCGACAACCGCGAGATGCTGGACGGCATACCGGTTGAGCACGCCATCAAGTCGAGTGTGTTCGAGGAATCCACCAACCTCTTCATCCCGCTATACCGCCAAGCCAGCATGAAGCTTGCTGGTGACACTTGGATGAAGACAGGAAGCATCGAGGAGGCCATCAAGGGCACACCTTACGGCGACATCACCGCTGCACTCGACTACTACTTCGAGCACTACAACCAGGGACGTCCGTTCGTCATAGCAGGCCACAGCCAGGGTGCGGCCATACTCCGCCATGTGTTGAAGCACTATTTCAAGGAGCATCCCGACCGCTACGAGCGCATGGTGGCCGCCTACGCCATCGGCTACTCCATCACGAAGGAAGACCTCGAAGCCAACCCGCACATGAAGTTCGCCACCGGCGAGACCGACACTGGTGTCATCATCAGCTGGCATGCAGAAGGACCCAAAAGTGTAGGAAGCACATTCATGTCTGCTGCCATGCTCCCAAATGGCATCAGCATCAACCCGCTGAACTGGAAGCGTGACGAGACGTATGCTCCCGCCAGCATGAACCTTGGCTCCATCGTACTGGACGAGAAAACAGGCACAACCGAAATCCGAGACATAGAGGGTGACGCACAGGTGAATCTGGCCCGTGGTACCGTCATCACGAACGCTAAGGCCGAACCTAACGAAATGGTAGAGTTTGCTGGACCGCAGAGCTACCATCAGGACGACTACTCCATCTTCTACAACAACATCAAGGCGAACGTGGCTAAACGCATCGCAGCCTATCAAGCGAAGAAATAGTTACTCATAAAAAAGGTTCTGCGTCAATTTAGG
>DGTH01000002.1:6061-6276 GCA_002393705.1 Prevotella sp. UBA4341 | reverse complement strand
GAGGATGTCCGCACCGAGTTGGCTCAGTATGCACACCGTCCCGTAGAATATAAAGTAGAAGAGTAATACATGAAAAAGATAATGTTTTTCGCCGCAGTGACGCTGCTCATGAGCAGTTGCGGTCTATATAATAAGTATGAACGTCCTGAGGTGGATACTCGCGGGCTGATACGCGATGCAGTCATCGATACCGACACGCTGGCCGTTCAGGACAC
>DGTH01000002.1:1405-5946 GCA_002393705.1 Prevotella sp. UBA4341 | reverse complement strand
GACCCTGTGCTGCAAGGCTATATTGAGCAGGGACTGGAAAAGAACGCCGACCTGCAGAACGCTGCGCTTACCGTCGAGATGTACGAAACCATGCTCAAGGCTGCCAAACTGGCCTTCCTGCCTGCCATCAACTTTGGCTCTACGCAGGGCATGGGTACCATCTCTACGCTCTATACCGACCCCTCGGTGACCACGAAGGCTTACACGCTACCCGTAACGGCCAGCTGGACGCTCGACCTCTTTGGCAACATCCTTTCGCAGAAGCGCTCCACGCAGATGAAGCTGCTCGGCATGAAAGACTACCAGATGGCTGTGCGCAGTCAGGTTGTCAGCGGTATTGCCAACTGCTACTACACGTTACTCATGCTTGACAAGCAGATGGAGATAGTCAATGAGATGAGCCGCATGTCGAAGGAAACGTGGGAGATGATGAAGCTGCAGCACCAGCTCGGCCGTGTGCGCTCTACCGGCGTGCAGAGTGCCGAGGCTGCCTACCTCTCCATGCAGACGCGCTCCAACGAGTTTAAGCGCCAGATTCGCTCTACCGAGAACGCCCTTTGCCTGCTGCTCGGACAGCCTGGCCAGCAGATTCAGCGTACTACGCTCGAGGCACAGGTGTTGCCCTCAGAGTTTGCCACCGGCGTAGGAATACAGCTGCTCAAGAACCGTCCCGACGTTCACAACGCCGAGATGAAGTTGGCCTCTTGCTTCCACGACGTACAGACTGCCCGCTCGCAGTTCTATCCCAGCATCAGCATTGGTGCTACTGGTGCCTTCACTAACAATAGCGGAGCCTTCAACCCCGGCAAGTGGCTGCTTAACCTCTTTGGCAATCTGACGCAACCCATCTTCAATCGTGGTGCCCTGACGGCTAACCTGAAGGTGTCGAAGATTCAGTACGAGCAGGCCTTCAACTCGTGGCAGCAGTCTATCCTTTCGGCCGGTAACGAGGTGTCGAACGCCTTGGTTAACTACAACACCTACGATGCTAACAGCAAGATAGAGCAGGAGCGCATTCAGGTGCTGGCTAAGAGCGTCGAGGACACGAAGGCCCTCTATCGCAGCAGCAGCTCCAGCTATCTGGAGGTGCTCACCGCCGAACAGAACCTGCTGAACGCTCAGCTCTCTCGTATTAGCAACGACTTCTCGAAGATGCAGGCTGTTGTCAGCCTCTATACAGCACTCGGCGGCGGTGGTAAGTAAGAAGACCCACCCATAGCCCCTCCCTGAATGGAGGGGAAGGAATAATTCATAAAGAAAACAAAGAATAAGAATGAATAAAGATTTTGATATATCTCCCAGAGCCGAAATCGACCCCAGGGCGAAAATAGGCAACAACTGTAAGATATTCCCCTTTGTCTATATTGAGGGCGACGTCGTCATAGGTGATAACTGCATCATCTTCCCCTTCGTCAGCATCCTGAACGGCACCCGCATGGGTTCTCATAACAAGGTGCATCAAGGCAGTGTCATTGGCGCTCTGCCTCAGGACTTTGAGTACCGTGGCGAGAAGTCGGAGTGTATCATTGGCAACAATAACATCATACGTGAAAACGTGGTCATCAACCGTGCCACCCATACCGGCGGCCAGACCATCATTGGCAACGACAACGTTCTCATGGAGGGTGCACACATCTCGCACGATACGAAGGTCGGCGACCGTTGCGTCTTCGGTTATGGTTCGAAGATTGCCGGCGATTGCGTCATCGGCAATGCCGTCATCTTCTCGTCGTCGGTCATCGAGAATGCCAAGACGCGCGTGGGCGACGGAGCCATGATTCAGGCTGGCTGCACATTCTCGAAAGACGTGCCTCCCTACATCATCTGCACCAAGCATGCCACCTATGGAGGTGCCAACAGCTTCATGGCCGAGAAGTATGGCACAGACCCCAAGGTCGTCAAGCACATTGCCAATGCCTACCGACTGGTGTTCCACGGCAATACGTCGCTCTTTGATGCGGTCAATCAGATTAAGGAGCAGGTGCCCGACGGGCCGGAGATTCGCAATCTCGTCAAGTTCATGGAGAACACAAAACTCGGCATCATCGGCAAGATATAAGCTTAGGTGGTCAACACGTTCCTGTAAGGGCGGAGAGAGGCAAAACCTCTCTTCGTCCTTATTTTGTGTTAAAAGGTAAGGCGTATTGTGTTAAATATTTGGCCGTTTATCTCAGTTTGCTTACTTTTGCAAGGTTAAACACACGCGTTACCTCGCGTGCGCGAAGAATAATGTCAGAAAAAGACCAAGAACAGACTACCAGATATGACTATCGACATAACAGCATAGCGGCAAGCAGACAATGACAAAACTTAGGTATCAATCATATAACTTGGCAAAAGTATCCAATAATTCCTTTCTTTGCAAGATAACTGCTCAATTGTTAAGCTTTTTTAAGTTAAAACTGCCTTTTGCCCACCTTGGACAGGGCTGAACGTGGGGTTTCAGCTCCGTGTAAGGTGCTATGCCACGGGTAGTTCCGCTCTCGGTGAGCTTGGGTCCTGGCACCCACTGGCTGTACCAGAGCACCTGTCGGGTGCGCTGCCGCTGTTGCTGGGTGAGGCTGTCGTTGTAGCAGTAGGCATAGTCCATGATGTTGTGGGCTACGTATTGCTGGGCCGTCAGGCAGTCGTCGCGTCGCGCGAGGTCGGTTATCTTGAAGCTTGTGACGCCCTGAGCCAGCTGCTCCTGAATGAACTTGGTGACGTTGGCGGCATAGTTCATGTAGTCGCAGGAGGGCGTGTCCGAGCAGGCATCGTCCTCCTTACACTCGTCCATGGAGAAGGTGTGCAGCAGTCCGAGGTAGTGGCCCAGCTCGTGAGCCACGGTGCTGACGATGAAGTTGGGGTTGATGGACGTGTCGTCCTGCCACTCGCCCAGGTACTCGTTGTTGATGCAGCAGCCCCAGGGTGACGAGGTGTAGGCGTAGTTGCCGGGGGTGTCGCTGGTGTGCAGGCTGTCTAACGGGTGGGCCTTGGGCATGACGGGCAGTGTGGTTATGCCCATGGTGCTCTTCTCGGCATCGTCCTGACTGAAGCGGAAGACGAAGACGTTGATGTACTTCTTCAGGTTCTGCTGCAGCTTGCCGTACTGCCGGTTGTCCTCGTTCTTTGAGTCAAGGAAGTCGTCGGGCGAGTAGTCGGTAAAGTCCACCTCGTGACGCATGACGCCTGGCTCGTCGAGTCGGTTGCCCCTGTCGTCCTCGGTGGCCATGCGGAAGGTGATGTTCATCTTGTTGGCGGCGTAGAGCTTGTTTACCTCGCCTATAATCCTGGCCATGTAGCCCACTTCGGGATACTGCTCTTCGTCCTCCTTATTATTATATAATAGGTGGAAGACGACGTCCAGCTCGTACTGGTAGCCGTCGGGGTTGGCGGCCAGCTGCTCCTTTTGTGATGTCTCGACGGCCGTCGTCGGGTCGTCATCGTTCTTTGAGCAGACCGTCAGCAAGAGCACTAGGGCCATCAACGGGTAAAAAGACTTGATCAGTTTCATCTTACAAATGTAAAGATTATCGTTTCTGCTTAAAGAAATCTTGCATCAGCTGGCGACACTCCTCCTCGAGGATGCCGCCAGTTACTGTTGTCTTGGGGTGTAAAGCCTGGGGGGCATAGCGGTGGAAGCCCCGCTTTTCGTCAGTTGCGCCATAGACAATGCGCGAAAGCTGGGCCCAGCCCAAGGCTCCGGCACACATGGTGCAAGGCTCTACGGTGACGTAGAGCGTGCAGTGGGTGAGGTACTTACCGCCCAACTGGTTGGCTGCTGCCGTAATGGCCTGCATCTCGGCATGGGCGGTGACGTCGCAGAGCGTCTCCGTCAGGTTGTGGGCACGGGCAATGATGCGGTCCTGGCATACCACGACGGCGCCAATGGGCACTTCGCCAGCCTTCAGGGCCAGCCGGGCTTCGTCGAGGGCGTGCTGCATGAAGTGGTGGTCTTTTTGGGTGATGGGGCTAATGGGGCTCATTGGGCTTATAGGGCTAATAAGACGCCGAACAGGGAATGCCGAGTGCCAGGACACGGTCGCGGATGGCGTCCAGCTCGGCGTGGGTGGCCTTCTCAAGCCCCTGGGCCGGCGTTTCGCGGTCGATGGTATAGACCATGACCTGCTGCGGGCCAATCTCGCGAATAGCCTCCAGCCACGGGGCGACGTACGCATCCCCAGTGTTACAAACGTCAACTCCCTCTCCCTTTGGAGAGGGCTGGGGTGAGGCTCCCTTTAAGAACATGGTCTGTATGATGACGTGGCCGTGGAAGGCCTTGAGCTGCCCGATGACCGCCGCTACGTCGTAGTTGCCGTTGGGACGGTCTATTCGGCGGATGTATTCGTCCGACACGGTGTCGAGTTTCTGTATGTTGTTATCGACGAGCATCAGCGCGTCGTGAACCGCCTGACGGTGCAGGAACGTGGCATTGCTCAGCACCGACACCTTGGCCTTGGGACAATAACGGTTGCGTAGGCTGATGGTGTCGCTGATAATCTCTGCGAAGTGCGGGTGGCTGGTGGGTTCGCCGTTGCCAGCAAAAGTCAGTACGTCGGGCA
>DGTH01000002.1:0-1202 GCA_002393705.1 Prevotella sp. UBA4341 | reverse complement strand
CCGTCGGCGGGCAGCAGGTTGATGCCTAACGAGAGCCCTAAGCGTCGGCTGTGGACAGGGCCGAATATAGGAGAATCATAAATAATTGTGCTCATACTGCGGGCAAAGGTACGAAGAAAAATGAGAAATGAGAAATGATAAATGAGAAATGAGCGAGGCAATCAATAAAAAACGTTAAATAAGCGGTTTGCGGTAGCAAATTCTTCATTCTTCATTCTTCATTCTTCACTAAAAAGTCGTACCTTTGCACACAATTTGGTGTATTACATCTTAATATAAGTAATGGGAAAGAAACAGAAAACTGCCGGCAGCCGCCATGGATTGCAGGTTGTTACTCTATGTATAAGCATCACGATGGTACTGGTGTTGCTGGGCATCGTCGTGTTTACGGTGCTCACGGCACGCAACCTTTCGGCTTACGTCAAGGAAAACCTTACGGTCACCGTGGTAATGGCCGACAACATTTCGAAGCAGGAAATCAACACCACTTATAACAAGTTGCGCGTAAGGCCCTATAGTCGTCAAATAACCTACATCAGCAAGGAGCAGGCCAAGAAGGAGTACAGCGAGGAAATGGGTCAGAACCCTGAGGACTTCGTAGGCTTTAACCCCTTTCCAGCCACGTTTGAGATTCGGCTTACGGAGCCCTATGCCAATACCGACTCGGTGCTGAAGGTCAAGCAGCAGATACTCTACCTGCCTAAGATAGCCGAGGTAAACTACCCCGCAGACCTGATAGCCGAGGTGAATGCCAACGTCAGCAAGATTAGCCTGGTGCTGCTGGTGCTGGCGGTGTTGCTGACCATCATTTCGTTCTCGCTCATTAGCAACAGCGTCAGGCTGAGTGTCTATTCCCGCCGATTCCTTATTCACACCATGAAGCTCGTGGGAGCCTCGTGGGGCTTCATTCGCCGTCCGTTTCTCAGGCGGGCTGTCAGCATTGGTGTCTTGGCGGCCCTGCTGGCCATTGTGCTGTTGGGTGGCGGCTTTTATGCCTTGTACCTGCAGCAGCCCGAGGTGCTCACCATTATAGGTTGGCAGGAACTGACCATTACCGGCGTGGCAGTGCTGCTGTTTGGCATTGTCATTACGGCTATTTGTGCCTATCTGGCTGTCAACCGCTTCCTGCGCATGACGGCAGGAGAGTTATACAAGATTTAGTTGCCTCCAGCCCCCTAAGTTCTTGGACAAGCCAAGCGGCA
>DGTH01000123.1:1559-3986 GCA_002393705.1 Prevotella sp. UBA4341 | reverse complement strand
GCACGAGCGGGCCGTAGCCGTTGATGGTTCCGCTGTAGGTGGCTTGCTGAGAGACTTGGCCGGTGGCCTGCACGTTGGTGAGCTTGCCTTGGCCTGAGCAGATGACGGTGCCCATCGTGCGGTTCTGCTCGCCGCTGGCGAGGGCTATCTTCCAGTTGATGATTTCGTCGTTGACCTTGCCCTCGATGTCGGCAAAGGTCTTGCCGGTGTCCGTGCCGCTGGCGACAAGCGCGGAGAAGTTGATGTCGTAGGTGCGGCCTACCACATCGTTTTCGTCCCATACGGCACCCGTGGAGTCGGTGGTGTCCTTCGTCGTGCTGTTCTCTGTCTGTGCTGAGCCATGCAGACTGAGTTCGGTGCTCATGGCTATCACATTGTTGCTGGTACCTTCTACGATGAAGAGTCTGAGATGTTGTCCTTTATCCATAGTCGTAATGTTTTAGAGGTTATGCCAATGCTCCGCTGCCCATATACTGGCGCGTCACCTGAATGTTGGCGCGGTTATTGGCTTGGATGGTAAAGTCATTGAGAATGGCCTGTCCTGAACGGGCGAAGGCTGCGTTGTTAGGCGTGCGGTTCTGAGAGCCTGCCACTTCCTTGGTCTCATCCCAGCCGACGGTCACTTTATCGTCACTGACGAACTGCTGGATGACGGCGATGAGCGCGGCGGCGGTGGCCTCGTAGGAATCGACCTGCACAGACCATGAGCGCGACACCATCTGTTCCTGGCCGAAGCTGCCCTCAGAATCCTTGGTTTTTGCATCCTCCATATTGCCGGTGATGCTCACCTGACAGCTGGAGGCTTCAGGGACGGCATTGCCTCCGACGAACGCGCGGAAGTTCTGACCTTTCAGTTTTTTTAATGCCATAGCGTGTTACTTTTTGGTGATTGATACTGTTTGTTCGAAGCTGAAGGTGTCGGGGTGGTACTGGCAGATGGTGCGCGTCCACTTGGTGCCTTCTGGGAGAGAGTCAACCAGTGTCTGGCACTGGCTGTAGATTTCCTCGCGGCTCTTGGCCGTGAGCGTCACGCTGCCCTTGCTGAGCAGCTCTTCCTGGAGTGATGTCTTGATGCCGTTATCCATATACTACTTATTGGTGTCGCATTGATAGGTAAGCAACTGATAGCAGCAGGGCTTGTCGGGGTCGTAGTCTACGCGGCCCGCAGAGAACTGCCAGCCGATGGGGGTCAGCGGTTCGCCTTGGTGTGCTTCCCAATAGTCGCAAAGGGTCTGGCGCACAAGTTCGGTCATGTCGCCCAGCGCGTCGCAGTCCTCATGCACACACAGAATGCTGACTGTCACGCGGTCTTCGTCGCCCTCCACGCCGTCATCCTTCGTGTCGGCATTGTTCTGCAAACCGTCGAAGGTGATGATGATGTATGGGATTTTGTCTTCGTCCTCGTCCACCGTCGGGCGGGCGGGATTGAAGATGCGGTCATCCACGATGGCGGTCACATCTTCGCTCTGTGTCAATGCGCTGTAGAAGAATTTGTCCGTGAGTAGGCTCATACTGCTGTCAGTCGATATTGATGGTTAATGATTTACGCTGGTTGTGTCGGGGCAGGCGTACTGAGCATCTGGAGGATACCATTGTCCCTGTCATAGAACACCTCGACAACACCTGTTCCGTCAATGTCTGCAACAGTTACACTTGCGCCACCAAAGAAAGTCAGTTGCCTGGGATTCCCATTTAAGGAAATAGAAACAGGCAACGCACCTTTGTTTGACGGTAGCGGAATCCCAACATACAGGAAAAACTTTCCGATGGGGAAAATTTCACTGTTGTCAACAGACAATACGACGGCATTAGGATTCATTGCGGCATTCACCACATGGATATATGGAGTATATCCGTTGACATATGGGGGGTGGTTCATTTGTTACCTCCTTTCTGATTGCCTCCGTTCTGAGGCAGTTGGATGATTTCTGAAGGCATAGTGCTTAGAAATTTTAATTGTTAAACTTATACATACGGCACTTTGCCGTACACTTATCGTTTGTTTTATTGCTTAGGGTTTACCGAAAGCCCGCAGGCTCGGTCATGGCTGTTGCTGGTGCATCGCCGCCGTCCTGCGGGCCGATTATCAAGAACTATGAACTTGATTTGCGTTCAGGTTTACGCAGTCTCCTGCTCCTCCACAATCTTCAGCAGCTTGAAGGCCTTCGGTTCGCTGTTGTCGGCACCACCGTTAATCTTGTGGCTGAGCTCGGTTGCCGAGAAGTCGGTGTTCAGCGTGAAGACGGTGCTGTTGCGACCAGCCACGGCGGCACTTGTCGAGTCAACCGAGAAGCGCACCTCGCCATGCTGCTGCACTGCCAGGTACTCGAAGAAGCCGATACCGATGTAGCGGTCGGAAGCCTTCACGTACTTGTTCTGTCCGTCCAGCTCGCCGTTGATGTGGCCGCTGGTGATGTAGTTGTAACC
>DGTH01000123.1:0-1496 GCA_002393705.1 Prevotella sp. UBA4341 | reverse complement strand
CCGGCCAGCTTGCCGTCCTTGATCACAGCGTCGGTGTTGCCCTTGAAGTCGTTGGCGGGGGTGTACTTCAGCTCGGCCTCAGTCACCTTGTCGATGATGATGGTCGGCTCACCCTCGAAGCCGAGGTCTGCAACAGCAGCGACGGCAGCGGCCAGAGCCTTGGCAAAGCCTTCGCCCTTGGTGATGGTGCCGGCAGTGACGAGCGAGAACGGACCCTTGAAGGCATCGGTCCACTTGGCGTGAGAGTAGATACGCTTGGCGAGCAGGATGTTCAGAGCCTTGCGAATCTTCATGGTGACGAAGGTGAAGAGGTCGAAGGCAGCGTTGTCGATGGCCTTGTTCGAGACGGCAACGGCCAGGGCGACGCGCTCCGAGACGGCCTTGATGTTGGTGAATTTCAGAGCCTGCTCCTCAATCTGGGCGACCTCGTTTGCAACGCTGGCCACCACGTCGTCGGCACTGATAGGCCACAGGTTGTCACCGACCACACCCGTCAGGATGTTCACACCGGCGGGGAGCGTGGTGCCCTCAACCTTCGTGTCCATCACGTCGTGAATGGTGATGGGGATGGCACCGCTGCTGACGATGTTGGCGGTGGCGTTCTGGTCGGCACCCGTGGTGACGGGGTTCAGCAGTACGGTGGTAGCGTTGGCACGCTTCTGCTGCACGTCCTTCAGGTACTCACGCAGACGCTGGTTCTTGTTCTCGCTTTCGCGGATGCCTGCCACGGTGGCTTCGTCGGCATACATCTTGATGCTGCGCTGGTTGGTTTCAAACTCGCGCTTCAGCTGCTCCTCCTGGACTTTCTCCTCGGTGGTCAGTTCACGCTTCTCCTTCTCGGCCTTGTCGTACATAGCGGCAAAGCTGTCCTGAATCTCGCGGTTGCGAGACATCAGCTTCATGATTTCCTTTTTGTTCATTGCTTAAACGTTTAAGGGGTTAATAAATAATGTCTTCGATTTCTCGGTTCATCAGTGAGAGACGGTTGCGACGCATACGCATGACGGCGACTGCCTCGCGCTCGCGCTGCTCCTGCTCGGCCAGTTCGCTGGCCTCGCGCTCCTCGTCGGTCTCTTCGGCCTCTTTGGTCTCAGCCGATTCCTCTTTTTCTTCGGCTTCCTCAGCGGCCTTTTCCTCCTCTTCCACCTTCTTTTCGTCGTCTGTGTTCTGTTTTTCCTCTTCTTCTTCCTCGCGGTGCTCGATGGTGTCAAGCAGTTCGCGGGCCGAGAGCGAGGTCTGCAAGTAGGCGGGGTCCATGCCCAGCGTCAGGGCGGTGATGGCGCGGAAGTGGGTGTGGCGCACCAGTGGCACCTTGCCTTCGCGCTCCTCGATGTCGTACTTGTCCGGCCAGAACTCAAAGCTGCATCCGTCATAGACTCCGGCCTTGGTCAGTTCGCGGGCACGGATGCCGAGGTCGCAGTTAGGCACGGCCACCTCGAAGTTCACGCCCTGGCTGTCAACGCTCAGACGAGCATTGCCAACGCCGCGCTTGGCAC
>DGTH01000115.1 GCA_002393705.1 Prevotella sp. UBA4341 | reverse complement strand
AACTACTTCCAAGACAGGCTCACCAACGCATCAGCAGAATCCTTCAACGCCAAAATCAAGGCTTTCAGAACTCAGTTCAGAGGAGTCGGAGACATCAAGTTCTTTATGTACAGGCTGGCGACACTTTATTCTTGATTAGCTCAAGCTTTACCAACCGGGTAAATCCGCTGAGCCTATTTTTCCAAGTGAATATTTTGGAAATTGGAAATAAATGCGTACCTTTGCACCCGACAAAGAGCCACGAATCAGGCGGTGGTTCTGAGTCGGGTGCTCTTTCAGGCAATTTATGGCAGAACAATGAATTGAGAACGGTCTCAAAATAGTAGAACTTCTATTCTCTCTATTTGAATATCAGCGAGTTACCTTTGGACGAGAAAGATGAAGGTAACACTTTAGAAACGAGAGGCCTTACATATTCCTACACATTTCTCACTAAACCATAGAACGCTCATCTTGGGTGCAAAGGTATAAAACGAATATGACATAACCAAATCTTATTTGTTAATTCTGGTTTGTTAATTGGATTCCATTTGTTAATCCAACATCTGCCTAAAGCCCCATTTTACGCTACTATTATCACTTTTTGTTTGTGAATTTCGTTTGTTTGATTTGTTAATCCGACTTTGCCATTACCCAATATTTTCTATCAATGACTTTAATGATATCCTTCTTCTTAAGCGAAGATAGAAGATTGGTGACCTTGTCAAACTTCTGTTGCTTGGAAAGCGATTCTGGCAACTTACTTTCCAATAATGCATTTAACTCCTGACGAGTAGCTTTCCCAAAACTAGTAATATAGTCAATGATGAGCTTTTTGAAATAATCATCATCAAAACTTTTGTTTTTGATATAAGAGGTCTTTAATCCCACATGTTTAGATTGCTTAACAACAGAAAAGGCCAAATAAATATTAGGCTTTCTGCCTTCCACATATTTCTTTCTCCTAAGATATGCAAGGGAGTCTTCCGAAATATGTTCATGCTTTTGTACTTTATCTAATAAGATAATGTCAGACAAAGTCAAATTGGGATTGTTGACCAGTATTTTGGCAAAGTTCTCGTCCAACACTCTTCCCTCTATCTCACAAATTACCGTCTGTCCGCCTAAGTCATACTTTGGCATAGGAAAGAAACGCTTCTTTTGTTGCATATAGAGTTTGCGAATGCCACCGCCCTCTGTCTCCACCATTTTCACGTTACGCATGGCTTCCACCAAAAACTTGTTTCGGTATCTTGATTCAGGAAAGTCATTCTCAACCACAGACTCAACGGACAATGGTAGGAATGTACCATAATTCTTAAAACGCAGACGTTCATCTTCATATTCTACTACCTCTATTCTCGCTGACAGGCTATAATCCTGATGTGCAATAGCATTACATAAAGGCTCTCTAATGGTGAAGACATCGTAGCGTAATAAGGTGTCAGGGAACATGTTTCCCTCTATCGTATAAGTGTATGTGGCATTCTTTATTTTCCCCGCAACCTCATCTACCGCGAGAATCATAGGAATAGAGAAGATACCAAACTCATCATTCTCGTCTGTCCCATTCTTTTTGCGCATCCATCTGATCTTGCAAACGGCAGGCGAAAGGAAGTGCTCACTTTCCTCTCTGCCTAAGAGAATGATTGTTGAATTTGTGATTTGTCCCTTTATCGTAAGTTTCGCTTTGTTCAAGAATGTTGCATCGTCCCACGCTTTTATTTCTGTTTCTCTTTCAGGATGCAATTCAATGAATTTCTCCCTGGCTTTGGCAACCGCACGAGGATCAAGGTCATCAATAGTTGCATCATGGATAATCTGTGAAGACCAGTCCTTTTCCACTTTGTCCTGCTCGTCCAAGATTGCATTCCTGCGAGAATCCGTCAACTCTATTAACGAGTCATCCAGCCTCTGCCATGCCTTGTTATGCGCATAAACGGGTTGTCTCTTCATGTGTCTTGGCACATGGATGACCCATACTGTTTTGTGAGTATCGTCTGTAATAAATTCCTCTACAAGCAGCCCCTCTGAAGGTAGATTGGCACATTGATCAATTAAGCGTAGCCGTGCTTTTTGCACATCGTAGTTGTAGGTATCCGTCCCAACAATCCTCAACGTTTTGTCCTCGACACCAACAACCAGATGCCCACCCTCCATGTTAGCCAATGCAGACACGTAGGAGATGACATCATCCTTCTCATGACCACTGAAGTCATTCTTCAGGTTCTTGAATTCCTTCCACTCGCAACCCTCATCCTCCTTTGGGTATTGCTTGATGAGATATTGTTGTAATGCTTGTTCTGTCATAACGTTTGCATAGTTAATCATTTAATTTGTAAGAGGCGCACAATATGTTTTGTTTACCACTCTATCTCGCATTAGTTTCATATCAGTGAAGTTTCTGCTAATATTTTGAACAAGTTCTAGATAATTGTCCGTTCCATCTTGTTTAATATAAAAATAAGGTTTGATAGAGATACAATTCTTATGTTCAAAGAGTGTGTTGAGCAATGTACGATCTGAGTTGCCGCAAGAATGTCCCATGATGCAAACTTGGAAGGGGGCAGATTCTATGAACCCTAAAACATTTCGATAGTTGTCTGATTCTTGATACTTTATTGACTTTACATTACGTAGACACTCATTCTCATTCGAATCAAGAAGTTTCTTGAAATTGTCGTCCAATTCATCCCCATAGCCAAAAATCATACTCTCTGGTTTTTCTAATGTTCCATGAATGTGATTGACAAATGACACTGAATTGTTCAAGTACATATTTGCAGTATTGGTATAATTGAAATTCAGCAGCATAATGTAGTCAGGCAGCATAAACAGTCGGGGATATTCCATGTTATAGATATTATGCTCCAGATTGTACTTGTAAGATTTTACCCCCTCAATGAGGGAGTTGTCATGGTATCTATTGGCTTTTTCCTGTAAAACGTTGTCATTTTGTATTAGCCACCACTTTTGAATGTGCTCAATTATGTTACTCTGCCCTTCAATTGAAATATCCGACATTTTAATAGGAGCATAAATCTTTTCTACTATTTCACTAATGATGTTTGCTCCCTGTTGGCACCCTATTAAGTATTCTGTCAAACGCGATTGCACATATTGCAGTTGAATGTTTAGTTCATGCAAATTGTCTGTTGCCGATTCCTTTATTGCATACTTCTTAAGTAAATCGTAATATTCATTTTCAATGTCAACCCATCCTTTTGTCTCAATGCTTTTATAGATATTTTCAAAGAATGGTGACATTGTTGTTTTAAAAAATTCCTTATTTTTTATGAGATGGTCTACAATGTCTTTCCCCTTTGCGTGATTAAGGTTGAATCCATTTGCAAATGCATTGACATTCCACACCTGATGTCGCAAGTCTTGGAAAGAACATAGAATATCACTTGAAATATCTGACAAATTGCCAACAAATCCATAAACTCTTTGGTCGCAATACCAGTTTATGAAGTCTTCATATCTAGTTTTGAGACCATGAGCCAAGTCAAAGCCGTTACCAATAAGTATTATTCTATTCATTCCCGTTTTCTTTTAGGTACTTCAATGCTTTTTCTTCGCCTTCGCAGATTGCAATTTCCACAGCAGTCTTAGCAACATTTAGTAAACGTTTGCTCTCCATCTTCAAGGCAAAACAATCTTGAACTTTTGCTGCTATAGTCTCTTGCTTAGTTTCATCAAGTATGGGAACTATGATTTTTTCAATATCATTGGGGTATATCTCCACTTGTGCACTCCCCGAACATAACTTCTCTGTCTGCATACGACCAATTGGAGAATTAAGCACAAAGGCGAGGTAAACGGGGTTTACGCCTTTAACACGCAAGATGTTTACATGATTGCTTGCTAAAGCATAATCGTGCTTTAGGTAGGCCTGCGTCCTACCGATATTAGCACCAGTTGTATAAATCAGTATGTCTCCATAACCAATTTGAGCACGATTTTGCGAAGACAAAAAAACCTCTGTTGTCCGTTCGAAGTTATCATAGTCTAATCCTTCCTCAAGAATATGTTTACTGTTAACAACAGGTACATGTCCTTTTTCGACATAATTAGGTTGTACGCCTCGGGCATTAAATTGTTGTATCTCTGCAATTGTTTTATAATGAAACCATTTAATCTTTGCTTCAAGTTCGTCAAACCTCACTTGGTAGTATTCGGCATCCAAACGGCCACTTGATAAGAATGATTCTTTCAGACTCTTTACATTCACTTGGTTATTATTATGTTGCCAATCGGTCAAATTCAAATTCTCCAACAACAACTTTTGAGTTTCTGAATATAACATCTGTGACTGAGAACGCAACAGAATAGCTTTCTCAAATAATGTTTTAATTTTTAATTGAAATTGGATGGGAAACACAGGAATCATTACTTCATTTTTACATTCTTCCAGATTCAAATGCATTTGAACATTACCTGTAAATCTTCTTTGCAATTGTTCATTTCCATATACTGTATTGAGAAAAACAACTACATAATGACTCAAAACTTTTGAGTTGGCTTTGAATTTTATTGCAACAATGTCTTGTGAGACATTACAACAATCTATGTTTACAATGGAAGCCGCAGCTACAGCTGTTTTTGAAAGGACAATGTCTCCTCGTTTCAATTCTGTTTTGAGATTATCTTTATGTATTCCTGATGGAATATAAACCATATCCTTAGTGTCTATAATCATACTATCCAGATTGGAAATGCGAACAAAAGGAACTCCTTTCTTACAATAACAATCTGAATCAACATTGAAAATGCCCTTTCTAATAACTAGGCACTCATCAGCAAATGTTGTATAAGCCATTTGCTTTATTGCAGATTTGAAAAGTACATAATTTTTATTAAACAATTCGGCATCAATTCGTTTGTATGAATCTAAATCGCTTAGTTTAACCTCGCTTATTTCCTGCCCTTCCAACAATTCGTTGTACTGCTCTTCGTTGAAAGGGCTACTCAGAAAAAACTTAGTTTTTCTTTCTTCGCAAATTCGGCAAAGGCTTCAGCAATACCATCCTCAGTCATTCCCTCATGATTAAACAGGTCATGTTTCACTATCAAATGTCCATGAGAATCTAATAAAGGTTCACTGGTACCATCCTCATTAATCTTTTCACGATAAATCTTGTCACCTCTATTATCCTTGCTCGGTTCCTTCATGGTAGCAAAGAAAATATTGTAATCATCTACTCGTGGGCACTTCTCTTCGTCCCATTTCTGTACAAAGAGAACACTTGTCTTAGTTCCTGTATGGGGTTTGAATACATTGCTATGTAAACCAACAACAGCTAAGATACGACAACGATCTGCGATATATTCTCTAATGTACCTGTCACTCGCATTATTAAATCGTCCTTGTGGAAGTACAATTGCCATACGACCACCAGGCCTTAGGAAATCAAGATTACGCTCTATAAAAAGAACGTCACGGCTCATCTTGGGTGCTTCCTTCAACTTCGTTTTACGGAATGTGCCATCAGCCATTTGATAGATTGTCTCACCACCATTTCTTAGAACTTCTGCAAAATTGGGAGCATCCCCATTACATGATTCATATTTAGCACCTTGAGGTAGTTCTTTCAATTTGTCGTATCCAAAACTTCTTGCTATTTCATATTTGGCTAGTATGCGACTTTCCTTTATATCGCCAGCAAAAGGAGGATTGGCCATTACAATGTCAAAATTGAAATCGCGGAAGCTATTATTGTCTTTTCTAAGATCCATCAATCTAGACCACCCTTCAAAATATGTTCTTGTCCAATCTGGATTAGTCAGATTATCATCCCATCGCTCATAATCCAGAGTATTCATGTAAAGCACGTTCGTCTGACCATCACCAGCTATAGAATTGAGTGTTCTTGCAACTCGTACCGCTTTCTCGTCAAAATCTATTGCAAAGACATGTTCTTTAACGTAATCTTCACAATCTGCTGGTTTATCGTCTATGGTAAACAAATCGCTTTGTGGCTTATTCAAACGCTTTAGGATTTTCCTCCAAACATAGAACATTGTATGAACAGGAAAACCACAACTGCCTGAGGCTGTATCAATCATTGTTTCATCCTCTTGTGGATTAAGCATCCGAACACACATGTCAATTACATAGCGAGGCGTAAAGTATTGCCCTTTTTCTCCCTTACTACTCTTATTGATGAGATATTCAAAGGCTTCATCCACAACTTCAAGGTTAGAATTGAACAATTTAACATTTTGAAGTGAAGATACACAAACTGATAAATGAGATGGAGCAAGTTGAATCTTATCGTCTTTTGGGAAAATCCCTGGATATTTATGTTTTGCTTTATCAAACAAATCTTGTAATCGCTTTTTCAGTTCGAATTCTGTTTCCCCATAATTGCGGAACTCTAAGTTTCGATTTGGCTTTCTTCCACTTTCTTTTTCATCGAAAAGTTTCATAAAGATAAGTTTAAAAACCTCTTCGAATACATCTACTCCAGCATTTGCAAGTACCTCATCTTCCATTTCGAGGATGAGGTCTTTCAACGATTTGCGCTCATTGACAAGTTTATCATGCTTCTTTAAGTCCTCATAAGTCCACTTTTCCCCAATAATGTCTGAAAGTTTTTGGTGAGCATTAGGTATATCGCTAATGTCCTCAAAGTAATTGGGATCTTTACGGTGATAATATGAAATCTGTTGGCCATTCGTCCAAACTCCAATAGGAGCACCTGTAGCATTACAATAGCCCTTCAGTTGTTCCTTTCCGTCACGAAGCTTCGGCTTCTTTAACTCTACGATAATATAAGGAACATTGTGATTGTCTTTGTCTGTAACAACAATATCTGCGCGTTTCTTTTCACGACCAAAGGAAACCTCATACTCTAACTGAATCCGATAATTAGGGTAATCCTTATCACGCATCAATACCATTAGATATAATTGTCGCACTATCTCTTCTGGAGTTAGCTTGATTTCCTTGTTTCTTATTTGGCATAAGATATAAGCCTTACCGTTCTTATCAATGATTTTGCTCTCTAATTCTTTGATATATTCGTCAGGGAATAAAGACAAGCTGTATTCTGAATCTTTGATTATTGATGCTATTGTCATAATTTTAATGTATTTATTGTCTTTAGTATTTGGTTAGAAAACGATAACGTCTTCTTTCAGATAAACATCCAAATTCTGCTCTACGAAGTTTTCTTGATAAGTGTTTAGAGTTTGTTTCACATTCTGCCAGTGGTATTTATTTCCCAATTCGTTATCAATTTGTGATATAATCTGGTCAAGATACGTAAGAATAGTTGTTGTCTGGTTTATCACTTTATTCAACGTTTTGTTCACGTATGGACAGTCTGATGTGACATTATTAGAAGCACCTTGTTGTTTTATCAACTCAATCTTGTCTGTGTGAATTGCAATCTGAAGATTTATAAAACCGAACAGGACAGATTTCATAGTTTGATATTTATCTGTCTTATATTTGAGTAAGATATCTTTTATTTTGTTCTTTTGGCAAAAAGGTGTATAATCAGTCCCATTGATGTAGTCAGCAAACATCATCGCATTATTGCAGGTAGGCTGTATCAAATTGTCCGTAACAAGGGCATGATTATTCAATGCTCTCTTACAATTGCTTCTGATTATTAAGAACTGCCCATAAAGGTTTGCCAAGTTTGAAAACAAGGCTGCTTCTGTTGCAAACTTTAATTGTCGATACCTTATAACTTCACATACAATTACAATAACGAGACTTGCAAATGCCCCGCCAACAATGGCAAACAGGAACTCGTTAGACAGCCATTTTATGTCAGCAACAAAATGGAACTCTATATTTAGGGAAATTAAATACGTTAGGACAAATACTCCTAACAATACCCACAGAAGTCGTTTAATTGTATTTACGCTTATACTCATTTTTTCAATCAATTTGACTTACCCACTAACTTTTCCGAGTTACCCACTAAGTGTATTATAGTTAACCAGTAACTTATAAAGAGGGTGTTTGATTTTTCTTTGTTCTTACTAATTCTGTCAGTTCCACATCAAGCAGGTCTGCAATTCTTAGATATGTCTCCATTGTTGGCTGGCAGTCATTGGTACACCATTTTGATATGGTAGAAGGCGCACATCCCAACTGTTCTGCCAACCACTTATTGGTTCTTTTCTTCTCTGCAAGCACGACTTTGATGCGATTAATGTCTTTGTCCATAATGGATTTCTATTGTTCTTGGTACAAAGTTACTCTTTTTCTCTGAAAGAACACACAAAACGTTCGTATATTTAGTAAATAATCACATTTAAATGTTGTTTTCCCCACTTTTCTGTACCTTTTTCTGATATTCGTTTGTCAGTTCTATCACTTTGTGCATAATCTGTGACACGGGGACAGATTCGTGAAGTCACACCGCTGAGCAGCAAGGCTATAAGACAAAGAACAGAAACGTTACCAGAAATAAAGGAAGACGAGATATGAGCAAGAAGTCAATTAGGTTTTATAAGGACCATAAGGTGCGGGCCAAACGAAGCCATATCCCCATTATGGCCAAACTCCTTGAAATCGAAGAGACCCTTTATTATTATGTTTTCGTTGAAATGTTTGTAATATCAGACATTTTATGTATCTTTGCGTCCAAATAACAACAATTGCAATATGATTAAGAGACTTTTTGATTTTCTGGATGCTTCGCCAGTGAACTTCCTGGCAGCAAGTAACATCGCCAACGAACTGGAGAACGCTGGCTATCGTCGTATGGACCCTCAGATGCCCATCGGAGAGGTGCGGGCAGGTGATAAACTCTACGTGACGAAGAACGATTCGTCGGTCTATGCCTTCCACATCGGTCGCCAACCGATGGCCGATGCCGGATTCCGTATGATTTGCGCCCACTGTGACTCGCCCACTTTCCGCATCAAGCCCAATGCTGAGATGCTGTGCGAGGGGGGAATCGTGAAACTGAACACAGAGGTGTATGGAGGTCCGGTCATGTCGACATGGTTCGACCGTCCGCTGACGATTGCAGGTCGTGTGATAGTGCGTGGTGATGATGCGCTCCATCCCAAGACACTGCTGTTGCACGTCAAACGTCCCCTCTTGCAAATCTGCAACCTCGCCATCCATTTCAACCGACAGGTTAACGATGGTGTGAAATTGAGCAGGCAGAAGGATATGCTGCCTATTCTTGGCATCGTGACCAATGAATTGGAACGGGGGAACCTGCTGATGAACGTCGTCTGCGGCGAGCTGGGTGTCCAGTCTGGGGATATCCTCGACTTCGACCTCTATCTGGCTGATGCCACGCCAGCCTGTACCTTCGGCGTGCATGACGAGTTTATCTCTTCCGGTCGTCTCGACGACCTTTCGATGTGTTTCGCAGGGCTGGAGGCGATGATTGGCACCGCCACGACCGACGCGACAAAGGTTCTGGCCATCTTCGACAACGAGGAGACAGGCTCGCAGACCAAGCAGGGGGCTGGCAGTCCGTTTCTGTCGATACTACTGAAGCGCATTGCGCTGGCTCAGAGTGCATCGGAGGAAGCATTCTATCAGGCGGTCGAGCGAGCCTTCATGGTGTCAGCCGACAATGCCCACGCCTGGCATCCCAACTACAGCGAGAAATACGACCCGACGAACCATCCCGTGCTTGGCGGCGGCCCGGTCATCAAGTTCAATGCCGCCCAGAAGTATGCCAGCGATGCCGTCTCTGCCGCTGTCTTCGCTGAGATTTGCCGCGAGGCCGGTGTGCCGTTTCAGCGTTTCGTCAACCACAGCGACGTGGCTGGCGGCAGCACTTTGGGCAACATCCTCGCTTCATCGATACCGCTGAGAGGTGTCGATATGGGCAATGCCATCCTTGCCATGCACAGCTGTCGTGAGACTGGCAGCGTGGCCGACCATATCTACACCGTCAAGGCATTCACGCAATTCTTCCGCTAAATTAATTCACGCTGATGGCTACAGTGGTGCTGACAGTCTGGCCGGTGAAGTCTGTATAGCTGACGGTCGCCGTGGCCTGGCCTTCGCCCGTGGCCTTGATGGTCGTGCCGTTGACGGTGAGCGGCCCGGTGGCACTGACGACAGCCTCCTGCGACACGTTTTCCACGTGGCCGTCGAGGAACGTTGCCTTGACGTCGAGTTTGTGCTCATAGCCCGGACGCAGGGTGATGTCGGCTATGGGCTCTAAGCCTGTGGCGGTGTAGAGGTTCTTCAGGCTGGCGTGTAGCGTGTAGGAGTCATTGACCTTGGCGGGCTGGCCTAAGGCCTTGAGAGCCTCCATGGCGTAGCGCTTGCCCATGGTGCGGTAACCGGCTGCAGTGAAGTGCAGGCGGTCACTCCGTACGGGACAGCCCTGCGAGTGAACGACGTGAGCCGTAGGAATGACGTTGGGCACGTTGTTAATGATGCTGTTGTGGCTGGCACACTGGCCGTTCTGGTCGGCACTTACCACTTCGCCCACGAACAGGGGCACGTCGGCAGTCCGAAGACCGAGGTCGCTCAGCAGTCGCTCATAGACTGTTTTTACCTTCTGCGGCCAGTCCTGCTGGCCGGTGTTCGTTTCGCCCTGGTGGAGCAGAATACCCTTGATGACACCCTTCTGCTGGGCCTTCTTTGCCATATCGACGAGTCGCTTGTAAGGGTCGTTTTCGTAGGCAGCAAACGACGCTTTCAACCAGTCTTCGGCCGTCTCGAGGTAGGTGGGCACCTCTTCGGACATGAATCCCTTGATATCGACACCGCCAATGGCCACATCGACCACGCAGACCTTAATGTCGCGGGGTAGAGCGGCCACCATGGAGCGGCCGAAGTAGTCGGCCATGCCGAGACCTGTCCACGGACGCACGATGGGTGGATAAGCCGTGTAGAACTCTCCCAGCTGGCGTGCAGGGTTGGTGAAATTGACACAGGCCACCATCTGGAAACGCTCGTCAACGTACTCCTGGTCAACGGCTTCGATATTGGCGTTACCCTCCATGTTGGATTGCCCGAGGCAGAGATAGACGTAACAGTTGGGGTCGGCCTGGGCTGAAGCACTGTAAAAGCTCATGGCACCCAGTGCAAAAGTAAGCATTGTTTTTTTCATCGGTTGTATTGTTTGAAGAGTTCGTTACATTCCAGCGTCCAGCCTTCACGCTTCAGCAGTTCGGGAGCCGGTCCAGTAAACATGGCGGCAGCCTCGGTGTCGCCCTTCAGCTGCCACTGTAGCCAGGCCAGTGCGGGTACGGAGAATTCGCCGCCATGGGGCTGGCGGTAGGTGCCGCCGTGACCTACAGGATAATTGATGACGCAGGCCGGCACGTGGTGGATGCGGTGGAAGTCGTCCATGCCGTTGGCGTAGGCTATGTCGGTCTCGCTGCCCAGCATGTATAGCACGGGGCAGTGAATGTCTTGCAGTTTCTCCTTCGGGGGCATAGGCATGCCGCTCACGGCGGTGTGGGCGTTCTGCTCGTTGAAGAGTCCGCTGTTGCAGATCATGAGTGACGTGACGCGCTTGTCGGCACAGTTGGAGAGCGTCTGCAGACCACCGCACGACATGCCTGCAAGACAGATGTGGCGGGTGTCTATCTTGCCATTGTAAGGCGAGCGCTTGTCGCTATTCTGACGGAAGACCCAATCGAGGCTCTCTATCTGCTGCTGGGCGGTTGACATGGGCCCTTCGTAAGGCTCTTCCTCATAGGGCAGGTAGCCCGTGGCAATGACCAGGAAGCCGTAGGAGGCTATTTCGTTGAGGAACTTGAAGTGCTCCCACGGCGAGTTGTTGCAGGCACCGTTGCCCCAGACGAGTACGGGCAGCGGGCGGGCGGTGCTGAACAGCGAGAGGTCGCGCGGCACGAAGATGGTGTGGGCAGCGAGCGTCGCTTCTTCCTTCATCATGGCTTTGAAGGGACCCGTGCCGCCAGCCTCGACGCTGAGTGCCCTGCGTTGGTACTCGGTCAGCTTGCGCTGCTGCCGGAAGAAGCGGTCTATGAAGTCTATCTGCTCGCGGTTGGGCACGGGGACGAGTGAAGCGCCGTTGCTGAACTGCATTGTGGTGGGCTTGTCCTTGTCGAAGGCAGGCCAGTAGGGCAGTCCCTTGGCGTTGGGGTTGCCCGTCTTGGCGAAGTTTACCCAGTACTGCTGTAGGATTTCAGACACGGCGGCCTCAGTGGGGTACTTATCGGCCTGCGAGAGGAACATGCCGTTCAGGTAGAGGATGTCGTCGGCATGGGCTACGCCGTGACGCTTCTTGGCTCCGACAATCGAGTATTCGGAAGGTTGCGCCAGGTAGGCTGCATAGGCCGGGCTCTGGCCCGTCTCCGACTGTAGGCTGGCCCAGGCGAACGACGGCCAGGCGAAACCCATGTCGCGGAACGTGTCGCCATTGGCGAAGTAGGCCTCCTCGTCGGTATTGGCAGGATAGACGCGCAGGGCCTCGTCGGCCATGTCGCCAAACATGCGGCGAATGTTCTGCTGTGTCTGTTCGGCGTGAGCCTCCGTTGGCGAGAAGAGCACGCCTTCGTCGCTGTTGGTCATGATGATGGCGGGCACGTCGTTGTATTCGCCCCGCTCGTAGTTACGGTAGAGGTCGTCGGTAATGACGTAGCCATCAACGCAAGGCCAGAAGCCGCCGAAGCCCACCTCACGGCCGCAGAGTTCCTGCGTAGAGAGCTGGCGCATCTGCTTGACAGACTTTTTCTTCAGGTGTTTCTGAAAGGCCAGTCCGTGCTGTTCGGCACCTCGCTGCGAGGCGTTGGCTGCCAGCGTACGGGGGCTGTCGGTCCAGGGACCAAACGAACCGCCGCTATGGCTGATCACTTTGTGGAAGAGTCCTTTTGCCAAGGGAGATCCAGCCAGCATACTACAGCTGATGGCACCGGCCGACTCGCCGAAGATGGTGACGTTGGTGGGGTCGCCGCCGAAGTTGCTGATGTTGCGCTGCACCCACTCCAGGGCAAACAGCTGGTCGAGCAGTCCGTAGTTGCCGCTGTGTTCGTCCTTCGACTCCTTGGTCAGGTCGGGATGAGCCATGAAGCCCAAGGCCCCCGTGCGGTACTCGATGCTGACGACGACCACCCCGCGACGGGCAAGACACGTCCAGAGGTCGCCGCCGTAGTGTCCTGTCTGGAATCCGCCGCCGTGAATCCACACCATGACGGGCAAGCGGTCGGCCGCTGAAGTGGCCGGCGTGGCAATGCCGAGATAGAGGCAGTCCTCGCTCATCATGTCTTCGGTCAGGTCGGGGCGTGTGGGCTGCGGTGGCCAGGGGCCGAAGTTGTCAGCCTTCAGCACGCCCTGCCAGGGCTTGGCAGGTTGGGGTGCCTTCCAGCGCAGCTCGCCAACGGGCGGGGCGGCATAGGGAATGGCTTTATAGACGGCCAGGTCGGTACCGTCGGGCGTAGCCTCTACGTCGCCGGTTTCTACATGGGTTTTCATCAAGGGTTGGCTTTGTGCTGTCAGCGTTAGGGCGAGATAGCAGAGCAGGAATAGCATGGTCTTTTTCATTGTGTATTGTAGTGTTTGAAGTTATCTGATGAGAAATTTCATAAGCTATAAGAAGATGTTATTTTTTTCTGTGCAAAGGTACGACATTTCTTTGTGAATGACCTTTGTGGATGTATCAAATACTTTCTACAATGTATCTTTTTCCCTCTGGGTCAGGAAAGACATTTGGTCGGTCGGGAATTAATAGCTACATTTGCGAAAGAAATAGACGCAGAACGCTACAAGACATGAAAAAGAAACGCTTACTACCCTTCTTGCTGCTGACAACCGCCCTACAGCTGCAGGCACAGAACCCCATTGTCCGCGACCAGTTTGCGGCCGACCCAACGGCTCGCGTATTTAATAATAAGGTGTATCTTTATCCGTCTCACGACATACCGGCACCTGAAGGCCAGCGACAGGACTGGTTCTGCATGGCCGACTATCACGTCTTCTCGTCAGAGAACCTGACTGACTGGCAGGATCATGGAGTCATTGTCAGTCAGGAGCAGGTGCCCTGGGGTAAGCCCGACGGCTACTCTATGTGGGCACCCGACTGCGTGGAGAGAGGCGGCCAGTACTACTTCTACTTCCCCGATGCACCAAAGAACGGACGTGGCTTTGCCATTGGCGTGGCCACGTCCAACAGCTCTACAGGGCCGTTTACCCCAGAGGCAGCTCCCCTCAAGGGTGTCACCGGCATCGATCCCTGTGTGCTCATCGACAACGATGCCCAGGCCTACATCTACTGGAGCGGCATGGGCATTCGTGGCGGCAAACTGAAGGACAATATGCTGGAGCTGGATGGCGAGCTGCAGACCGTCAGCATGCCACAAGGTGGCACCATTCAGGTTGGCGGGGTGGCTATGGAGGGACTACCCGACGGCTTTAAGGAAGGTCCTTTTGCCTTCAGACGCGGCTCGTGGTACTACTTGACTTTTCCTTGGGTTCGGCAGGAGGGCGGCACGGAGACGTTGGCCTATGCCATGTCAAAGAACCCGTTGGGTCCCTGGGACTTCAAGGGCATCATCATGCAGGAGCATGCCAACCGCTGCTGGACGAACCACCACTCCATTCTGGAGTATCGGGGGCAGTGGTACCTCTTCTATCACTGGAACGACTATTCCCCCTGGATGGACAAGCGACGCTCGGCACGCATTGAGAAAATCAGCTTCAACGCTGACGGAACCATCCGCGAAGTGAAGCCTACGCTGCGTGGCGTGGGTACCAGCAAGGCTACCGACCAGCTGCAGATTGACCGCTACAGCAGTGCTGCTGATGGGGTGACAACAGAATACCTTGATACGCTGAACCGCTTTCGCGGCTGGTACGTCTCGCTGCCGAAGAAAGGCGACTGGGTGCGCTATGACGGCGTTGACTACAACGGGCTGAAAGATGCGTATGCCGTGGTGTGCGTTCGTGCGAAGGCCAACACCGGGCTAACCTTGCGTGCAGGCAAGAAACTGCTGGCCCGCATCCCCGTCACCGTCATTACCGAGCGCGGGGGCTTCCGCCGCGACCAGAGCGGTCAGTGGCTCACGCTGACAGCACCATTAGAGTACCTTCCTATGAACGAGAGCAACCTTGTCGTCATTTGCGACGGCGAGTCGGTCGATGTGGACTGGGTGCAGTTGCGCAACCGTCCTGATTACTTTACGACTGCCACAACGCCATCGGCAAGCCCTGATGCTGCAGGCTTCATTCGCCGTTGGAAGCTACAGGAACCCGTCCCATACGAGGTGCGCTCGAACATTGTGCTTACCGAAAGCTACCTCAGCGACATGGTAGCCAAGGAACTGCCGAAGGTAAACCCGAAGAAAGGCAAGTGGCACACCATCGACAGTCGGACGTATAACATACGCCTCTTCCGCTTTGCAGAGTGGGCAGGTTGCGAACCCTACAACTCGCTGTTCTGGGGCGAGACCACCATCGTCTGTCAGCAGGAGATGAAGGACGTCCGCCTTGCAGCCGGCTCGAACGGTGCCTCCTGCTGGTGGCTCAACGACGAGCAGGTGCTAACGCTCGACGGCGACCGCCGCATGGTGGAAGACGACGGCATGTCGGCACGCCTGACGCTGAAGGAAGGTCGCAACGTTGTGCGCTTCTGTCTGGTCAACGGTCCAGGACTGAGCGACTTTTGTGTACGCTTCGTTGACGAGAGCGGAAAACCGATTACTCAACTTTTTATTCCATAAAGAACATGAAAACAAATAGTTGGAACCTTCAAGATACAAGATGCGAAGGGCGTGGCGTGAGAATCGTTGGCAGCTTGATCTTTCTCATAGCTTGTTTGTCGTTTAGCAGTGCTGTTGCACAAGTGGGTGCTCCTTACATTCACGACCCATCGACCATTGCCGAGTGCGGTGGCAAGTACTACACCTTCGGAACGGGCGGCGGCGGACTAATATCAGAGGACGGCTGGTCGTGGCATGGCGGAGCCGAACGCCCAGGCGGCGGGGCAGCTCCTGACGTGCTGAAGATTGGCGACCGATACCTTGTTATATATGGTGCCACTGGCGGCGGACTCTTCGGCGGACACAACGGGCGCATCCTTACCATGTGGAACAAGACGCTCGACCCGCAGTCGCCAGACTTCCGCTACAGTGACCCCGTCGAGGTGGCTGCGAGCGACGGCATGGAGGACTGCGACGCCATCGACCCGTCGCTGCTGCTCGACCCCACCACCGGCCGTCTGTGGGCAACCTACGGCACGTACTTCGGCAGCATACGGCTCATAGAACTCGACCCCAAAACGGGTGAGCGCGTGAAGGGCAACGTCGAGAAGGACATTGCCATAGACTGCGAGGCCACCGACCTCATTTATCGTGACGGCTGGTACTATCTGCTCGGCACCCATGGCACCTGCTGTGACGGTGTCAACTCTACTTACAACATCGTCGTGGGGCGTTCGCGTTCAGTGGAAGGCCCGTACCTCGACAACGTGGGCCGTGACATGCTGCACGGTGGCGGACGCATGGTCATAGCTGCCGGTGAGCGCATGACGGGGCCTGGCCACTTCGGCCGAACCATCTTCGACGAAGGTGTGGAGCTGATGTCGTGTCACTTTGAGGCAGACTTCGAACGTGGCGGGCGCTCCGTCTTGGCCGTCCGGCCACTGCTCTGGAAGAACGGCTGGCCCGTAGCAGGCGAACAGATAAAGGAGGGCACTTACGCCATTCTCTCGGAGCGCAGAGGCTACTCTCTGGAGTTGTCCGTCGATTTTGTCCGCATACCTCAGGACCGGCAGCCCTTCTGGCGTATGGACCCCAACGAACCGGTCAGCCCCATTGCCGACCAACGCTTGGAGGACGTCATCGGCAACTGGCCTGAGGGTGACATCGCTGTGCGTCTGAGCGACTACATGTTTCGTCCACACCAGCACTGGGCGGTAGTACCCGTGCCCGAAGCCGGCGGTACCCTGGCTGGTACGCTCTACCAGATAAAGATTGACGGAACCGACCGCGTCCTGACCGTTGGTGACGACCTACAGCTGACGACGCGCAACTTTGAGGGCAAGGACGAGCAGCTCTGGCGTATTGAGCAGTCTGTTGACGGCACTTACCGCATCATGCCCTTCGGCATTCCCGGCCAGTTGGCCTTCAATACGCGCTACTGCCTCTACTCAGCAGGCGACAGCACGCCCACCATTGCCCTGTGGGACTTCAATAGCGATAACTCCAAGTGGAACTTTCGCAGCTACTAACCCTTGCGGGCTACAGAATAGGCGTAGCCTCGCTGCGTGTTGACCACGGTTTCTAATAGGTAGGGTGCATCGGTTAGCACGCTCTTCATGTCGTTACGCAACCCTGTGCCTATCAGTTTCAGCACGGCTTCCTTCTGCGTCCAGAGGCGGGTAAACTCCACCTCGGGACTTTCGGCATCGGCTATGCGCCGCAGTTCTTTGTCGTTCATGGTGTAACGGGCCAGCGAGTCATTGTAGCGTCTGATGCTCTCCACGTCGATGCCTACAGGCTGGCGGGCCACGATGCAGGCGGCTGCCTCGCGGCAGTGGCTGAGGTTGAAGTGGGGTAGGGGAACCCCTCCCTGCCTCCCCAAAGGGGAGGAGAGTTGCGGTTTGCCGTGTTCTCCGTATTCAAAGACGGGAGCCTCGGTGATGCCGTACTCCTTCTCCAGGGCATCGCAAAGCAGCAGGTAGGCTGCAGCGCTTTGTCGGCGCAGGCTGTCAAACTTATAGCGCATTACTTGTTCGCGCCGTTGCTGGGAGAGACGGGCCATCGCCGCCTCTAAGTCTATCAGCTCCAGTTGGTCGTTAATATATATCATAGTTGGTCGTTGTTGCTCGGCGGGGAAACCGCCGAGCACTGTACGTTATCTACTTGCTTTTCCGGCCAGTTCACCAGGAAGAGGCGGTCCGTGGCCCGCGTGAAGGCCGTGTAGAGCCAGTGTATGTAGTCGGGCGTCAGCATGTCGTCGGTCATGTAGCCCTGATCCACATAGACGTGCTCCCACTGTCCGCCCTGCGCCTTATGGCACGTTACGGCGTAGGCGTACTTCACCTGCAGGGCGTTGTAGAAACGGTCCTCCTTCAGTTTCTTCATGCGTTCGCTCTTGTAGCGTATGTCCTGATAGTCAGCCATGACGCCTTCAAACAGCTGCATCTGCTGCTGGCGGGTCAGTGCGGGTGCCTCGCTGTGCAGTGTGTCAAGGAGCATGGTGAGCGTCAGCTCCAGGTCGTCGTAGTCGGGTAGTGTGAAGGTGACGTCGGCAAAGCGGAAACCGTAGAGTTGCTGCTCGTTTCTGACGCGCCTCACCACGCATCGGTCGCCGTTGGCCAGAAAGTCGAGGGTTGGCTTTTGGCTTTTGGCAGCGGCATTTCGAGGTGCGAGGTGCGAGGTACGAGGTACGAGATTACTTTGTGCGACTTCTTCAGCCTCTAAACTATCCTCGTACCTCGCACCTCGTACCTCGTACCTCGTAGAATTCTCCTCCTCTCTCCTCTCTCCTCTCTCCTCTTTAAAAGAATAGTTATTCTTTACTATCATGAGCATGTCGCCCGAGCAGAGTTCGTCGTCGCGGTCGAGCACGGTGCGCCGTATGCCGTCGTTGTAGATGTTGGCCCGCTTGTTCGAACGGGTTATGACGATGGTCTCGTCGGTGCCTGCGTGGGCGTAGCTGGTGCCCAGTTGGTCAATGAGCTCGTCGCCCCGCACGATGTGAATATCCGGGAATCCCCGGAATCGGACTTTAGGTAGTTCAGCGTTTAGTAAGCTATATCTCACTCTCGTTGCATTCCACAGTATGCCAGAGTCTTCAGCCTGACGCAGCACCTGCGTGAGGTGAGCCTCATAGACGGTGAGCCAGTACGACCTGAGCACCTCGGCCATGAGGGCTGGCGACTCTTCCTCGCCCACGGGTGGCAGCTGCGCCCTGTCGCCGATGAGCATCAGCCGGCAGCCCTTCCCACCATAGACGTACTCAATCAGGTCGTCGAGCAGCCGGCCAGAGCCGAAGTCCATCGGCCGTTGCTTCTCGGCGGGGAAACTGCCGGACGCTCCTGCTCCTCCATTACTGACCATCGACGCCTCATCGACCAGGAAGAGCGTGTCCTGCGCCACGTTGTAGTTTAGCTGAAACGAGCCGCTCATGGGGTCGCCGGCCTGTCGCTGGCGGTAAATGCGGCGGTGAATGGTGTAGGCCTGCACCCCGCTGTACTGGGCAAAAACCTTGGCAGCCCTGCCCGTAGGAGCCAGTAGCACCAGCTTCTGGCCAAGACTCTTCAGGCCCTTGACGATGGCAGCGGCCAGCGTGGTCTTACCTGTGCCGGCCGAGCCCGTGAGCAGCATGACGGGCTGTCGCTGGTGCGACGTCATGAAGCTCGAGAAGGCCACGATGGCCTGCTGCTGTTCGGGCGTGGGGTCGAGGCCCATGGCTTGCTGTATGCGATATGCGAGTTCGTTGGTAATCATTAATAATTCATAATTCGTAATTCATAATTCATAATTATTTCATATCTTTGCACGTGCAAAAGTAATAATAAATCCCGAAAGTGACAAACAACTGCCGGACAAATTGTTTTATTTGATGAACGAGAGATACTATTTACGCATAGGCCGTCGCCGTTTGGCTTTTGCCACCGTCGATGCCACCCGCACGGAGGCCCCCGTCAGCTACACGTCGTACCTCATGAAGCCCGGCATCTCCGTAGCCGCCAACCTGCGCGAGGCGCTGCGTCAGGAGCCTTGCCCCCTGCCCCCAGCCCCCAGGACAACCATTCTCATTGACTCGCCCGTGCTCATGGTGCCCGTCGATTTATACCAAGAGTCTGACCGCGACATGCTCTTCAGCCACTCTTTCCCCTCGCGCAGTCAGGACAGCGTCATGGCCGACGTCGTGCCCGACCTCAACTGCGTGGCCCTCTACGCCATGAGTCACGACCTGCGTCAGGTCTGCGACGGCTACTTCCAGCAGCCACGTTACCTCTGTGCCGCAATGCCCGTATGGCGGCAGCTGCACAAGCGTAGCTTCACCGGCGTGCGGGCAAAGCTCTACGGCTACTTCCACGACGAGCGCCTCGAAGTGTTTTCGTTCCAGCAGAACCGCTTTAAGTTCTATAACGCCTTCGACGCTCAGCGCACGGCCGACTCGCTTTACTTCCTGCTCTACGTCTGGCGCCAGCTGAACCTGCAGCAGGAGTATGACGAGCTGCACCTGGTGGGCAACATTCCCGGCGACGGGGAAGAGCTGCTCCGCGAGCTGCACCGCTACCTGAAACATGCTTACGTCATTAACCCTGCGGCCGACTATAACCGGCTGCCTGTCACCAAGGTGGCCGGACTCGACTACGACCTGATGACGCTGATTGTGAAGGGGAGGTAAAACCCCTCCCAACCTCCCCAAAGGGGAGGAGCCAAATAAGTTGATTATGAGAATTATTACAGGCAAATACAAAGGGCGCCACTTCGACATTCCGCGCTCCTTCAAGGCAAGGCCTACGACCGACTTTGCCAAGGAAAACATCTTCAACGTGCTCCAGGGCTACCTGGACTTTCAGGACCTCAGCGCCCTCGACCTCTTTGCCGGCACGGGCAGCATTACGCTCGAATTGCTCTCGCGCGGCTGCGCTCAGGTAACGAGCGTCGAGCTGGACCGCGACCACTTCCGCTTCATCAGTGAGTGCGTGGGAAAACTACAGGGCAATCATCATTCTCAATTCCCCATTCTCAATTGTCACCTGATACGGGGCGACGTCTTCCGCTTCATCAAGACGTGCCGGCAGCAGTACGACTTCATCTTTGCCGACCCGCCCTACGCCCTGAAGGAGCTGCCCCAGATTCCCGACCTCGTGCTCGGCATAGAAAATTTAGGAGGCGAAGCCAATTCTTCACTCTTCACTCTTCACTCTTCACTCTTAAAGCCCGGCGGCATCTTTGTCTTCGAGCACGGCAAAGACCATGACTTCTCCCAGCATCCCCGTTTCCTGGAGCACCGCCAGTACGGCAGCGTCAACTTCTCGCTGTTCCGGTAGGCGGAAAAATGGCCTTCAATAGGTAGCTTGCAGGACATTCTCGGCATCGAGGTATTGATAAAATAAAAATTTTTTTTATTATCCGGAGTGAGTCAGCTTTACATGTCGCCAGACCAGCCGTGGCCTAAGTCCCAGTGCTCATCGTAAACGAATTCGAAATAAGGAAGCGAGAAAAAGACGTCAGAACAGCGGAGCCAGCAGGCGGGTGAGGCTCTCCAGGAGGCGCTTCAGGAAAGGTGGATTGAGACGTTCGGGCATGTCGTTGAGCAGGCGGGCGCGACGCTGGTCAGCGAGAAAGACGTCGCGGAAGCGCTGGGCCGTGGGGGCATCGTAGATGAAGATGTTGCTCTCGAAGTTGTTCTCGAAGGATCGGAAGTCGATGTTCGTAGAGCCGCAAGTGCAGAGTGAGTCATCGACCACCATGAGTTTGGAGTGGAGAAAGCCGTCGGCGTAGAGCCACACCTGGACGCCGGCCTCGGCCACCTCGCGCAGATAGCTGCGGCCGGCCCACTCAACGAAGCGAGCATCGGAGCGCATGGGCACCAGCAGCCGCACGTCGGTGCCGCGCAGGGCCGCCATCTTCAGTGCGAAGAGCACGGGCTCGGTGGGCAGGAAGTAGGGCGTCTCCATGTAGATGTAGTGCTTGGCCGTAGAGATGACGTGGACGTAGCCCTGCATGATTTCGGGGTAGGGCGACACGGGCCCGGAGGTGACGACCTGGGTGAGGGGGGAGGATTTGAGGGTTGAGATTTGAGAATTGAGATTTGAGGGATAATAAGACTTGTTGCTGATGAGCGTCCGGTCAACGAAGTACCAGTCAATGAGGAAAGCACGCTGCAGGGCATAGACGCCGGTGCCCTCAATGCGCACCATGCTGTCGCGCCAGGGGGCTTGACCCTTATAATAGCGCAACGCCACATTCATGCCGCCAATGAAGCCTACGCGACCGTCGATGACTATGATTTTGCGGTGGTTGCGGTAGTTCACCTTGCTGGTGAACGAGGGGAAACGAACGGGCAGGAAGGCGACAACCTCAATGCCTTCCTCGCGCATGCGCTCGAAGAAACGGTGGGAGACGTTCCAGCAGCCCACGTCGTCATAGACAATGCGCACCTCGACGCCCTGACGGGCACGGTCGATGAGCATGTCGCTGAGCAGCATGCCTAAGGCGTCGTCTTCGAAGATGTAAAGGTCAATGTGGATATGGTGGCGGGCGGAGCCTATGGCCTGGAAGAGTGAGGGGAAGAATTCAATGCCGTCCGAGAGCAGTTCGACGCGTCCGCCGCTGAAGGGCAGGGAGAAATTCTGGGCTACGTAGAGGTCGATGAGGGGCTTGTAGTCGGCGGGCAGTTGCAGGCCTTGCTGTTCGACGAACTCGAGCATGGAACGCTTGGAGAGCTGGTCGAGCGAGCGCTGGCTGACCATGCGCTCCTTGCGCGTGTTGATGCCGAAGAAGAGGTAGAGCACGTAGCCTACCACGGGCACGAAGAGCAGCACGAGAACCCAGGCCATGGTCTTGGCCGGCTGGCGGTTGTCCATGATGACATGGATGACGGCCAGCGTAATGAGCAGCCAGTAGAGGACAACGCCTATGATGTATAACTCGTGCATGCTAAAATGGTCAATCGAAAATCCGTCAATCAAAAATCCGTAAATCGAAAATCCGTAAATCGAAAATCAAGTAATGATGTCATTGCCTAACTGGCGGGCCAGGACGTTGCGCAGTTCCTGTGTCTGCATAATCTGCCGGAGAATGGGGGTGGAGCTTGTAGTGTCGGAGCCTGCCTCGCGCAACTGCTGCTTGAGCTGGACGAGCCTGGCCGTGACACGAGTCAGGCGGAAGTCGAGCAGAAGGTGGCTCACTTTGCGCTCGAGGTCACCGTTGCGTTCGGGCACTTGCATGCTCTTGCTGAGCTGGTAGCGGCTAATGGCCAGGTCGGAGGCCAGCTGGCTCAGTTCCGGGTCGGGGTGGCGCAGAAAGTAGCTTTCGGCCTTGAAGTCGGGCTCGCCGCTGTGCTCAACAGCCTCCGTGAGCATCTGCTGGAAGCGCGGGTCCGAGAACTGAAGTTCATCCTGCGAGAGGTTGTAGTCTATGAATTGTGCCACGGTGAGGCTGATGGTCTGACCGTCGGCCGTCTCCACCCCGTCGATGGCCACCTCGTCGCCGTGGCGTATTACCATCTGAATGAGTAGCCGCTCGGGCTCGGAGGAAGCGGAGGCGTTTCGAGGTTCGAGGTTCGAGGTTCGAGGTTCGAGATTACCTTGCACGCCCTCTTCTGCCTCCGAAGAATTCTCGTACCCCGTACCTCGTACCTCGTGCCTCGAAGAATCCTCTCTTGCCTCCCGGACAAAGTTGTTCAGCGAAGCGAGCAGCGTTCTTTCATTGGCACCTACGCGCTGGGCGCAGTCGTGCAGGTAGGCGTCGCGCTTGATGCGGTCGGGTATGACGCTGATGCTCTTAACGATGTTGCTGATGGCCTCTGAACGCTTTACCGGGTCGGTGACTCCGCGCAACATGAGGTCGGTCTTAAACTGTATGAAGTCGGTCTGATGCTCCTCGATGTAGGCCCGAAACTCCTCGGCACTATGCTTGCGGCTGAAGGAGTCAGGGTCGTCGCCGTCGGGCAGTAGCAGCACCTTGATGTTCATGCCCTCGTGGAGCAACATGTCGGTACCGCGCATGGCGGCGTGGATACCGGCCTCGTCGCCATCGTAGAGCAGCACGATGTTCTGGGTAAAGCGATGCAGCAGGCGAATCTGATAGACGGAGAGTGACGTGCCGGAGTTGGCCACGACGTTCTCCAGTCCGCACTGGTGCATGGCAATAACGTCCGTATAGCCCTCGACCATATAGACGCAGTCTTGCTTGGCTATGGCGTGCTTAGCTTGGAAGATGCCATAGAGTTCGCGTTCCTTATGGTAAATCTCGGAGTCAGGCGAGTTGACGTACTTCTGCTGCACGCCCTTGGTACGGGAGTCGAGCACACGTCCGCCGAAGGCCACCACCTTGCCGCTGACGTTGAACCACGGAAACATGGCACGGCCGGAGAAACGGTCGCGGAGTTGCTGGGTGTTGGGTGTTGGGTGTTGGGTGTTGGGCGTTGGGCGTTGGGTGTTGGGCGTTGGCTCGAAGCAGAGACCGGTCTTGACAAGAAATTCGGGCTGGTAGCCCTTTGCCATGGCGGCTGCGAAGGTAGCGTCGCGCCGCTTGGGGCAGAAGCCCAGACGGAACTTCTCAATGATGTCGTCACGAATGCCACGGCTACGGAAGTACTGGCGGCCGATGGTCACACCGTCGGGGTCGTTCTTCAGCACGTCGTGGAAGTAGTTGGCCGCCCACTCGTTGACTACGAGCATGGACTCGCGCTCCGACTGCTGACGGCGCTCCTCGTCGGTCATCTCGCGCTCCTCTACCTCGATGTTGTACTTGCGGGCCAGCCAGCGCAGCGCCTCGGTGTAGGTAATCTGTTCGTGCTCCATGAGGAAAGAGACGGCTGTGCCACCCTTACCGCAGGCAAAGCACTTGCAGATTTGCTTCGTCGGCGACACCATGAACGAAGGGGTGGTGTCGTCATGAAACGGACAAAGACCCTTGTAGTTGACGCCCGCTTTACGCAGGGTGACAAACTCGCCCACCACATCGACAATGTTGGTGGCATCCATAATCTTATCTACGGTCGCTCGGTCAATCATGGTGCAAAGATACAAAAAAAACATAATCCATAATTCATAATTCATAATTATTTATATCTTTGCCGCCGAAATACCATTAACGAACCGTAGAAATGAAGAAAAAACTCCTGACCTTGCTACTGGCCTGCACAGTGCTGAGCCTACACGCACAACTGGTAATAAACGAAATCATGCAGTCGAACATTGACTGCATCATGGACGACATGAACCAGTATCCTGACTCGTGGGTAGAGTTATACAACAGCGGAACGACGGCCCTTGACTTGGGGCAATATCGTCTGGGCGAGACTGACGACGCTGCTGCGGCATGGCAGTTGCCCAGCCAGATGATAGCACCGAAGCACTACATTATTATATATTGCGACAAGGAGGCCACCGGGCTGCACACCGACTTCCGCTTAGAGTCGGGCAAGAACGCCGAGGTACACCTGTTTCAGGGCACGACGCCCGTTGACTACATCAGTGGTCTGAAGAAGCAGCCGGCACCCAACATCGCCTACGGACGTTCTGCCGATGGGGCCTCAACGTGGGGCTACCAGCTCAAGCCGTCGCCCGGAGCCGCCAATAGTGCGGGGGTGGGTGAGAAACTGCTGGGTGAGCCCGTATTCAGCCAGAAAGGCTGCGTGGTAAAACAGGGACAGAGCCTGCAGCTGAGCATCAGCCTGCCTGCCGACGCACCTGAGGGCACGGTCATCTGCTATACCACCAACGGCTCTGAACCCGTGGAGACCGGACGACAGTTTACGCCGGGCAACACCATAACCATCAACTCGAATACAGTCATTCGGGCCAGGCTGTTCTGCGAGGGTTACCTGTCGCCACGCTCAACCGTGCACAGCTACATCTTCTTCCCTACTACCCGCGAGCTGACGCTGCCCGTCATCAGCATTGTCACCGACAACCGTAACCTGAACGACCAGCAGATAGGCATCTTCTACAAGAACACGAGCAAGGCCGACGACGACCGCACGCAAAACTACTTTCAGGACTGGCGGCGACCCATCAACTTCGAATACTTTGAGGGTGCCGGCAGTAAGAGCTCGCTGAACCAACTCTGCGAGACGCGCGTACAGGGTGGTGCCACAAGGACGAACCCGCTGAAGTCGCTGGCCATCTATGCTCACAAACGTTTTGGTACGAAGCGCTTCGAGTATGAATTCTTTCCTGACCAGAGGCCTGGAGCTACCGAGTTCAAGTCGCTCGTGCTGCGCAACTCGGGCAACGATTTCGACTACCTGTACCAGCGCGACGGCATCATGCAACGGGCCATGGGAGAACACACCGACCTGGACTGGCAGGCGTGGCGACCGGCCATCATCTACATCAACGGAACGTATAAGGGCATTCTCAACATACGTGAACGCTCTAATGAGGATAACATCTACACCCACTACGACGGGCTGGAAGACCTGGACTTGATTGAAAACTGGAACGAGCTGAAGGAAGGAACGTGGGACAACTACGAGCAGTTTAAGGCGTTCTACGCCGAACACGGTCACACGCTGCAGGAATACGCCAAGTGGATGGACTGGGAGGAGTTCTTTAACCTGATGATTCTGAACCTGTACTTCGACAACAAGGACTTTCCGGGCAACAACATCGTCATGTGGCGGCCCAGAACCTCTACAGGCAGGTGGCGCTGGATAGCCAAAGACACCGACTTCGGACTGGGACTTTACGACACAAAAGCCAGCTACAACACCATAGCCTGGGTGAACGAGTACGGCTATGACAACTATAATTGCAGCTGGGCTAACGGCTGGGAGCACACCCGACTCTTCCGCCGCATGATGGAAGACCCCGACCTGAAGCGCGAATTTCTGGACCGCTTTGCCATCTACATGGGCGATTTTCTTAACGAACAGGGCGTGCGCGCCATTTGGGACCCCATGTACGAAATGATTAAGACGGAGTATAAGTTTCACCGTTCGCTCTACAACCCGTGGTGGCCAGACTACAGCCAGGTGCTGACCAGTAGCCGTACGTGGCTTGCTCAGCGTACGGGCTACGTGTATGACCACCTGAGAAACTACTACCAGTTGGGACTGTTGCGCTCGATGAAGGTCAACACCCAGCTGGCGGATGACGACCTGAAGAAGGTGAGCATCAGCATCAATGGCATCAAACTGACGAAGGGAATCTTCAACGGAAAGTTCTTTGAAGGCCGGACTGTGACGCTGAAGGGCGAGCCTGCTGACGGTAAACGGGTGGTGAAATGGCACGTCAGACAAGTGAGCACTCAAGGCGTTGTGACCGAACAGGACGTTGAGGGCGACAGCTACACCTTCAGCATGCCGGCCTGCACGTCGCTTACCATCGATGCCGTGCTGGCTGACGCAACAGGTATTGCCACTCCCGCCATCACCCCTTACCCCTCACCCAACAGTTATTACACCCTCGATGGCCGGAAGTTGAGCACTTCACCCACCCGGAAAGGAATATACATTGTAGGCGGGAAGAAAGTCGTTATCGACTAAATGGGGCTTCCGCTATTGCACAAAACGACCGAAATGTGCACGTATCGGTCGTTTTTGTGCAATTAATTTGGCTGTGTGCGCAAAAAAGTGTAATTTTGCAGCCGATTTTGAAATTTCATTATTATACACATTATTTATATAATATGGCTTTAAAGATTGTTGTGCTGGCCAAGCAAGTGCCAGACACCCGTAATGTGGGTAAGGATGCCATGACGGCCGAAGGAACGGTCAACCGCGCTGCCCTACCTGCAATCTTCAACCCCGAAGATTTGAATGCTCTGGAACAGGCGCTCCGTTTGAAGGAGCAGCACCCGGGCTCTACTGTAGGAATCCTCACGATGGGTCCTCCACGTGCTGGTGAGATTATCCGCCAGGGACTGTATCGCGGCGCTGACACTGGCTGGCTGCTGACCGACCGACTGTTTGCCGGTGCTGACACGCTGGCTACAAGCTATGCTCTGGCTACTGCTATCAAAAAGATTGGTGACGTCGATATCGTCATTGGTGGCCGCCAGGCTATCGACGGCGACACCGCTCAGGTAGGTCCGCAGGTGGCTCAGAAGTTAGGTCTGAACCAGGTGACATACGCCGAGGAGGTCTGTTCAGTAAACGATGGCATTGCCACCGTCCGCCGCGTCATCGACGGCGGTGTGGAGACCGTAGAGGCTCCCCTGCCCGTAGTGATCACCGTGAACGGAAGCGCAGCCCCCTGCCGCCCGCAGAATGCCAAGCTGGTGATGAAGTACAAGCGTGCCACCTGCCCCATGGAGCGTCCGGCCGAGGGAACGGCCTACGACAACCTCTATGAGGAGCGTCCCTATCTGACGCTCAACCAGTGGAGTGTTGCCGACGTGAATGGCGACGTGAACCAGTGTGGTCTCTCTGGCTCGCCCACGAAGGTGAAGGCCATCAAGAACATCGTGTTCCAGGCTAAGGAGTCGAAGACTTTGACGGCTTCTGATGCTGACATCGAGGGAATGATCAAAGAATTGTTGGACGAAAAAATCATTGGATAAATTAAGAATTAAGAATTAAGAATGAAGAATTTGCTGCCGCCCAACAAAACGGGCAAACAGGTAATGCAGGTTCAACAAAAGGACAGAACGTCAGAAGAGCGGTAGCAAATTCTTCATTCTTCATTCTTCATTCTTCATTCAAAAGTTATGAATAACGTATTTGTATATTGCGAGATAGAAGGTACTCAGGTACAGGAAGTATCTCAGGAGCTGCTGACCAAGGGTCGCAAGCTCGCCAATGAACTGAAGGTTGAACTCCACGCCGTCGTGGCCGGTACTGGCATCAAGGGCAAGGTGGAAGACCAGATTCTGCCCTACGGTGTCGATAAACTGTTTGTGTTCGACGCTCCCGACTTGTTCCCCTACACCTCAGCTCCCCATACCGATATTCTGGTGAACCTCTTTAAGGAAGAAGAGCCTCAGATTTGTCTGATGGGTGCCACGGTGATTGGTCGTGACCTCGGTCCACGCGTAAGTTCTTCGCTGACTTCCGGTCTGACAGCCGACTGCACAGAGCTGGAGATTGGTGATTTCGAGGACAAGAAGAATAATAAGGTATTCCACAACCTGCTCTATCAGATTCGTCCTGCCTTCGGTGGTAACATCGTGGCAACGATTGTGAATCCTGAGCACCGTCCCCAGATGGCTACCGTCCGTTCTGGCGTGATGCAGAAGGCCGTCTATGAGGGTGACTGCAAGAAGGAGGTTGTATATCCTGAGGTTAGCAAGTATGTAAGCCCCGAGGCTTTCGTTGTGAAAGTGCTCGACCACCACGTGGAGGCTGCCAAGCACAACCTGAAAGGTTCGCCCATCGTGGTGGCTGGTGGCTATGGTATGGGCTCGAAGGAGAACTTCGACATGCTGTTCCAGTTGGCTAAGGTGCTGCATGGCGAGGTAGGTGGAAGCCGTGCTGCTGTGGATGCAGGCTGGCTCGACCACG
>DGTH01000035.1 GCA_002393705.1 Prevotella sp. UBA4341 | reverse complement strand
ACATCTCCCGCCTTTTCATGCCCGCTGTCAAGGAGTTGGTTCCGATGGGGCTTTTCTATTCTCGAGAGAATTCAGGACTTTGGCGGCACCTTGCTGGAAGTTATGTGCCGCCAAGCTCTCAGATTCTCGAGAGAATCCGAAAGACCTGTTCCGGGTGTCTTCAGCACATGCCGGCAGAAAAGGTCAGACATCCGGCACCTAAGGGGTAGTGAGCAGACGTATTCATCATCAAGACAAGCATTATGAAATACAAACTGGTAAAAGAAACGAAGCCGAAGCTGAGCAGCTTCGGCAAATACAAGGCCGTCAGCGTGCATGAACATACGGCCGAGACGCGGCAGATACTCATGGAGGCAGCCAAGCGCCTGGGCCTGACGTGGGGCGACGTGGTGCCTTTTGCCATGGCCTTGAGTACGGTCATTGGTGACCACTTGCGGCAGGGGCACAGAGTCAGGCTGAAAGACTGGGGACTGATGAAACTGGAGATAGAGAGCGACAAGGTGGACAAGCCTGGCGACTTCGTCGCCGAGAAGCACATTCGCGGCGTGAGGCTCCACTTCCTGCCAGAGAGCAGTGGCGGCAGTCCTGACCTGTATAAGAATCTGGATTTCGAGAGAGACAAGACCTCTCCCTGAGTCTTGGGCTGAAAGACACCGTTCAGTCCTTCAGCAAGTCAGGGCGCAGGCGGCGCGTACGCTCCATGGCCTGGTCCAGCTCCCATGCGCGTATTTTGGCCTCGTTGCCTGAGAGCAGTATCTCGGGCACCTTCCAGCCCTTGTAGTCAGCGGGGCGGGTGTAGATGGGGGCGGCCAGCAGGTCGTCCTGAAAGCAGTCGGAGAGAGCACTCTGTTCGTCACCGATGACGCCCGGCACCACGCGGACAATGGCATCGGCTATCATGGCAGCCACCAGTTCGCCACCCGTCAGCACGAAGTCGCCAATGCTGATTTCGCGGGTAATGAGGTGGTCGCGCACGCGCTGGTCAATGCCTTTGTAATGCCCGGCCAGGATGATGAGGTTCCCCTTCAGCGAGAGTTCGTTGGCCATGTGCTGGTCGAAGCGCTCGCCGTCGGGCGAGGTGAAGATGACTTCGTCGTACGTGCGCTCGGCCTTCAGGGCGCTGATGCAGCGGTCAATGGGTTCGCACTGCATCACCATGCCGGCACTTCCGCCGTAGGGGTAGTCATCTACGCGGCGCCACTTGTCGAGCGTGTAGTCGCGCAGGTTGTGCAGACGTATTTCCGCCAGCCCCTTCTTTTCAGCGCGTGCCAGTATTGACTCGTGGACGAAGCCCTCGAGCATTTCAGGAAGAACGGTGATAATGTCTATTCTCATGTCACTCCTTTATAAGGTTTTCAAAGAATGAGTCGAGGTCCTTGTCCAGGTCGGGCAGCAGCTCGCCACCCATGATGACCGTGTCGCCGTCGGCCATGTAGAGCTCGGCAATGTGCTCGCGGTCGTCGTCCTCCAGAACGAAAGAGAACGGCCTGAGGATGGACATCTTCTCCACCGTGTCGTGCATGCTGGTGTGTAGCACGTTGCGCAGCAGGGTGGTAACGTCCTTATAGAAGTTCTCGTCCTTGTTGTCAATCCACGGTTCGATGACCACTCGGGTAATCTCGTTGTCGTCATCGTCGAAAGCCACCAGTTCGCCCGACTCCTGCGTGACGCGCAGATGGATGTCGGTCATGACAGTTGCTTCCTGGTTTGCAGGGAACTTTGCGGCCACCTTTCTGATGGCTCTTTCAATTTGCTGAATGGCTTGTTCTGTTGTCTCCATTTTGTCGTTTAACTTGTTTTGTCTGCAAAAGTAAGAAAAGAAAGTGGAAATTGCAAACGATTACGAGTTTTTTTCGTAATAATTTATTTCCATGCGCTTAATATTCATTTATTTTTTGTAACTTTGCCGACACTTAAAAACAAATCTATGAGCGAAACAGTCAGACACGCTGGAGTCATTGATAGCATCGACGGGGGCAAAGTGTGCGTACGCATCGTGCAAACGTCGGCCTGTGCCGCCTGCAAGGTGGCGGGCTATTGCAACGCTGCCGAGTCGAAGGAGAAACTCGTCGATGTCTTAGTGGCCGACGGCTCCCGCTGGAGGGTGGGCGACCAGGTGACGGTGGCCGCCTCGCAGCAGATGGCCACTCAGGCACTGCTCCTGGCCTTCGGTCTGCCGCTGCTCATTCTGCTCGTGGTGCTGCTCGTGGTGCTGCGGCTGACGGGCAGCGAGGTTCTGTCGGCTCTTTGCGGCCTCGGGGCCTTGGCGCCTTACTACGCCGTGCTGTGGCTGACGCGCCACAAGATGCAGAAGCGTCTGGCGTTCTGGATAGAATAAGAATAAAAGACTAAAACAAATAATAACAAACAAACGATTTTTATGGATTTCATTTTGATTGCAGTGGCAGTGTTGGGAGGCATCGGTCTGATAGCCGCCCTTGTGCTGTATGTCTGCTCCAAGAAATTTGCCGTCTTTGAGGACCCGCGCATCGCACAGGTCACCGAGGCATTGCCCGGTGCCAACTGTGGTGGTTGCGGCTTTGCCGGTTGTGGCGGTCTGGCTGATGCGCTTGTCAAGGGTGCCGACGCCGGCAGTCTCGACGGGCTGAAGTGTCCCGTTGGCGGTAGTGAGGTAATGGGCAAGGTGGCCGACCTACTGGGCATGGCCATTGCCAACACGGAACCGATGGTGGCCGTAGTAAGGTGTAACGGAACGTGCGAGCTGCGCCAGCGCATTGCACGGTATGACGGTCTGAAGACCTGTGCTGCCGTCAATGCCTGTGGTGCCGGTGAGACGGGCTGCGGCTTCGGCTGTCTGGGTTGTGGCGACTGTGTCAGTGCCTGCCAGTTCGACGCCATCCGCATGAACCCCGAGACCGGTCTGCCCGAGGTAGATGACGACAAGTGTACGTCGTGCGGTGCCTGCGTCAAGGCTTGTCCGCGTCACATCATCGAGCTGCGCAAGAAGGGGCCGAAGAACCGCCGCGTCTATGTCAGCTGCGTCAACAAGGACAAGGGACCGGCTGCCATGAAGGCCTGCAAGGCTGCCTGCATCGGTTGCGGCAAGTGTGAGAAGGAGTGCCCGTTTGGTGTCATTACCATCGAGAACAACGTCTCGTACATCGACTTCACCAAGTGCCGCCTCTGCAAGAAGTGCGTGGCCGTCTGCCCGACGAAGGCCATCCACGCCGTCAACTTCCCGGCTCCGAAGCCTAAGGTGGACATAGAGAGCACAGAGACTCAAGAACAAAGAAAGGAGGAACAAGCATGAACGCAAGAACATTCCGTATAGGTGGTGTGCACCCCGAAGAGAACAAACTGACCCACGAGGTGGCTACGCAGGTGGCTCCGCTGCCCAAGCAGGCCATCTTCCCGCTGTCGCAGCACATTGGCGCTCCGGCCAAGCCCGTCGTCAAGAAGGGCGACAAGGTGAAGGTGGGCACGCTCATTGCCGAGGCTGGCGGTTTCGTGTCGGCCCCCATTTATTCGTCGGTCAGCGGCACCGTGTTCAAGATTGACACGGCCATCGACGCTACCGGCTACCGCAAGCCCGTTATAATAATTAATGTAGAGGGCGACGAGTGGGAAGAGAGCATCGACCGCAGCGACAAGCTGGAGACCGTCAAGGCTCACCCCGAGCTGACGCCCGAGGAAATCGTGGAGCGCGTAAAAGTGGCCGGTGTTACCGGTATGGGCGGTGCAGGTTTCCCCACCTTCATCAAGCTGACACCGCCGCCGACGGCCAAGGCCGAGTGCGTCATCATCAACGCCGTAGAGTGCGAGCCGTACATTACGGCCGACTACCGCCTGATGATGGAGAAGGCCGACGAGATACTCGTAGGCCTGGAGCTGCTGATGAAGGCTGCCAAGGTGACGCGCGGCTACATCGGCATTGAGACCAACAAGCCCGCAGCCATCGAACTGCTGACGAAGAAGTGTGCCGAAGTGTTCGGTGCCTCGGCATATCAGGTTGAGGTGGTTCCCCTGAAGCAGCGCTACCCGCAGGGCGGTGAGAAGCAGCTCGTCGATGCGGTTATCCGTCGGCAGGTGCCCGCACCTCCTGCCATTCCTGTCAACGTGGGTGCCATTGTGCAGAACGTGGGTACAGCCTATGCTGTCTATGAGGCCGTGATGAAGCGCAAGCCGCTCTTCGAACGCTATACCACCGTGACCGGCAAGCGCCTGCAGAACCCGGGCAACTTCCTCGTTCGCATGGGCACGCCCATGCAGCAGCTCATCGACCTCTGCGGCGGCATGCCCGAGGGCGACAACAAACTGCTGGCCGGCGGTCCCATGATGGGTAAGGCGCTCACTTCGACCGAGGTGCCCATCTGTAAGGGAACCAACTCGGTGACCATCCTGTCGGGCGACGATGCCGTACGCAAGGAGCCGCAGCCCTGCATCCGCTGTGCCAAGTGCGTAGGTGCCTGCCCCATGGGTCTGGAGCCTTACCTGCTGGCAAAGATTTCGGCCGTGAAGAACTGGGAGCGCGCTGAGCAGGAGGACATCGTCTCGTGCATAGAGTGCGGCTCGTGCCAGTTTACGTGTCCTGCCCACCGTCCGCTGCTCGACAACATCCGTCTGGGCAAGGCCAGTGTTATGGGTATCATCCGCGCCCGCGCGGCTAAGAAGTAAGCCCACCCCTGACCCCTCCCCAAGGGAGGGGAAAAGGATTAGTTCAGTAATCATATAATATTAAGAATTATGAATACAAACAATAATAATACAAATCAATCTCCCCTCCCCTCGGGAGGGGCAGGGGGTAGGCTGATCGTCTCCCTATCGCCTCACGCACACGGCAACGACAGCGTTGAGCGCAACATGTATGGCGTCATCATCGCCTTGCTGCCTGCGCTGCTCGTGTCGTTCTGGTTCTTCGGACTCGGTTCGGCCATCGTGTGTCTGACGAGCGTCATAGCCTGCGTTGTCTTTGAGTGGGCCATCAATAAGTTTATTCTTGGCCGCGAGCAGAACACCGTGCTCGACGGCTCGGCAGCCCTCACGGGTCTGCTGCTCGGTTTCAACCTCCCGTCGAATCTACCCATCTGGATCATCATCATCGGTGCGCTGGTCGCCATCGGTGTGGGCAAGATGACCTTCGGCGGACTGGGGCAAAACATTTTTAACCCTGCACTTGTGGGACGTTGCTTCCTGCTCGTGTCGTTCCCTGCTCAGATGACCATGTGGCCCAAGGCCGGTCAGCTGGGACTCAACGGCTACGTGGATGCCGAGACGGGTGCCACACCTCTTTATTATATGAAGCAGGCCATTAAGAGTGGCGACGTGGAACAGCTGAAGAACATTCCTGATTCGCTCAACCTGCTCTTAGGCAGCGGCTATGCTGAGGGGGCAGGAACCATTGGTGAGATTTGTGCACTTGCACTCTTGCTGGGACTGGCCTACATGCTGTGGAAGAAGATAATCACTTGGCACATTCCCGTCTCCATCATCTGCACGGTGTTTGTGCTGGCTGGTCTGCTGCACCTGGCTAACCCGAAGTTTGCTGATCCGCTGACGGTCATCCTCTCGGGCGGTCTGATGTTGGGTGCCATCTTCATGGCTACCGACTACGTCACGTCGCCCATGACGCCGAAGGGCCAGATTATCTATGGTGTAAGCATTGGTGTGCTGACGCTCGTCATCCGTAACTGGGGCTCATACCCTGAGGGTATGTCGTTCGCCATCCTCATCATGAACGCCTTTACACCTCTTATTAATATGTATGTCAAACCCAAGCGCTTCGGTGAAGTGCCTGCATAATTGACAATTTACGGATTTACAATTTTCTATTGAATAGTATGTCCGTTTGAGTAACAAATCGAAAATCGAAAATATGTAAATCGAAAATGAAACTATGAAGAAGTTAGAATCATCATTGACCAATATGGTGCTCGTGCTGACGGGTGTGGCTGTCATCATGGGTGGCGTTCTGGCTTACGTGAACCACCTGACCGAAGGCCCTATCAACGAGCAGAAGGCACAGGCTCTGGCCGACGGCATCAAGGCGGTCATGGTCTGCGACGACCTCTTGGTCAGCAAGACCGACACTGTGCGCCAGAACGACTCCAAAGGCAAGGAGCTGACCTATATTATATATCAGACGAAGGACAAGCAGGGCAAGGACCTCGGTGCTGCCGTGGAGAGTACCACGGGCGGCTTCGGCGGCGACCTGAAGGTGCTGGTGGGCTTCGACCCTAAAGGCAAGATTCTTGGCTACACGCTGCTGGAGCATGCTGAGACACCGGGACTGGGCGCTAAGGCCGACAAGTGGTTCCAGAAGGGCCAGAAGGGTGACATCATCGGCAAGGACCCTGCCGTCAACAAGCTCGGCGTCACCAAGGGCGGCGAGGGCGAAGTGGATGCCATCACGGCATCGACCATTACCAGCCGTGCCTTCCTCTTGGCCATCAACAATGCTTATAAGGCTTACAAGGTTACACCCGTCGATTCCCAGACTGGTGCCATTGAGCAGGAGCATTGAGTAATAAATCGTCAATCGAAAATTCGTCAATCGAAAATATGAATGCACTACAGATTATAAAGAACGGCATCGTCAAGGAGAACCCGACGTTCGTCCTGATGCTGGGTATGTGTCCCACGCTGGCCACTACCACCAGTGCCATGAATGGCTTGTCGATGGGGCTGGCCACGATGGCTGTGCTCATCTGCACCAACGTTGTTATTTCGTGCCTGAAGTCGGTGACCCCCGATAAGGTCCGCATTCCTGTGTTCATCGTGGTTATTGCGGCCTTCGTCACCATCCTGCAGCTCGTTATCAAGGCCTACCTGCCCGACATCGACGCGGCTCTCGGCCTGTTTATTCCTCTTATTGTGGTGAACTGTATCATTCTCGGTCGCGCTGAGGCGTTTGCTGCCAAGAACTCGCCTGTGGCTTCGCTCTTCGACGGCATCGGCATTGGCCTGGGCTTCACGCTGGGCCTGACGCTGCTCGGCATCTGCCGTGAGCTGTTGGGTGCAGGCAGCATCTTCGGCTTTACCCTGCTGCCCGAGGCCTACAACATCCTGCTCTTCGTTCTGCCCCCGGGAGCCTTCATCACGCTGGGATTCCTTGTGGCTATCGTTAACAAAATAAGAAAGGCTTAAGACTATGGAGTACGTATTGATTTTCATTAGCGCGATATTCGTCAATAATATCATTCTGTCGCAGTTCCTCGGCATCTGCCCGTTCCTCGGCGTGTCGAAGAAGGTGAGCACCTCGCTCGGCATGTCGGCAGCTGTGGCCTTCGTGCTGACGCTGGCCACCATCGTCACCTATCTGGTACAGAAGTTCGTGCTCGACCAGTTCGGACTGCAGTACCTGCAGACCATCGCCTTCATCCTCGTCATTGCTGCCCTGGTGCAGATGGTGGAGATTGTACTCAAGAAGGTGTCGCCCGCACTCTATCAGGCACTGGGCATCTTTCTGCCGCTCATCACCACGAACTGTGCGGTGCTCGGCGTGGCCATCCTCGTCATTCAGAAGGACTTCGACCTTGTGCAGTCCATTGTCTATGCCTTCTCGACGGCTATTGGCTTTGGCCTCGCGCTGACGGTCTTTGCAGGTATGCGCGAACAGATGGAACTGTCAGACATTCCCAAGGGCATGCGTGGCACGGCCATCGTTCTGGTGGCTGCCGGTCTGCTCTCCCTGGCCTTTATGGGCTTCTCGGGTGTCGATGGCGGTCTGAAACTGCTGTTTGGCTTGGACTAACGGCTGCTTCCCATAAAAAAAGATTGCCTGAAGGTTCTCCCTTCAGGCATTTTTCGTCCTTTTTCCTTTGCCTTTTCAGTAAAATTGATATTTCACAAACGTTTTAGGGAAATCTCTCGATATTATACATTTTACCCGCGCTCCTTCAAACGAACTTTTGGATGACGGCAAGGAAACGGGTGCCGTACTTCTGGCGCTTGTGGTCGCCGATGCCGGGAATGTAGCCGAAGGCTTCGAGGGTGGTGGGCTTCTGCGTGGCCAAGGCGTGCAGCACCTTGTCGCTGAAGACGATGTAGGGCGGGAATCCTTCCTCGTCGGCACACCGCTTGCGCAGCTGGCGCAGGGCTTCGAAGAGCCGCGAGTCCTCAGTGCCTGCCGTTGGAGCCATGCCGGGAATCGTAATGGTAGGAATCTCAAGGCCGAGGCGTCGCCTCGGCTTTTTCGTTGCCTGCTGCTGACGGTCGATGACAGCCAGCTCGGCCTTGCGCCGTCCGAAGAGCACGTCCTCGCCCGTTGGTGTGATGACCACGCGGCTGTGCTCGTCGTAGGCTATCTCTATGTAGCCTAACTGCAGCATCTGCAGCAGATAGTCCTGCCAGTCCTGTGCTGACGTGTCGCGACCTACGCCGAAGGTAGGCAGCCGGTCGAAGTGCATGCGCTGTACCACGCCAGAGTTCATGCCACGCAGTATCTCAATGATGGTCGAGGTGCGAATCTGCTCGTTGGCCCTGCGGGCAGCACTCAGCGCCATCTGCACCAGTCGTGTGCCGTCGAAGCGGCGGGGCGGGTTTTCGCACACGTCACAGTTGCCGCAGTCGTGGTCTGACAGCTCACCAAAGTAGTTCAGCAGGATGCGTCGTCGGCAGACCTGCGACTCGGCGTACTGCTGCATCTGGTGCAGCTTGTCCAGGTTGATGTCGCGCTGTCCGCTCTCACGTGCAAACTGACTCAGCTGTACCACGTCCTGCAGCGAGTAGAACAGCACGGTGTCGGCAGGGGCGCCGTCGCGTCCTGCACGTCCAATCTCCTGGTAGAAGTTCTCGATGCTCTTTGGCATGTTGTAGTGTATAATCCAGCGCACGTTGCTCTTGTCGATGCCCATGCCGAAGGCAATGGTGGCGCAGATGACCTGGACGTTGTCCTGCTTGAACTGCTCCTGGGCTGTGTCGCGGTCGTGCTGCGACAATCCGGCATGATAGGGGGCCGTGCTCACTCCGTGCTTCTGCAGCATGGCGCTGACGGCCTCGGTGTTCTTGCGGCTCAGGCAATAGACGATGCCCGGCTCCGTGGGGCGGGCTTTGATGAAGTTCAGGATGAAGCGCTGCTTCTCGGCGGTAGAGTAGCCGCGCTTCACGCTCAGGCTCAGGTTTGGGCGGTCGAAGGAGCTGATGAACACCTCGCCCTTCAGCCGTAGCTGTTTGATGATGTCGGTGCGCGTCACCTTGTCGGCCGTTGCTGTAAGTGCCATCATGGGTACGCTGGGGAATGCCTCGCGCAGCTGTGCCAGTTGGGTGTATTCTGGTCGGAAGTCGTGCCCCCACTGACTGATGCAGTGTGCCTCGTCAATGGCGAAGAGTGAAATCTGTGGAATCTGTTTCAGCAGGTAGTCAATTTCCGACAGCAGACGCTCTGGCGACACGTAGAGCAGTTTGAGCTGTCCGCTGACTAGCTTGCGCCGGATGATGGTGTCGCGGCTGAAGTCGTTGCCGCTGTTCAGTGCCTCTGCCTCTATGCCGTTGGCGCGCAGGGCCTCCACCTGGTCCTTCATCAGGCTGATGAGTGGCGAGACCACGACGGCCGTACCCTCCAAGGCCAGGGCGGGCACCTGGTAGCAGATGCTCTTGCCGCCGCCTGTGGGCATGAGTACCAGACAGTCGCCTCCGCCCATGACGCGGCGGATGACGTCTTCCTGCATGGGGCGGAACGAGGAGTAGCCGAAATAGTGCTGTAAGATGTTGTATATGTCGTTCATGTGTGCAAAGGTACGAAATATTTTTGATGTCCCAAAAATATTTCGTACCTTTGCACCCCGATGGAACAAGAATTCAAATACAACACCGGCGAGCGTTTTGCCGACGTGCAGATGCTACGCTACCGCCTGAACGGTTTTGAGGAGCTTTCGCTCAGGCAGAAACAGTACATATATTATTTGTCGGAGGCCACGTTGTGGGGCCGCGACATTACGTTCGACCAGTTTGGCCGCTACAACCTGCAGGTCCGCCGCCTGCTGGAGCAGGTCTATACGTCGGAGGCTGTTGACCACGAGACGGCCGACTTCCGCGCACTGGCAGAGTACCTGAAGCGCGTGTGGTTCTCTAACGGCATATACCACCACTACGGCTGCGAGAAGTTTCAGCCCAGCTTCACGGCCGACTACCTGCGCCAGGCCATGCAGCAGGCAGGGCTCGGCGAGCTGAGCCAAGAGCTGGAGCGCGCCATCTTCGATGCCTCGTTCATGCCCAAGCGGGTGAACAAGGCCGACGGCGAAGACCTCGTCCTGACGTCAGCCTGCAACTTCTATGAAGGCGTTACCCAGCAGGAGGTGGAGCAGTTTAACTTGAAGTTCCCCCTCAACTCCACGCTCGTCAAGCGCGAGGGCAGGTTGGAGGAGGACGTATGGCACGTTGGCGGACGCTATGGAGAAACCATTGCGCACATCGTCCATTGGCTCCGCAAGGCACAGCAGGTCTGTGAAAACTCGCAGCAGCACAAAGTGCTTGACCTGCTCATAGAATACTATGAGACCGGCAACCCCGCCGTGTTTGATGCTTACTGCATAGAATGGGTCAGGGAACTCGACGGTCAGGTGGATTTCATCAATGGCTTCATTGAGGTGTATGGCGACCCGCTCGGACTGAAGGGTTCATGGGAAGGTCTTGTGGAATACAAGGACCTGGAGGCCACCAAGCGTACGCAGACCATCAGCCGTAATGCCCAGTGGTTCGAGGACCACTCGCCCGTGGACCCTCGCTTCCGCAAATCAGAGGTGAAGGGCGTGACGGCCAACGTCATCTGCGCGGCTATGCTCGGCGGCGACGAATACCCGTCAACGGCCATCGGCATCAACCTGCCTAACGCCGACTGGATTCGTGCCGAGTATGGCAGCAAGAGCATCACCATCAGCAACATTACTGAGGCCTATAACCGTGCTGCCCGTGGCAACGGATTCCAGGAGGAGTTCGTCATCGACCAGCCTACGCTCGACATGATTCACCGTTACGGCGACATCTGCGACGACCTGCATACCGACCTGCACGAATGTCTTGGACACGGTAGCGGACAGCTGTTGCCCGGCACCAGTCCTGATGCCCTGAAGGCTTACGGCAATACCATCGAGGAGGCACGCGCTGACCTCTTCGGCCTTTACTATATTGCCGACCCCAAACTGGTGGAGCTGGGACTGACGCCCGACCTGGAGGCCTATAAGTCACAGTACTATACCTACCTGATGAACGGTCTGATGACCCAGTTGGTGCGCATCAAGCCCGGTCACCAGATAGAGGAGGCCCACATGCGCAACCGGGCTCTGATAGCCCGATGGTGCTACGAGCAGGGCGATGCTGTTCAGCTGGTGAAGCGTGACGGCAAGACCTTTGTCGAGATTACCAACTACGAGGCCCTCAGACTGCTCTTTGCCCGCCTGTTGGCCGAGATACAGCGCATAAAAAGCGAAGGCGACTTGGAGGCAGCCCGCCAGCTGGTTGAGCGCTACGCCATCAGCGTCGATGAAGACCTGCATGCCGAAGTGCTGCGCCGCTACGCCACGCTGAACCTGGCACCCTACAAGGGCTTCCTGAACCCGCGCCTGTTGCCTGTGACAGATGCTGAGGGCAACCTTAGCGACGTGACTGTTGACTACCAGGAGGCTTACGCGGAGCAGATGCTCCGCTACAGCCGTGATTACTCATTGGGTGACTAAGGCTACTGAGGCTACTAAGCCAACTGAGACTTATGAGAGAAATTGAGGAACAAGTCCGCAAAATCAAGCAGTCGTTCCGCCTGATGATGGACGGAGCGGTAGCCAAGTCGATGCGCGACAAAGGCGCAGCCTACAAGCTCAACTGGGGGGCCACGCTGCCTCGGCTGAAGGAGATGGCCGATGAACTAAAACGCCTCTCCCTTTCGGGGGAGGATGGGAGGGGGCTTTACCACCTCGCCATTGCCCTTTGGAAGGAAGATGTGCGCGAGTGTAAGATACTGGCCACTATGCTCATGCCAGCTGACGAGATACTGCCCGAAGTGGTCGATATCTGGATGGAGCAAATGCCGTCGCAGGAACTGGCCGAACAGGCATCGTTTAACCTTTTCCAGCACCTGCCATACGCTCCGCAGAAGGCCTACGAGTGGATGGCCTCCGACAAAGAGCTATATCAGCTTTGCGGCTTCCTTGTGCTCACGCGTCTGTTCATGAACAAGCAGGAGCCCAGCGAGCGAGGCATCAACGAGTACATAGACCAGGCACTTGCCGCCCTTCAGGGGCCGTCGCTCCCCGTGCGCAAGGCCGCCATGCAGAGCGTCGTGCGCTTCTCAGAACTGGGTCTGATGTACCAGCGGCTGGCCAAATCGGCCCTGAAACGCATCAATTTAGATTTTTTATAAACAAAGAACCTAAAAATGTTTAATGTTTCATGATTAGTTTTTAATTTTTTCGTACCTTTGTGCGGTCTCATTAAGACCAACGCAAAATATGAAGAAGAAAGTAAAAGATTCTGTTGCAGAGATACTCACCAACTATCTGGATTTAAACAATCATCGTAAGACTCCTGAGCGCTATGCCATTCTGGAGGCGGTCTATAACATGGACGGCCACTTTACGCTTGAGGAACTGGGCGACAAGCTCTCCGGCGAGTACAACTTCCCCGTCAGCCGGGCTACGCTCTACAACACGATGAAGCTCTTTTTGGAGTTAAGGCTCGTCATTCGCCACCGTTTCCAGGGTGCCACGCGCTACGAGGCCTGCTACGACAACAACAGCCACAGCCACCAGATATGCACTATGTGCGGAAAGGTAACCGAGGTAAAGGCCCCGGAGGTCTCGGAGAGCATTCGGAATCTGCACCTGAAGCGCTTCCGCAAGGACGGCTTCGCACTCTACATCTACGGTATATGCAGTACCTGTCAGGCCAAGCTGACGCGCCAGCGTAAGCAGCAGCGCCAGAAGGAAAGTGAAAACCAGTAAGTAGTAGAGCAGTAAATCGAAAATCAGTAAATCGAAACTAAGTAAATCGAAACTAAGTAAATCGAAAATCGAAAATCAGTAAATCGAAAATAATAGTAATATGGTTAATCAAGGAAAAGTGGATGTCCTGCTTGGTCTCCAGTGGGGAGACGAAGGAAAAGGAAAGGTTGTCGATGTGCTGACGCCGCGTTACGATGTCATCGCCCGCTTTCAGGGTGGCCCCAATGCCGGTCACACGCTGGAGTTTGAGGGTCAGAAGTACGTGCTGCGCAGCATACCGTCAGGAATTTTTCAGGGTGGAAAAGTGAATGTCATCGGCAATGGCGTGGTGCTGGCTCCTGACTTGTTTATGGAAGAAGCCAAGGCACTGGAGGCCAGCGGACACGAGTTGCGCACAAGGCTTCATATCTCGAAGAAGGCACACCTCATTATGCCTACCCACCGCGTGCTCGATGCTGCCTATGAGGCACAGAAGGGCAAGAACAAGGTGGGCACAACGGGTAAGGGCATTGGCCCGACCTATACTGACAAGGTGTCGCGCAACGGTCTGCGTGTGGGCGACATTCTGGAGAACTTTCCTGAAAAGTATGCGGCTGCCAAGGCTCGCCACGAGGCCATTCTGAAGTCGCTCGGCTTTGAGTACGACATTACCGAGGTGGAGAAGAAGTGGTTGGAGGGCGTGGAGTACCTGCGCCAGTTCCCCATTGTCGATTCAGAGCACGAAATCAACTGCATTCTGCGCAGTGGCAAGAGCGTGCTGTGCGAGGGTGCCCAGGGCACGATGCTCGATGTTGACTTCGGAAGCTATCCCTTCGTCACCAGCAGTAACACCATCTGCGCCGGTGCCTGCACTGGTCTGGGCATTGGGCCGAACAAGATAGGCGACGTCTTTGGCATCATGAAGGCTTACTGCACCCGTGTGGGAGCCGGACCGTTTCCCACCGAGCTGTTCGATGAGACGGGCAAGAAGATTCGTGACCTCGGCCATGAGTATGGTGCGGTGACGGGTCGTGAGCGCCGTTGCGGTTGGATTGACCTTGTGGCACTGCGTTATGCCATTATGGTCAACGGTGTGACGAAGCTCATTATGATGAAGAGCGACGTGCTCGACGGCTTCGAGACCATCAAGGCCTGCGTGGCCTACAAGCAGAACGGCCAGCAGATAGACTACTTCCCCTATAACATAGAGGAGGGCATAGAGCCCGTCTATGAGGAGCTGCCCGGATGGCAGACCGACATGACGAAGTTCACCAGCGAAGATGAGTTCCCCGAGGCATTCAAGAACTACATCCGGTTCCTGGAGCAGCAGTTAGAAACCCCCATTTGTATCATCAGCATTGGTCCTGACCGTGCACAGACTATCGTGAGAAATGGCAAATAAACCAAGTATTCCCAAAGGAACGCGCGACTTCGGCCCGATAGAGATGGCCAAGCGCAACTATATTTTCGACACCATCCGCGAGGTGTATGCCCTCTACGGATTCCAGCAGATAGAGACACCAGCCATGGAGACCCTACAGACACTCATGGGCAAGTATGGCGAGGAGGGCGACAAGCTGCTGTTTAAAGTGCTGAACTCAGGCGACTTCCTGCAGAAGTTCTCGGATGAGGAAATCTCAAACCTCAAATCTCAAACCTCTAACCACATCGCTGCCAAGCTCTGCGAGAAAGGCCTGCGTTACGACCTGACGGTGCCCTTTGCCCGATACGTGGTGATGCACCGTGAGGAGCTGCAGCTGCCCTTCAAGCGTTACCAGATTCAGCCCGTGTGGCGGGCTGACCGTCCGCAGAAGGGCCGCTACCGTGAGTTCTACCAGTGCGATGCCGACGTCGTTGGCTCAGACTCGCTGCTCAACGAGGTAGAGCTCATGCAAATCATCGACACCGTGTTTACGCGCTTCGGCATTCGTGTGCAGATTAAAATCAATAACCGCAAGATTCTCTCCGGCATTGCCGAGGTCATTGGTGCGGCCGACAAGATAGTGGATATCACCGTGGCCATTGACAAGCTCGACAAGATTGGCATTGACAACGTGAATGCTGAGCTGCGCGAGGACGGCCTGACCGACGAGCAGATAGAGAAGCTACAGCCCATTATCCTGTTGGAAGGTTCCAACGAGGAAAAGCTCAACACCATTGCCGAAGTGCTCAAGGACAGCGAGACGGGCCTGAAGGGCGTGGAGGAGCTGCGCTTCATCCTGAAAGCCCTCGGTTCTGTAGGCTGCGACTCTGTCGCAGCAAACGGGCCCTTGCTCAACAACGAGCTGCAGCTTGACCTGACGCTGGCACGCGGACTGAACTATTACACGGGCGCCATCTTCGAGGTGAAAGCCCTCGACGTCGAGATAGGCAGCATTACCGGTGGCGGACGTTACGACAACCTGACGGGCATCTTCGGCATGCCGGGCCTGTCGGGCGTGGGCATTTCGTTTGGTGCTGACCGCATCTACGACGTGCTCAACCAGCTCGACCTCTATCCCAAGGAGAGCGTCAACGGCACCCAGCTGCTCTTCATTAACTTCGGCGAGAAGGAGACGGCCTACTGCCTGCCACTTATAAATAAGGTACGCGCGCAAGGCATTCGTGCTGAAATCTACCCTGATGCCACCAAGATGAAGAAGCAGATGTCCTATGCCAATGCGAAACATATACCGTTCGTGGCACTGGCTGGTGAGAACGAGATGAGCGAAAGCAAGCTGACGCTGAAGAACATGGAGACGGGCGAACAGCAGATGTTCACCATTGACGAGCTAATTGAAAAACTGAAGGTATGAAAAAACTAATGATAGCTGCTGTTGCATTGCTCGTCATGCTGACGGCTTTCAAGCAGGATAAAGTTACCACGATTTTTATTATCGGCGACTCGACGGCTGCCAAGAAGGACCTGTCGAAAGGCTCGCCTGAACGCGGGTGGGGCATGTTGCTGCAGGAGTACTTCGACGCTGACTACGTGGTGGTGGATAACCACGCCGTGAACGGCCGTTCGAGTAAGAGCTTCATTGACGAGGGCCGCTGGGACAAGGTGCTCGCACTCATCAAGCCAGGCGACTACGTCATCATCCAGTTCGGACATAACGACGAGAAGGCACAGCCGCAGCGGCACACTGACCCAGGCTCAACCTTCGACTATAACCTGGCGAAATACATTCGTGAGACGCGTGAACACGGCGGCATTCCGGTGGTGATGAACCCTGTGGTAAGACGTAACTTCTACCAGAAGGCTCCTGCCAATGCCGACGACGAGGCACTGCGTAACACCACGTTCGCTGATGGTGCCACACAGGCGGAGGGTGACTCGCTGGTGGACACCCACGGACTCTATGCCGTTGCTCCGCGCGATGTGGCCCGGCGCATGAATGCCCACTTCATCGATGCCACCCGCATTACTCACGACCTGGAACAGCGGCTGGGTGTAGAAGAGTCGAAGAAGCTGCACATGTGGTACAAGCCCGGCGAGCATCCCGCACTGCCCGACGGTCGTCAGGACAATACCCATTACAATGAGTATGGTGCAAAGGTGGTGGCTGGGCTGCTGGCCGATGCGCTGTGTGAGGAGGTCCCGTTACTGAAGAAATACCGCGCGAAATGACTAAGAAAACATCAGGTTGCATCACCATTGTGGGGGCAGTGATTGGCATCGGCGGACTGTTGCTGCTGGCACTGAGCATCATTGGCATGTTTACGACAGAGGAGGCGATGGACCGTAATCGTGAGCTCTATGCCCAGTGGGGACAAGAGATGGAAGCATATTATGCCGACAGCGTGAAACAGGTGCAGTACCAGGAAGTGTGCGACCGCTTGGACAAGGCTCACGAGGAAGGTGACTCGCTGCTGGCTGCTGAGCTGGAAAGCCAGCTGGTTGAGCTTTCTCCCCCGGAGAAAAAAGGCAATATCGGTTTCAACATTGCGGGCGCATTCCTGATGATCCCTGCCCTTGTGGGACTGCTGATGGCTGCTATTGGTGTGATGCTCTTCATTATAGGCTATATGGGCGGCAGAAAAAAGAAAATAGACAAAGTATAAATTACTCCAGAAAAGGCTGCTTTGCTTGCAGGAATCAATTTTTATCCGTAAATTTGCAAACAAGATTACTATTTTTAAGTTATTAAACAAATACAGTTATGAAGAAAAAGTTTATCTGCGCCGTTTGTGGATATATCTACGAAGGCGATGAAGCTCCCGAGAAGTGCCCCATCTGTAAGGCTCCTGCCTCAAAGTTCTCAGAACTGAAGGACGATGCCGACATGACCTACGCTACCGTCCACAAGATTGGCGACGGCAAGCCCGAGGGTGTGTCACAGGAGATGATTGACGACCTGCGCAACCACTTCAACGGCGAGTGCGGCGAGGTGGGTATGTATCTGGCCATGTCGCGTCAGGCTGACCGTGAGGGATATCCTGAGATTGCCGAGGCTTTCAAGCGCTATGCTTTTGAGGAGGCTGAGCATGCAGCCAAGTTTGCCGAGTTGCTGGGCGAGTGCGTATGGGACACGAAGACCAATCTGGAGAAGCGTGCTGCCGCCGAGGCTGGTGCCTGTGAGGACAAGTTCCGCATTGCCAAGAATGCCAAGGCTGCCGGCTTTGACGCCATCCACGACACCGTTCACGAGATGGCGAAGGACGAGGCACGTCACGGTGCAGGCTTTGCTGGTCTGCTGAAGCGCTATTTTGGTGAGTAATGCGTCATGCTTCATGCATGATGCACAATAAATGGAAGAAAAATCCGTTTTGTCATTGTATGATGAAACGGATTTTTTATTTTCTCCTGACCATAATGCTCTGCGTGGCTTGTAGCGACGACGAGCAGTTTACCACCGGCAGCGGCGACGTGCTCTCGCTGCCCGAAGACACGCTGAAGATGGACACCGTCTTCAGCGGGCGTTCGTCAGCCACCTACACGTTCTGGATTCATAACCGTAACTCGAAGGCACTGCGCATGACCGACGTGCGGCTCTCCGACGGCACCAAGGGCTTCCGCGTCAACGTGGATGGCGAGTACCTCAACCCCAACATTGGTGGCGTTGAGCTCTTAGGCAAGGACAGCATGCTCGTCTTCGTAGAGCTCACGGCCCCCACGGCCGGCCAGTCAGAGCCGAAGGCCGTTGACGAACAGCTGGTCATTACCTTAGAGAGTGGCACGAGGCAGACCGTCAGCATGCGCGCATGGAGCTGGGACGCAGAACGCTGGGACAACAAGACCGTTACGGCCGACGAGGAAGTAACCAGCCAGAAGCCCATCCTCGTCACCGGGCCGCTCATCGTTGACCAGGGTGCCACGCTCCGGCTGCGCGACCTGACGCTTTACTTCCACGAGGATGCCTCGCTCGTCGTCAACGGAGCCCTGGAGGCAGAGAACGTCACCATGCGCGGCGACCGGCTGGACCGCATGTTCGACTACCTGCCTTACGACCACATCAGCGGACAATGGCAGGGCGTCAGGGTCAGGGAGAACGCCCGCCTCAGCATGACCGACTGCGACCTGCATGCCGCCTACATCGGACTGACGGCTGTCGAAGGCTCTGAGGTGCAGCTCACGCGCACCGTCATTCATAACAGCGCCGGCGACGATATCTTTGCCACGGGGGCCAGCCTCGTGCTCGACCACTGTCTGCTGTCGAATGCCGAAGGCTCGCTGCTAAGCGCAGAGAAGTGTAACGTGGTTTTGAGCCACTGCACGCTGGCCCAGTACTACCCGTTTGCCCTGCGCGACATAGCGCTCTCCTTGGGTGAAGCCACTACCCACAGCATCGAGAAACTCCTCATCGGGGGCTACGAGGAAGTACTCATGTCCTACAGCGAAGGCGTGGAGAAAATAACCGAGGAGGCCTACCACATAGCCGAGAAAGAAGACTTCGTGCTCATAGACGAAGACAACCTCATCTACGACTTCCACCTGAAGCCCGACACGAAGAGCGCAGGCTTCGGCTGTTACGAGTAAGGGGGAAAAAGGGGTCAGAATTCAGTAAACGACAGAGGCATCAGCTGGCGTATGCCCTCCATGCGATAGACGCAGCGACGGCCGTAGAGCAGGATGATGACCTGCTGGCGGTGGCGCGTCTCCGTCTCAATGACCACCTGGCGACACGTGCCGCAAGGCGAGACGGGCTCCTCGGTCAGTTCGCCGTCAGTGCCACGGGCGGCAATGGCCAGAATCTTCACCGGCTCGTCAGGATATTCTGCTCCGGCAGCAAACAGGGCTGTACGCTCAGCGCAGAGGCCTGCAGGAAAGGCAGCGTTCTCCTGATTGCACCCAATGAACTCCTCGCCGTTGTTAAGCAGCACCGAAGCACCGACGTGGAAGTGGGAGTAGGGGGTATAGCTGCGCTTGGTGCCCTCGATGGCTATTTGTACCATGCGCTGCTCTTCGGCTGTCAGTTCTTCGAGCTGGCATTCCTGTATTTTTGACTCAATGATTTGTTCTTTCATAGGCTTTGTTTGTTTTCAACGTGCCAAAGGTACAAATAAGTGAGGACAATACAAAACAAAAAAACATTTTTTTTGTTTTTATTGTCGAGCGGGCGTACCTTC
>DGTH01000110.1 GCA_002393705.1 Prevotella sp. UBA4341 | reverse complement strand
CGGGCTATGTAGGCTGCTATTTCCCCAAGGGGCAGCGAGGCAGGATAGTCCTCGCTGACACCGGGCAGCACGCTGACCTCGAAGGGAAAGCCCAGCCCGGCCAGCAGTTCGCGCCGGCGCGGGGAGTTGCTGCCTAAAATAATATGGTACTTCCTGAGATTCTCCAACATGTCACCAACCGAAAGCTTTTGCGTTCATCAGCCACTTGCCCTGGGCACGCAGCACCTGTTCTATCACGTCGCGCCCGCAGCCGCCCCCCCCCTTGAGGTGGCTCACGTAGAGCGAAATCTCCTTAATGTCGGTGCAGGCATCGGCGGGACAGACGGGGCAGCCCACGCGCCGCATGATCTCATAGTCGGGCACGTCGTCGCCCATATACATCACCTCGTCGTCGGCAAGGCCATACTTGAGCAGAAACTCATCGTAGGTCTTCAGCTTGACGGAACAGCCCATATAGACGTCCTCCACCCCCAGCCCGAGGTAGCGCATGCGCACGCTCTCGGTGGTGCCGCCGGTCAGAATGACTATGCGCAGGCCCAGTTTCATGGCCAGCTGTATGGCGTAGCCGTCCTTGATGTTCACCGTGCGCATGGGTTCGCCGCCGGGATGCAGGGTGATGGTCTCCCGGCTCAGCACGCCATCTACGTCGAAGATGATGGCACGTATCTTTCGTAAATCGTAGTTAATCATATTGCTCGTGAATGCTTTTTGACATGAGTTCATAGACTTCGCGCTGTCGGCCCGTCAGCATGGCGGCCTGTCGGCGAATAACGTTCTCGTCGTACCTGACGGCGGGCCCCGTCTGGGCCTCGCGGGGCGTCAGGTCGTGCACCTTGCGGGCCGTCTCGTCAATGAGTGGCAGCAGCATGCTGAACGGTATGCCGGCACGCTCCACGATGTCGGCCGCCAAGGCGTAACAGTGGTTGACGAAGTTACAGGCAAAGACACTGCTCAGGTGCAGCTGCCGACGGTCGGCCGACGTGAGTGGCAAGACACGGTCGGAAATGCTCCGGGCCAGCTGCTCCACCACGGACAGCGTGTCGGCACTGTCGGCCTCGATGAACAGGGGCACCTGCCGGAAGTCGAGCCGGCGCTCCTTGGAGAGCGTCTGCATGGGCCATGCCACGCCGTAGCGGCGGGCCTTGCCTGCAAAGACGTCCAGAGGCATGCTGCCCGCTGTGTGCAGGAAGAGAGCCTTCTCTCCCCTACCCTTGCTGCACAGCTGGGGCAGCAGGCGGGGCAGTGCGGCGTCGGTCACCACGCAAAGATAGACCTCGGCGTCGGTCACTACGTCGTCAATGCTCGTCACGGCCGCGGCACCGACGCGTCTTGCCAGTGATTCTGCCGACGCCATGGTGCGACTATAGACCTGCACCACGTCGTGACCGGCCTTGACCAGCGCGGGGGCCAGGTGGGTGGCTACCCGTCCGGCTCCTATCATGACTATTCTCATAGCGCGTTATTTTGGGGGGTTAGAACTTTCCGGCGTGTACGTTCTCCCACTTCAGCCGGTCCTCGTTCTGCGGCTTGCGCTCGTCAGCCTTGCGGCCAAGGGCTATGACGCAGAGCACGGAGAGACTGTCGGGTATGTCCAGAATGCCGCGTATGACGGTGTCGGCCGGAGTGCCGTCAGCCAGTCCACGGCCGCGCATCTGTACCCAGCAGGAGCCGTAGCCCAGCTCTTCCGCCTGGTACTGCATACTGATGGCGGCTATGGAGCCGTCCTCCACCCAGCAGTCGTTCTGAAGGGGGTCGCCCAGCACGACGATGGCAAGCGGTGCACCCTTCATGAACTGTGAACCCATGTCCTTGGCATCGCTCAGCTTCTCAATGTCCATAGGGTCGTCAGTGACCACGAACTGCCAGGCCCGCTGACCCTTTGACGTAGGGGCCATGAGGGCAGCACGCATAATGAGGCGCAGGTCTTCGGCATCGACCTCCTCGCCCGTAAACTTACGGTGAGAGCGGCGCAACTGTACTAAATCCTTGAATGCTGTCATTTTTCTTTTTCTTTCTGTTTATATTTGTTGATACTTTTGTTATTTCGAGGTGCGAGGTGCGAATAGTCAAGACGTGCGCGACCTCATGATGACGTAGATGATGACCGGCGCACCAATGATGGGCGTCACGGCATTCAACGGTATGACGCCCGTCTCGCCCGGCAGCACACAGACGATGTTACACAGCAAGGCGACCACCGCCCCTGAGAGCATCGTGCCTGGCAAGAGGTAGCGATGGTTGTCGGTGAGCAGGAGCAGCCGGGCAATGTGGGGCACCGCCAGTCCGATGAAGGCCACGGGGCCGCAGAAGGCCGTGGTGACCGCCGTCAGCAGACCCGTCACCAAGAGCAGGGCATTGCGCACGAAACGTATGTTCACGCCCAGGTTCTCAGCATAGCGGTCGCCCAGCATAAGGGCATTGAGCGGCTTGACCAGAAGCAGCGCGAGCAGCAGGCCTAACACTGAGAGCAAGGCAAAGACGGGCACGTAGCGCAAGGAGACGCCACTGAACGAGCCCATGCCCCAGACCATGTACGACTTCACGCCCTCGTCGGTGGCAAAGAAGTTGAGCAGCGACACGGCCGAATCGGCTATGTAGCCTATCATGATGCCTACAATGAGGAGCATGACATTGTTGCGCACAAGGGTGGAGAAAAAGAAGATGAGCGCCATGACGGCCAGAGCGCCGGTGAAGGCTGCTGCCAGCAGGGCCACGAAGCCCGAGACGCCGACCGACCCCACTGAGAGACTGCCGCCCAGCAGCAGCATGACGAGGGCCACGCCCAGCCCCGCACCGCTGGTAATGCCAAAGATGGACGGTCCGGCCAGCGGGTTGCGGAAGGCCGTCTGGAGCATGAGTCCGCTGACGGCCAACGACGCTCCAGAGAACGCAGCCGTGAGTGCCTGGGGCAAGCGGCCCTCAATGACAATGTATTGCCACGAGGGCTTCACACCGGCACCGCTGCCGGTAAGGATGCTCCACACGTCGGCCGCCGGAATGTCTATGCTGCCCTTCAGCAGGTTCAGCATAAAGAGCAGCACGAGCAGCACGACGAGGGCCACGAGGCAGAGTGAGGGACGTTTCATGGGCGTATGGGTTCGTAGTAGCGTAAGGGGAAAGCAAGCGTGTCAGCATGAATGATGCCAATGAAGTCCTGCAACAGGTAGTCTGGACGGAAGGGAGCCTCCTCGTAGAACAGCGACCGCTCCACGTTGCAGCCATAGACCGCCCCCCGGCGGAAGGGCTCCAGCAGCTTGTAGCCATGATGTTCGGCCGACAGCTCGCCCAGCGTCTGCCGGCCAGGAGCACTGTAGCGGTAGAGCCAGACGTCGCAGTCGGCCGCCCGCTCCAGCACCGTCTCGAAAGGCAGCGATAAGGAGCCACTGTGCTCGTCGGCGGCCCACGGATAACGGCCGCCGGCATCCTGAATCATCTGGCCGATGGTGCTTTTGCCGCCAGGCACGTACCACACGCTACCCGTCAGCTTGTCCATGAGCACGCGGCGCCCCTGGCCCAGTTCTGCTGCACGCCGCTTCAGCTGCCCATAGCAGCTATCAACCACCTGAAAGAGGCTGTCGGCTACGTCAGCGCAGCCGTAGAGCCGGCCGTAGAGTTTCATCCACTCGGCACGTGCCAAGGGCGTGGGCTCCATGTATTCGGCACACTCAATGATGGGGATACTCAGGTCTTCCACCTTGCCGTAGCCACCGGAATTTTCGAAGGGCGACAGCAGTATGGCGTCAGGCTTCACGTCCATAATCTTCTCTACCACAGGACTCAGACCTCCCCCGCAGTCGGCTATGCGGCCGGCGCGCACCTCGTCGTGAATCCACGGTATCTTGATGTACTGCAGGTCAGCCACGGCAGCAATGGCGTCGCGCCGACCCAACTCCGTGAGCAAGGCACAATGGACAGTGGTAAACACGGCCGACCTGGTCAGCGGAACCCTGACGAACGTTGCCCCCGTGCGGGTCAGTGCCTCTCGCCGAGCCGCGTCCATGGAGTCAGCCGCCTCGAGCACGTAGCTGTGCAGCACCCCCTCGTGCCAGGGGTTACGAATGGTTACCAGCGAATGGTCAGGATAATCAACAATGGTGAGCAGCTGCGCATACTGCAACTGCAGCGTATCGCCACCATCGGCAGCAGTACCGTCCTGGCGCTGAGAACAAGCGCAGAACAGCAGACATAGGGCCAGCAGCCAAGAAAGGGAAAGTCGCACTTGCTTCATCGTCACACCCTCTCGACTGAGTCTATCAGTATCTGTACGATGCGTTCGGCCGTACGGCCGTCCCACCGCTCAGGCAGCGAGCCGTGCTTCCACGCTCCGTCCTTCATGCGCTGCAACTCCTCACGCAGCCTCCCGGCATCTTCGCCCACCAGCACATTCGTACCTAACTTCACGGTCTCTATGTGCTCAGTATAGCTATTGAGCGTTATGCAGGGCACACCGTTGAACGTTGCCTCCTCAGCCACGTTGCCCGAGTCAGTCACGATGCCACAGGCATGAGCCGTAAGCCACCCAAACTCCAGATACGACAGCGGAGCCACGAGGTGGAAGTGCTTCCTGGCCTCCTGGCTGAGGAAGCTGCCTACAGCCTTGGCGGCCTCGCTACGCAGCGGGGCCACCACGGGCAACCCGCAGTCAGCCAGCACGCGCACCATCTGCTCGAGCAGCGCCTTGTCGGCTATGAGCGCACGGCGGTTCAGCGTAAACACAACATACGGGCAGTCAGTCAGCCGCAGCCTCAGCAGTACGGGCGGCATGCGCAGCTTGTCGTGCGACAGGCGGAGCGTGTCCATGAGGATGTTGCCCACCATGTAGATTTTGTGAAGGTCTGCCCCTTCACGCGTGGCATTGGTATTCGACGACTGGCCGGCAGTAAACAGCAGGTCGCTGAGCCCGTCGATGACGAGGCGGTTGATTTCCTTAGGCATGGTGATGTCGAACGAGCGCGTGCCGGCCACGAGGTGTGCCAGCTTGATGCCGCGCTTCTTGGTAACGATGGCAACGGCCATGGTGCTGGCCAGGTCATCGACCACGATGACCACGTCCGTAGGGTGAGCATTGAGGTAGTCGTCAAACTCGCTCATGACGCGTCCCGTCAGCTCGTTGACGTTTTCACAATCCACACCCAGGAAGAAGTCTGGCCGGGAAATGCCCAAGTCGTCAAACAGCGAAGGCTCCAGCGTGGCGTCTTTCTCAGTGCCGGCATACACCTGGCAGAACGCCACGCCGTGCCCCTCAGCCTTAGCCCGCCCGAGGGCTTTTACGATGGGTGCCGTCTTGATGAAGTTAGGACGTGCGCCCGTCACTATACAGATGTTTCTCATAACTACTCAAGTTGAATTTTGAGCGCAAAGGTACAAATAATATTTTGAATATTTTGTATTTCGCTCGTTTTTTCGTAACTTTGGCTCTGCCGAAGTTACTCTGCTCGGCAATAAAAATAAATGCGAATTTATTTTGTATTGCTCTCGACTTTTTGTAACTTTGTAAGAAATTGCAGTATTTCTTTATATAAAGGCAGTCTGGGGAATTGAGGAAAAACTGGGTTACGAATTGGAGACCGTATTCAATTCCACATTCTGCTATAAACTGCATCAAAGAACACCCGATGCTGAGCCAGCAACCGTACTATGACTCATCATTGGGTGCAAAGGTACGTAATTTCTTCGAACTGAACAAATCATGGATCAACTTTTTCTTTTGAGCTTGCTCAACACCTTTGAACTGATTGCGGCATTTTGTGTGGCACTTGCTAGAAAAGTGCGTATTAGGCTACGTCCTCTTACTCACCGACAGTGCGGATATTCCTTAGCGATTGTCATTATATTCCTTAGCAATGAGTATTGAACGATTGAGTTTGTCAATAAACCACTGTTTATCTGGTAAGCAGGTAAGGTATTGAGCCACTTTAATGTGATCCTCGTTCAGCATCATCAGTTCAATATGTTCTGTATTACCTTCGCTGCATAGCAGAAGACCGATAGGTGGATTCTCATCTGGTTGCATATCATATTTCTGCAGATATTTGAGATATAACTCCATCTGCCCCTTATATTGAGGCTTGAATTTTCCGAGTTTGAGGTCAATAGCTATCAGGCACTTCAGCTTTCGATGATAGAAAAGCAAATCAAGATAATAGTCTGTGCCATCAATTGTGAAACGTTTCTGACGCTCCAAGAATGCGAAACCTTGTCCAAGCTCAAGGATAAAAGCTTCTAGCTGTTTGGCGATAGCATCTTCCAGTTCTTCTTCAGAATAGTAGCCGTTCAGTCCCAAGAAATCCAACACGTATGAATTGCGTAGCACTACATCAGGCTCCATATGGGTTGGAGTCACCCTCTCAAGAGTCTTCACTATCTCATCTTCGGGTTTTACAGCTATCAGAGAACGTTCGTATGCCATCTCATCC
>DGTH01000142.1 GCA_002393705.1 Prevotella sp. UBA4341 | reverse complement strand
GCAATCATGTTCTGCACGCTCTCCGTCCATCTCACGCTGCTGGTAAGTTGGGCAATGAGGTTGGCCTTGATTTCTGCAGGGTCGGTATGTGGTTTGGCATCCACGTTTTGGTAGACTGGACATTTTGGAGTCTTGATTTCCGTATTCTCGATGGCCTTCTGCAGCTCGTCCTTTGCTGGTTGCATGAGGGGCGAGTGGAAAGCACCACCCACCTTCAGCGGCAGAGCACGCTTGGCACCGGCAGCCTTCAGCTGCTCGCAAGCCTCGTTGATAGCCTCGATGTTACCAGAGATAACCAGCTGACCCGGGCAGTTGTAATTGGCGGGAACCACCACGCCCTTGCCCATCTTGCTCACCTCTGCACACACCTCCTCGACCTTCTCGTCGGGCAGTGCGATGATGGCTGCCATGGTAGAGGGCAGCAGCCTCGCAAGCCTTCTGCATGGCCATGGCACGGGCATAGACCAACTTCAGACCATCCTCAAAACTCAGTGCACCGGCAGCTGTCAGTGCAGAGAACTCGCCCAGGGAGTGACCAGCCACCATTTCTGGGGCAAAGGCATCTCCCATACAGAGGGCAGAAATCACACTATGGAGAAATACAGCAGGCTGAGTGACCTTCGTCTGCTTGAGTTCATCGTCTGTACCATCAAACATGATATCGGTAATACGGTATCCAAGGATATCATTAGCCTTTTCAAAAAGTTCTTTTGCCAACGGGTTGTTTTCATAAAGTTCTTTACCCATTCCAACAAACTGTGCTCCCTGTCCGGGAAAAACAAATGCTTTCATTTCTCTTTTCTTATTGATTAAAATATGTTTACTCTTGTTTAAGGGGTATCAAGCAACTGAACGTAGAACCCTCGCCCAGCACTGACTCAACCATCATGTCGCCGCCGTTCTTGCGGGCAAAGTCGGCACACAGCTGCAGTCCGAGGCCGGAGCCTTCCTCACCGCCCGTTCCGTACGTCGTCTCGCCTTTATGGAACAGTCCTTCCAGTCGGTCGGGAGCAATGCCGACGCCATGGTCGCGCACCGAAATCTTTGCGAAGTTCTCATGCCGACTGATGAACACCTCGATGCCTGCTCCCTCGTTCGAGAACTTGATGGCGTTCGAAATGAGGTTACGGATGACCGTCTTGATCATGTCGTTGTCGGCATGTACCTCGAACTTCTCGTTGTTAGGCAGGAACTGCAGCTTCACCTTCTTCAACTCGGCTATGGTGACGAAGATATCGACCACGCCGGGCACTACCTCGTTGAGGTCCATGTCCTGATAGACCACGTTCAGTCGGCCCGTCTGGCTCTTCGTCCACTTCAGCAGGTTGTCCAGCAGGTCGTGGGTCTCTTCCGACTCACGGTTTGCCTTATCCAGCAGGTCATAGATTTCCTGTCCCACCATTTCCGGCGACACCACGCTGACGGCCAGGTTCAGCACCATGCGGATGCTGGCCATGGGCGACCGCAGGTCGTGGGCAATGACGGAGTACATCTTGTCGCGGTTAGAGATGGTGCGCTTCAGCTCCTCGTTCTGCTGTATGATGATGCGCTTGGCAGCTACAAGGCTGATTTGCTGTACCACGCGCATGACGAGTTCTTCCTTGTTGAAGGGCTTTGTCAGGAAGTCGTTAGCTCCTACCTGGAAGCCGTGGACCAAGTCGCTTGGCGTGTTCAGTGCCGTCAGGAAGATGATGGGAATGTCCATCGTCTCGGGGTCCTTCTTCAGAATGACAGCCGTATCGAAACCATTGATGTCAGGCATCATCACGTCGAGCAGAATAAGGTCTGGCTTTTCCTTCTTTGCCTGCTCTATACAGGCATTGCCGCAGTTGGCCGTACACACCTGGAACTTCTCGTTCGTCAGGAGGATTTTCAGCAGCAGCACGTTGCTGACTACGTCATCGACAATGAGAATTTTATAGTCGCTTCTGTTTATGCGGGATTCTAACGATTCACCAATATCCATAGATAGTTGAGGTTGTTTTGATTCATTTGTGTGCAAAAGTAATCAATTCCTCTGACAAAACCAAATTTTTCCCCCTTTATTTGTATTCAGACCACGGCTTGATGTCAATATCCTCCATTCTGACGGTGCAGAAAGCCTGGATAAAGGCCGACGCCAGCCGGGCGTTGGTGATGAGCGGAATGTTCAGGTCGATGGCTGCACGGCGTATCTTGTAGCCGTTCGTCAGCTCGCCTGCCGTCAGGTTCTTTGGTATGTTCACCACCAGGTCTATCTCGTGCCGGTGCAGCAGGTCGAGGGCCTGAGGCTGTCCGTCGTCCGACGGCCAATATACCAGCGTGTTCCCGATGCCGTTGTCGGTCAGGTACTTCGACGAGCCGCCCGTGGCATAGAGCTTATAGCCCCTTGCGGCCAGCAGGCGGGCCGCTGCCAGCATGGCCGCCTTTTGCCGTGCTCCACCCGTAGAGAGCAGCACCCCCTTCTTGGGTATGCGCTGGCCTACACTGAGCATGGCCTTTAGCAGGGCTTGCGTGGTGTCGTCGCCCAGACAGCCTACCTCGCCTGTGGATGCCATATCGACCCCCAGCACGGGGTCGGCTTTCTGCAGTCGGTTGAAGGAGAACTGCGAAGCCTTGATGCCCACATAGTCCAGGTCGAAGAGGTTCTTGTGCGGTTTCTCCACCGGCAGTCCCAGCATGACGCGCGTGGCCAGCTCTATCAGGTTCAGCTTCAGTACTTTCGATACGAAGGGGAAGGAACGCGAGGCCCTGAGGTTGCACTCTATGACCTTGATGTCGTTCTCGCGGGCCAGGAACTGTATGTTGAAAGGTCCGCTGATGTGTAGTTCGCTGGCTATCTGACGCGAAATGCGCTTAATCCTGCGCACCGTCTCCACATACAGCTTCTGCGGCGGAAACTGAATGGTGGCATCGCCCGAGTGGACACCGGCATACTCGATGTGCTCGCTGATGGCGTAGGCAATGATTTCGCCACCACGGGCCACAGCGTCCATCTCCACCTCCTTGGCATGCTCAATAAACTGCGACACCACGACGGGGTGGTCTTCCGAGACGTTGGCGGCCAGCTGGAGGAAGCGCTCCAGCTCGTCGGCATTCGAGCAGACGTTCATGGCGGCACCGCTCAGTACGTAGCTTGGCCGCACCAGTACGGGGAAACCCACGCGGTCGATGAACTGCTGAATGTCGTCCATCGAGGTCAGGGCGGCCCATGCCGGCTGATCGACGCCTATGCGGTCGAGCATGGCCGAGAACTTGTCGCGGTCTTCAGCTCCGTCGATGTCTTGTGCCGAGGTGCCAAGTATGGGCACCCGCTCAGCATCCAGCTTGACGGCAAGGTTGTTGGGTATCTGTCCGCCCGTCGAGACGATGACGCCGTGCGGCTCCTCCAGGTCGATGATGTCCATGACGCGCTCGAAGGTCAGCTCGTCGAAGTACAGGCGGTCACACATGTCGTAGTCAGTCGATACCGTCTCGGGGTTGTAGT
>DGTH01000170.1:2058-8274 GCA_002393705.1 Prevotella sp. UBA4341 | reverse complement strand
CCTCGACGCCGGCCAGCACGCCGAGCTCGCACTCTACGGTAACGTCGAACTGGTGAGCGTACTCCACTACCTGACGGGAAATCTTGATGTTCTCCTCGTAGGGCAGTGAGCTGCCGTCGTACATTACTGAAGAGAAGCCCATGTCGATGCAGTCCTTGCAGAGCTCGAAGCTGTCACCGTGGTCCAGGTGGAGCACGATTTCAGGGTGCTCACAGCCCAGTTCCTTAGCGTAAGCCACAGCACCCTCGGCCATATAGCGCAGAATGGTAGCGTTAGCATAGTTACGGGCACCCTTGCTGACCTGCATGATGACGGGCGACTTTGTTTCGACAGCAGCCTGGACAATAGCCTGCATCTGCTCCATCGTGTTAAAGTTGAAAGCGGGAATAGCGTAGCCGCCGGCTACTGCTCTTTTGAACATCTCGCGGGTATTCACGAGACCTAAATCTTTGTAGTTTACCATAATGAATTAAGTTTTCGATTTACTTATTGTCGATTTTCGATTTATTTGTTTTCCTATTTTCGCTTGCAAAGATACAAAATAAAGTGAAGAGTGAAGAGTGAAGCGTGAAGAATTTTCTCCTTCGGAGGCTTTTTTTAAGTTATTTTACATGTCTGCCCCCGCCGTTTGTAACGCGTAGTTAGCAAAACCTTACGTCTGCTGGGGTAGTCCCAGCTTCTTCACCTGCCGTTCGAAGGCCTCGCGGTTGCCCACGGCACCGTTCTTGATGCGGGCGCGGTAGTTGTAGATGGTGTTGACGGAGTAGTGCAGGAACTCGGCTATCTTCGACGAGTCGTCAATGCCCAGACGGATGAGTGCAAAGATGCGTATGTCGGTGGTCAGCTTGTAGTCCTCCTTGGGGTGTACCTGCATGTCGGGCACGAGCAGCGAGTTGAAGTCGTCCACGAAGTTGGGGAAGAGGTGCAGGAAGACGGAGTCGAAGTTCTGGTAGAGCTCTTCTATCTCCTTCTCCTTCAGCTCGGTCGATTTGGTCATGCGGTAGAGTTCGTCCAGTTCCTTGTTCTTCATCTTCTTGTTGACCGTTTTGCGGTAGTTGTCCAGCTTGTCGATGTACTGCGAACAGAGCGAGAGGAAGCGGCCAATGTATTCCTCCTTCACATGGTTGGCCTCCGAGAGCTGGGCGTTGAGCTGTGAGAGCTGGGCGTTGAGGGTTGAGAGTTGAGCGTTGAGGGTTGAGAGTTGGGCGTTGCTGGCGGTGAGCTGGCTGTTGGTGGTGCGCAGCTCGTTACGTGCTGCGGCCAGCTGCTTGTTGCGCCGGTGCAGGAAGAGCAGCACGCCGAGCAGCACGAGGGCCAGCACGCTGAGTGCGGCCAGCAGCACGCGCAGTTGCGAGGTGGTGCGGTCGCTCTTCTCCTTGTAGGTCTTGGCTATCTGGGTCAGCAGCGGTGCTATCTGCCAGTTGCGCTGGCGCGAGCCGTAGCGTATGGCACAGTCGCTGGTGTAGCTGATGTAGCGGTTGGCTCGCTCCACGTCGCCCTTCAGCATGAGCTGGTTAGCCAGTTCCCACATGGAGCCCTGGTCCATGACGCCGTTGCGGATGTCGGCCAGCACCGACTCCACGAGCCAGTACATCATCAGCTGTTCGTCGCCCCTGGCTTTGTACTCCAGGTAGCGGTAGAGCGCCACCATGGCGTACGGGTGGCTGCCCGGCTGAACCTGCTTCAGCCAGCGGTCGTTGATGGGCAACGACTTATCCACTTCGCCGCCGTTCAGGTGGGTCATTTCGTGGCGCAGCAGAATGCGCGGGTCGTTGTCGGGCAGCGTGCGGTACATCAGTTCCTGGTAGTCGGCGGCCCGTTGGGAGTAGGCCTGCTTCATTTCCGGCATCTGGGTGTAGTAGGCCATTTCGTTATAGACGTTGTTGTAGGCGTGGGCATATTCGCCCAAGGCCGCCTGGTCTATGCCGTCGGTGCGGATGGAGTCCAGAACGGCCAGGGCTTCGTCGTACATGCCCGTGCTGGAGCAGCGCCAGGCCAAGAGGGCCTGACAGCGCGCCACGTCCGAGTGGCGGCCGGCTTTCTTCGACAGCGTGATACACTCCTTGAGGAAGTGCATGGCCGAGTCGTTGACGAAGGGGCGGTAAAGGTCGTACAGTGCGTAGGCTGCCTCGTAGTGCTGGCGGTCGTTGCTGGCGAGTTCGTACTTTCTGCGTGCCTCGGTTATGCGGTTTTCGTACTGTTGCACGTACTGCGGCCACAGCTCAATGGCCTGGTCTATCTCGCTGAGCAGTTCGGGCAGCTGCTTCTGGGTGTTGGGTGTTGGGTGATAGGTGTTGGGTGTTGGGTGTTGGGTGTTGGGTGTTAGGTGTTGGGTGTTGGGTGTTGGGTGTTGGGTGTTGGGTGATAGGTGTTGGGGGGTAGGTGTTGGGTGTTGGGTGTTAGCTGGTAGCTGGCAGCCGAAAGTCAAAAGACAAAGGACAACAGCCAACTGCCTATTCCTAAGAGCCATCACCCCACACCTAACACCCATCAGCCAACAGCCAACACCCATCACCCAAGAGCCAACACCCATCACCCAACACCTAAGAGCCATCATCAGTCTTTCAGTGAGTAGGTGATGGTGGAAACCACGCGTACCTTCTTCTTGTAGGCAATGCTGCCTTCCTCGATGGAGAACTCTCCCTGGCCGGCCTCCACAATCTTGTTGATGGTCGAGTGGCTGTTCTCGGCAAACTGCTGGGCCGTCTTCTCGGCGGCGGCAATGGCCTGGCTCATCATTTCGGGCTTCAGCTCCTGGAAACCTGTAAACTCGTAGTTGGCGTAGTTAGAGTCGAGCATCACATCGCGGCTCAGCAGCTCGTCGGCTGCACGCTCCTGCAGCTCGCTGATGAACTTCGTGTCCTTCGACGAGACGTTCAGGCTCCTGGTCACCGAGTAGCGGTAGGTGGGTCTGCGCTCGCTCCAGACGTTGGCGTTGTTGTCGGTAATGGAGAACGAGTTGACCTTCACGGTGGCCTTGCCCTCGGTCTTGTTCTCCTTCAGGTAGGTCTGGATGGTGGCCACCTTGCCGTTCAGTATGCGGAACAGCTCGTCGAGGTTGTCGCCCACGTAGGTCACTGAGAGGTTCCACGTCACCAGGTCGGCATCGACCTCTTTCTCGGCCAGACCCTTTACCGTGACGCGGCGGTCCTTATTAGTAAAATTGTCTATACCAGCCTTGATGCACAGTCCGAGCATCAGCATTCCTACTGCCAGAATACAGGCTTGAATCACTTTTCCGTACTTTTCCATAGCTCTTCGTTATTTAGTTTCAGATTCTTTCACGGCTCAAAGGTAGTCATTATTTCTCACTCCACAAAGAAAAAAACGAAAATAATTCTACTTTGCTCGGAAGATAGCCCGAGAGAAGTGCCGTTTCTCCTGGAGAGAAGTGCCACTTCTCCCCGAGAGAAACGGCACTTCTCTCCGGGAGATCCGGCACCTCTCTCAAACAGAAAAAGGACGTATGCTCACGCACGCGTCCCTTTCGCTGTTAAAAATACCTCAAAACTAATTCAGTGTGAATCTAAAACTACTAACTATATCATCAGAGGAAATACCTATGTGTGCCTTGAAGTCGCCGGGTTCTGCCTTCCACTGGGCGCTCGTCTCGTCCCAGAAGGAGAGTGCGTGGCGGTCGAGCGTCAGCTCGATGGTCTTGCTCTCGCCGGGCTGCAGGAATACCTTCTGGAAGGCTTTGAGCTCCTTGACGGGTCGGGGCACTGAAGCTTTCAGGTCGCTCAGGTAGAGCTGAACCGTCTCGGCACCGGCCGTGCTGCCCGTGTTGGTGACGGTGAGGCGCACGCCCTGTCCGTCAGCAATGGGGAAGGGGTTGACGTTGCTGATCTGAAACGTCGTGTAGCTCAGTCCGTGGCCGAAGGGGAAAAGAGGAGTAACCCCTCCCAGCCTCCCCGAAGGGGAGGAGCCTATGGCGCGGTAACCCACGAAGATGTCGTCCTTGTACTCCTCGTCAATGATTTGGTGGTCAGGGCGCCACGTTCCCGGGTACGTTCCGAGCCGGTGGGCAGGCACGTCGTCCAGCGTGCGGAACCAGGTGAAGGGCAGCTTGCCCGAGGGGCAGACGCGGCCCGTCAGCACGTCGGCCAGCGCGTTGCCGGCCTCTGAGCCGAGGAACCAGCCCTGCACGACGGCGGGCACGCGGTCAATCCACGGCATGGCGACGGCATTGCCCGAAATGTTGACAAAGACAATGTTGCGGTTGACGCGCAAGATGGCCTCCACCAGCTCGTTCTGCTCGTAGGGCAGCTCGTACTGCCGGCGGTCGTGGCCCTCGCAGTCCTGGAAGTCGGCCTTGTTCAGTCCGCCGAAGATGACGACCACGTCAGCCTGGCGGGCCTTTTCCACGGCTTCAGCTCGCAGCTCGGCCGGCGTGCGGCTTTCGGCTATCGAGCGGCCCACGGTGACGCCGTTGTAGCTCTGCACCGTGTCGCCCACGTAGCCACGGGCGTATTCGACAGAGGAGAGAGGAAAGAGGAGAGAGGAGAGAGAGGAAAGTCCATCGAGCGGCAGCACTTCGCGCTGTACCTTCAGCGACGACGAGCCGCCGCCTACGGTCATCATCTTGATGGCGTTCTCGCCCACCACCAGAACCCTTGCGTCAGGACGCAGCGGGAGCAGCTTGTAAGTCCCGCCTTTCGTGGGGTTGCCGAGGCTCTCGTTCTTCAGCAGCACGATGCCTTCGCCGGCTATCTGGCGTGCGGCAGCATAGTGGGCCTCCGAGCAGAGGAAACCGTAGGGTCGCTGGCGGTTCATGGTGGTGCGGAAGTGCAGGCGTAAGACGCGGCGCACCTTGTCGTCCAGCTCCTTCGTCGTGTAGCGCCCCTCCTCAATGGCACGCTTGTAGCCCAGGGCCAGGTAGTAGTTGTCGTAGGCGTTGGTGGCACCCATGGTCAGGCCGTCGGTCCACGTGCCGAACTCCAGGTCCAGTCCGTTCCGTACGGCCTCGTCCATGTTGTGCGTACCGCCCCAGTCGCTGACCACCACGCCGTCGAACTGCCACTCCTGCTTCAGTATCCGGTTGAGCAGCACGTCGTTATGACAGTTGTGCTGGTCGTTATAGAGGTTGTAGGCACCCATGATGGCCCAGGCTCCGCCCTCGCGCACGGCAGCCTCGAAGGCCGGCAGGTAAATCTCGCGCAGGGCGCGGTCAGACACCTTGACGTTCACCTGGTGGCGATACTCCTCGTCGTTGTTCAGCGCGTAGTGCTTCACGCAGGCTGCCACCCCCTTCGACTGCAGGCCCTGGACGTAGGGCACCACCATGCGTGCGGCCAGCAGCGGGTCTTCGCCCATGTACTCGAAGTTACGTCCGCCCAGCGGCGTGCGGTTGATGTTGACGCCCGGGCCCAGAATCATGGCCTTGCCACGATAGAGCGCCTCCTCGCCGAGACTCTCGCCGTAGAGGCGTGCCATCTGCGGGTTCCACGTGGCAGCCAGACAGGTCAGCGCCGGGAATGCCACGCACGAGTCGTTGGTCTGGCCGGCCTGTTCCCACTCGTCCCAGAGCACGTCGGGGCGCACGCCGTGAGGGCCGTCGTCAGTCCATAGGTCGGGAATGCCGAGCCGCTTCACGCCCGGAGCGCTGAACTTCGACTGCGCATGTATCAGGGCTATCTTCTCGTCGAGCGTCATGCGCCTGAGCGCATCCTCCACGCGCTGCTCCACGGGTTGCCTCTCGTCAAGGTATAGGGGCAACGGCCCCTGGGCTTTGGCGCTGCCCCCCGTGAGGAGCAGCACCAAAGATACCAAAAGCTTGTTCATGGTGAAAAGAGGGTTACGTTATTTCTGGAATACGCGAACGTAGTCAACCTCCATCGTCGTAGGCAGCGCACTTTCGTCAATGCCGTAAGTGCCACCCCACGTTCCGCCCCAGGCCAGGTTCAGGATGATGTAGAAGGGATCGTCGTAGGGCCAGTCGTCGCGGCCCAGTCCACGATTGTCGTAAGAGAGTTGCACCTGACCGTCAACGTAGGTGGTGATGTTGTCGTGAGTCCACTCTATGGCGTAGGTGTGGAAGTCGTCCTCGGCACCCTCCAGGTACATCTCGTGCGTCACCTGCGTGCCGTTAGAGTGTACGTGGGCGTTAGCGTGCAGCGAGCTGCTCACGTAGTTCGGGTGGCCGCCTACCTCCTCCATGATGTCTATCTCGCCGTCGGCAGGCCAGGAGGTGAAGTTGACGGGCATCATCCAGAAGGC
>DGTH01000170.1:0-2000 GCA_002393705.1 Prevotella sp. UBA4341 | reverse complement strand
TCCAGAAGGCAGGCCACGTGCCCTTACCCTTCGGCAGCTTGATGCTGGCCTCGATGTAGCCGTAGGTCCAGCCCTGCTTCACCTTCGCATAGACGCGGCCGGAATAGACCTTGCCGTCCTCCATGAGACAGTTGATGAGCAGTTTGCCGTCCTTAATCTCCGTCACCTTGGCACCGCCAGGCGTCAGGTGGTTCACGTAGTACTGCTTCTCGTCGTTCACCGTGCCCTTGCCCCACACCTCGTGGGTCCAGTCTTCGGCGTTCAGCTCCGAGCCCTCGTTGAACTCGTCCTGCCACACCAGCTCGTAGCCCTCGGGGGCCGGGTAGGGGTTGGGGGCTTCCGCCTGCAGGAACGGTATATACTTGCGGGCCGTGCCCGACATGATGACTACCTCGCCCGTACGCTCCTTCTGCACGACGTTCTCGGGTATCACGACGGTGACGGTGCCTTGCTTCTCGGTGGTGCCGTCGGCCGTGACGCTAAGGCGCGAGTCGTTGCTGTAGGCATTCCACTCTACGCCCGTTGTCGTTACGTGGATGGTGTATGTACCGCCCTCTGCCGGGGCGCTGATGCTCTCCACGTCGGCCGTTATGGTGGCGTTGGGGGCTGCCTCGCCGGGCTCGTTGTACTTGTCGCCCGCGCAGCTGCTCAGCACTGCCGAGCAGACCATCATCAATGAATATACTAACATCTTTTTCATAATTCTATAGTTCTCTTTATTATTCCTTAATCAACGTAATGTCACTAATCTCAATGAAAGTTCCCACGGGCGAACCGCCGAAGTCGAAGAACAGCGACAGGGCGTGAGCGTCGTTCAGCGGCAGCGTGGCCCCATGGACGGTGTAGGTGTAGGGCTCGCCGGCCTTCACGTCGTGACGTTCGGCAAAGTAGAAGTTGCTGTCGTGCTTCGTGCCGTCGGCCTCGTCGCTCTCTGTCAGCTTGATGGTGACGCCCTCACAGTCGTTCGAGGCCGTGACGGTACACTGGAAACTGTACTTGTCCGTCTGCTTGGTGCTGATGGTGGTGTTGATGGGGAACTGGCCCTGCCACTGCGACGAGCCCATGCCTTCGGGCAGCGTCAGCGACCACGTCCGGCCGCTGTGCTCCCACTCGGGGTCGCCTATCTGCTGCCAGCCGCCGTCGGCAAACCACGGGGTGACGCTGACGAAGGCAGAGCCCTCATCGACGGCTTTCCACAGATTGTCGGAGCTGTCGTAGGAGAGGGCAGTGTCAGCATTGCCGCTCTCGCCGTGCTTCTGGATGATGATGTCAGAGAGCTGCAGCTCGAAACCTACGGGAGCACCGCCCAGGTCGAGGAAGAGCTTGGCCGTCTGGAAACCGGAGTCCTCGCCGCTCTTCTGGGCCTTCACGCCGATGAACTCAACGTAGTTCTCGCCAGCCTGCAGCGTTACCGCACCATTATAAATCAGGGTGTTGTCGTCGTCGCCCTCGTCGCAAATCTTGAAGGTCATGCGGCCCAGGTCGGCACTGGCCTCAATCTTGGCGCGTACGTCGTAGAGCTGACCAGCCTCTATGCCCACGTTGGCGTTGTGGATGGAGCACTGAGCCTGCCACTCGCTGCCGCCGTTCTCAGTGGCCACGATGGTATAGACGCCACCGGCGAAGGAGAACTGCGGGTCGCCTATCTGCTGCCAGCCGCCGTCGGCCCACCAGAACTGCATCTGGCCAATCGTGTTGAAGTCGCGGCCCAGGTTGTCGGGCGAATCGACTGCCACCCACGTAACGCTCGGCTCTGCGGGCGTGTCGCCGCCAGGCAGCACGGTGCCGTCGTCGTTGGCGTGGTCTTTCAGCACCACGTTGCGCAGGTTGATGTGCGTTTCGCCAGTAGCGTGGCCGTAGTCGGTAGCCAGCTTGACCTGCTGCAGGTTCTTGCCCGGCACGTCGCTCTTCCATACGATGTACTCCTCGCCGGCCTTCAGGTCAACGTGTTCCTCGATGATGAAGTCCGAGTCGGTCTCGTCGGTCAACTTGATGATGAC
>DGTH01000089.1:3019-8087 GCA_002393705.1 Prevotella sp. UBA4341 | reverse complement strand
TGGTATAGACACGAACACATACGCCACGACGCTGTGGACATGAGTCCAGCGCGGGCGACTTGCTCTTGTCAACGAGCACCTTTCTGCCTTTTCTTACCAATTGTGAAATTGTAGGCATAATACTTTACTTTAATTAATTTATATATGTTATTTTGTTTATATTCAGCATATTACGACGGCATAGCCGTAGCCCAACGCACAAAAAAGGGCGTTTCGGGCTGCAAAGGTAATATAATTCTGACAATCTACCTAATATATAAAGGAAAAAATCGACGAAAGCCCCTTGATTTAAGCAAAAATAACATTATTTGCTTTTATTAACTGGGGCTAATGGGACTTATAGAGCCTATAGCGACTATAGCAACTATAGTGACTATAGCGACTATAGCAACTATAGCGACTATAGCGACTATAGCGACTATAAGCTCCCTGGACTTGTCCAAGGGCCAGGCACTAAGCCTGACCCTTGCCGAGATCAAACGGAGCAATGGCTCCCCCACCCTTCTGCTCGGGTATCTTGATGGGGCCGAAGGCACGCTCATAGCGCATGATGTTCTCCTGCAGCGCACCCAGCAGACGCTTGGCATGCTCGGGAGCCAGAATGACTCGGCTCTTCACCGTGGCCTTGGGAACACCTGGCAACACGCGGGCAAAATCGACTATAAAGTCAGAACTTGAGTGGGTTATAACGGCAAAGTTGGCATACTCGCCCTGAGCCACATCCTGGGGCAACTCCAACTGGAGCTGACCTTGATTCTTGTTGTTTTCGTTCATTGTTGTTTTCTCCTTATTATTTTATATAGGTATTACGGGATGCAAAAGTAATACTTTTTTTCCATTCCACCAAATTAAGGGAATACAAATAGAGACAATTTTTTGGTGTTCCAGCAGAAATGCTTACCTTTGCAGCGACATAAATCCCATCAATAATGAACCAAAAACAAGTACAATCATGATGAAAAGAACCATTTTAGCAGTCTTTGCAGTGCTCGTCTGCAGTCTTACAGCCTCAGCGCAGTTCAAGCCATACCCCAAGGAACTGGACGAGAGTGACTACCAGCTCGACGTGAAAGTGAAGGGCCAGCGCCCGCAGATACGCGACTTCGCCAGTGCCTTCCTGCGAGACGAAATGAGCGAAGTGTTTGGCACGGCCAGCGAAGCCTGGCAGAACCACCTGCGCGGGAAAGCCGTCGGCGAGGGCATCACCATCACCGACGACGAGAAGAACGGCTACGTGCGTTTCGAGATTGTCCACCAGGACGACGGGTCGTGCGAACAGAGCACCATCGAAATGTGCTACTGGAACTGCAAGGACGGCAAGCACAAGCTGATAGCCGAATCGACGCGCCTGCTGCAGAACGGCTACTACATTGAGACGGAAATGACGGGCACGCAGTTCTTCCTCTACAACAACGCCACGCGAAAGATGTATAACATAGGGCAGAGCGACCTGGGCATCGACATTGACCCGCTGTACGAGCAAGGAACGCAGGCCGTCGTTTTCGAACTGCCGCAGAAGGGGAAGAACATCACGGTGAAGACCTACCGACAGGACGGCAGCAAGAAACAAGGTGTGCTGGAGTGGGACGGCATGCGCTTCAAGCTGAAGCGCTAAGGACTCAGATGGCCTCGAGGGCATAGTACTGATAGTCGCGCTTGACGTGCCAAAGGAAGGTGGCGTCGTCAGCGTCGCGCACTTCAGCGATGCCGAGGGTCAGTCGGACCTGTTCGGCCAGCGCGTGGATGCGCTGGTCGTCTTCTTTCAGCCGGAGCGTCCGGTCAATGAGGTCCACCTGCTCAAGCGACAGATTCTCGGCCGCAGGATAGACGGGACGATAGTTGCGCGAAAAGGGGGCAAACTCGTCGAGCGACACCTGCAACTTCTTATAGCCGTCCTGCTTGATGACCATCGTACCTGCCGCCAAGTCGCCTAAGCGCTGCGTGTTCTTGCTGAACAGCATGACCAGCACGCCCAGTCCGCTCAGCGTGGGGCCGTCAATGAGCATGAACATCCAGCGCAGCAGATAGGCACCAATGCCCGGTATGGAGCCGTCGGCCTTGACCACGCGCAACTTCAGCAGCATCTTGCCAAAGGTCTGGCCGCCCATGAAGAGTTCCATGTAGAATCCGTAGAACAGCGTGGGCAGCAGAATCAGGAAGACGAAGATGAGAATGGCAGCATCGTCGCTGAGCGAACTGGCCAGATTGTCTAAGAACAGCCACGTCAAGCCACCGGCATAAACGCCCTGAATGACCCAGTCGATGACTTGTGCCAGCATACGCTCGCCGACACTGGCCGGTGTCTGGCTGATGTGGACATACTGTCCGGTGAGGATGTTAGATTTTGCCATTTGGTACTATTATTTCCCTTTTCGTTTGCAAAAGTAAGAAAAAGTTATTACTTTTGCAACGATTTCGCAGAGAAAAATATGAAGGAAGTTACGTTCATCAGGCAAAATATAGAGAAGTGGCGCGACGTAGAGCAGCTGTTGGAGGAGACAGCTGGCGTAGCCCCCGACCGCCAGGCCGATGCCTACATCGACCTGACCACCGATCTGGCCTTTGCCCAGACGCACTATCCGGGCTCGCGCATCACGCTCTACCTGAACGGGCTGGCCTCAGCACTGCACAACCAGATATACCGCCACAAGCGCGAGCGGGTATCGAGGCTGCTCACCTTCTGGACCCAGGAGATACCGCAGACCATCTACGAAGCACGGCGCGCACTACTGGCCTCACTGCTCATCTTTGCCGTCAGCGTCGTCATCGGAGCCGTGTCGCAATGGGGCGACGACACCTTCTGCCGGCTGATACTGGGTGACCAGTACGTCGATATGACCATCGACAACATCGCCCGGGGCGAACCCATGGCCGTCTATGACGGCGGCGGCGAGACGCAGATGTTCCTCGGCATTACCTTTAATAATATAAAGGTGTCGTTCATTGTCTTCGTCATGGGCGTCTTCACCAGCTTAGGCACGGGGTTCTTCCTCTTCCAGAACGGCGTCATGCTGGGCTCGTTCCAGACGTTTTTCTTCACCGAGGGCGTAGGTTTCGAGTCGATGCTGGCCATTTGGCTGCACGGCACGCTCGAGATATGGGCCGTCATCGTGGCCGGGGCCGCCGGCATCACGCTGGGCAACGGCTGGCTCATGCCCGGCACGTACGGAAGGCTGACATCGTTCATGCGGGGAGCCCGCCGAGGCCTGAAAATCATCGTGAGCACGGTGCCCGTCTTCATCATGGCCGCCTTCATCGAGGGGTTTGCCACCCGCCATACGGAGTGGGGCACGCTGCCCCGACTGGCCATCATCCTCACGTCAGCCCTGTTCATTGTGTATTACTATTTCTATCTACCATACCGTTATGCAACCCGTCAACGAAAAGATTAAACTCTACGCCGTACGCGAATTTGGTCAGCGCCTCAGCGTCGTCATGGACTTTCTCCGGCAGAACTGGAAGCCCCTGCTCGTCTATCTGACCTACTTCTTGCTACCCCTCTCGCTGCTGCAGGGTCTGAGCCTGAACAGCTTCATGGGCGGCTATACAGACATACTCAGCGGCATCAGCCGCAATGCCCAGGAGCCCACTGCCGCAGGCATCGTGCAGTTTATTCTCAGCCTGCTGGCCTTCATCTCGCTCTACATGGTGGGAGCCGTCTTGCTCTACGGCGTGGTCTATGGCTACATGCGCATCTACGAGCGGGGCGACGGACAGATAACCAGCCTGACCTGGGCCGAGCTGAAGCCGGACTTCTGGTTCTCGGTCAAGCGCTCCGTCCGCCTCATGCTGGCCGGCATCGTCATCGGCTTCGCACTGCTCCTCGTGCTCGGCGCGCTCATGGGGCTGGCGGTAGCCATTACGCCGGCCTTAGTTCTGCTGCCTTACCTCATCTTCATTCTGGCCATCATCGCCCTGGCTCCTCCCCTCTCGCTCATTACGCCTGCCTACATCTTCGAGGACGGGCAGACCCTGGTGGGCAGCATCAAGAAGGGCCTGCGTTTAGGCTTCGGCACGTGGGGCGGCACCGTGGGGGTCATGTTCATCCTGAGTTTCATCATCAACATTGTCACCCAGTTTACGGCACTTCCCTGGACGCTCATGTTCATCGTCAAGATGGTCTTCGGCTTAGGCATTGACGGTCTCGACGGCACGTGGACGGAAAACGTCTTTTACACCTTCGGCTATTACCTCACCGCCGTGCTGCAGTGTTTTACCAGCTATGTAGCCTCGACGGGCCTCATCGTCGGCGCGGCCTACCTCTACGGCCATGCTGCCGAGAAGATGGACGGCATCACCGTCGAAGACGACATCCGCAACTTCGGGAATCTCGGAGCAACCAATTGAAAATCGAAAATCCGTAAATCCGTAAATCGAAAATCCGTAAATCCGTAAATGAAACAAGTCGTCGATACCCTGGTCTGTGACACTGCCCGCATCCATGCGTGGCAGCAAGACCCCGCGTTCGACTACAACCGCGAGCTCATTGAGCCGCAGCAGAACATCCTGCAGTGGCTCTTCGAGCTCATCATGAGTTTCATCTCCGAGGTCATCAACGATGCCATGAGGTTCGACGTCTCCAACTACCTCATGGCCACCCTCGCCATCGTCCTTGTCGTGGTCGTCGGCTGGCTCGTCTATAAGTACAAGCCAGCACTCTTCGGCCGCAGCAAGAAGGAGCAGCCCTTAGACTACACGGTAGAGGAGGACACCATCTACGGCATCGATTTCCCAGAAGCCATCAGCCAGGCCCTGACCCACAACGACTACCGCGAAGCCGTCAGGCTGAAGTACTTAGAGACGCTGAAGATGCTCACCGAGTCGGAGCGCATAGACTGGCAGCTGCACAAGACGCCCACGCAATACACCTACGAGTGTCTGGACGAAGCCTTCGGCCGCATGACGCAGACCTTCCTGCGCATACGCTACGGCAACTTCGAGGCCACGAAGGAGCACTACGCCGAAATGGTCACTGCCTACGACCACTTGGCCAACACCCAACCCCCATCACCCAACACCCATCACCCAACACCCAACACCCATCACCCATCACCCAACACCCATCACC
>DGTH01000089.1:0-2923 GCA_002393705.1 Prevotella sp. UBA4341 | reverse complement strand
CATCACCCATCACCCATCACCCAAAAGCCTGAATGAAACTGAATCGTAAGTTCGTCGTCGGCATACTCCTGTTCCTCGTGGCCTTGTTCATTCTGGAGATGCAGCTACCCAAGAACTTCTCTTGGGCACCCTCCTTCCGCCATACCGACAAGCAGCCCTTCGGCTGCTGCCTCTTCGACAGCCTTCTTTCGGCCACTCTGCCCCAGGGCTACACGGTGACCGACAGTTCGCTCTACCAGCTGGCACAGGACAGCCTGCCGCCACGGGGCATCCTCGTGGTGGCCGACGAGCTGATGCTGGCCGATACCGACATAAAGGCGCTCATGACGCTGGCCGACAACGGGTCGCACGTCATGCTCGTCAGCCACGAAATGAGCGACCTCGTGCGCGACACGCTCAAGTTCACCATCCTCGGCTACGGCAACGCCTATAACCTGCAGCAGTTCGTCAAGTACAACAGCCAGGAGCGCATCGCCATACGCTGGGAGAGCCGGCAGCACGGCTACGAACCCTTGAAGTACAAAGTCCTTGAGCCCCTCGTGACGCGGCACCTCCGCTTCTACCGCGACAATGACGAAAAGTACCGCCGGCCACCCTTGGAGCAGCAGGCCTCGGTACGCAACGAGTGCGTCTCGGCCACGTTCCGCCAGGGCAAGGGCTACATCACCGTCTGCTCCGTGCCGCTCCTCTTTACCAACTACGGCATCGTCGATGAGCAGAACGCCGGCTTCTCGCTCAGGCTGCTCACGCTCCTGAAGGACCTGCCCGTGGTACGCACGGAAGCCTTCTGCCCCAAGGCCAACACGGCCGAACAGTCGCCCCTGCGCTACTTCCTCGCGCAACCGCCCCTGCGCTGGGCCCTCTATGTAGCCATGGTGGGAGCCCTGCTCTACCTCGTCTTCGCAGGCCGCCGCCGCCAGCGTGTCATTCCCGTCGAGCAGGAGCCCGAGAACCACTCCCTGGAGTTCATCCGGCTGGTGGGTTCGCTCTACTATCACAGTCACCAGCGCCGCTCGCTGGTTCAGCGTAAGTGGACCTACTTTGCTGAAGAGCTGCGACGCTCGGCCCACCTTGACGTGACCGACCCTACCGAGGACGACCAGACGCTGCCCGCACTGGCCCGCATGACGGGCATGGAGCCGAAGGAGGTGCGCGACCTCATTATGCGACTGCGCCAACTGGCCGCCGACGACGACGAGCAGGAAATCAGCACGAAGCAGATGAAGCACTACATCGACCAGATGCAGTTGATAGTGAATAGTTTATAGTTGACAGTTAAGTAACATGCAAAAAATAAGAACCTATGGAAGAAATGAATGTTCCCCCCATCAGCCCGGCTCCCGAAGCCGAAGGCCAACGTATCGACCTGACGGAGTTTGCCCAGAAGATTCAGCTGCTGCGCGACCGCATAGCCCAGGTCATCGTGGGCCAGCGGCTCACCGTCGATTTGATTCTTACCGCCATCCTGGCCGACGGCCACGTGCTCATTGAGGGTGTGCCTGGCGTGGCCAAGACACTGCTGGCACGTACCATTGCCCGTCTGATAGACACCAAGTTCAGCCGCGTACAGTTTACGCCCGACCTCATGCCGAGCGACGTGGTGGGCACCACGGTGTTCAACATGAAGACGAGCGAGTTCGAGTTCCACCCGGGGCCCGTGTTTGCCGACGTGGTGCTGGTCGATGAAATTAACCGTGCCCCCGCCAAGACACAGGCCGCCCTCTTCGAGGTCATGGAGGAGCGCCAGGTCACCATTGACGGCACTACCCACAGCATGGGCGACGTCTATACCATCCTGGCTACGCAGAACCCCGTCGAGCAGGAGGGCACCTACAAACTGCCGGAGGCACAGACCGACCGCTTCCTGATGAAGATTACGATGGGCTACCCCACCCTTGACGAAGAGGTGCAGGTGCTGGAGCGTCACCACACGAACAGCCGGCTGACCCGCTTGGAGGACGTCAAACCCGTCATCAGCCGTCAGGAGCTGTTGCAGCTGCGCCAACTGCTGCAACGGGTCTATGTGGAGCCCTCGCTGCTGCGCTACATCGCCGCCATCGTTCAGCAGACGCGCCAGTCGAAGGCCGTCTTCCTCGGTGCCTCGCCGCGTGCCTCGGTAGCCATGTTGCAGGCTTCGAAGGCCTTTGCCCTGCTCTCCGGCCGCGACTTCGTTACGCCCGAGGACATCAAGTTTGTCACGCCCAGCATCCTGCAGCACCGCCTCATCCTCACCGCCGAGGCCGAGATGGAGGGCCACACCCCGCTGAAGGTGACGCAACGACTCATTGACAAGGTGGAGGTGCCGAAGTAATTGAGAATTGAGAGTTGAGAGTTGAGAATTGAGAGTATCAAATCGAAAATCGAAAATCCGTAAATCGTAAATACAAAAAGGTGTTTGAGAATTGAGAGTATCAAATCGAAAATCGAAAATCCGTAAATCGTAAATACAACAAGGTGTTTTTGAACCGTAGATTCTATATTGTGCTGAGCGTCGTCGTGGGTCTGCTGGCCTGCGGCTACCTGTGGAGCCCGGCGTTCGTCGTCGGCAAAGTGGCACTGCTGCTCTTCCTGCTGGCCGTGCTGGCCGACGGCGTGCTGTTGTGGCGGAAGAAGCAGAGCCTGCAGGCCTGGCGCATGACGGCCGACCGCTACTCCAACGGCGACGAAAACGAGGTACGCCTCCGCATAGAGTCGGGCTACCCCTTCCCCGTCAGCGTGGAGGCCATCGACGAGATACCCTTCGTGTTCCAGCGGCGCGACGTCTGCTTCCGTGCACGCATAGAGAAGCTGGAGGCCGTCACCATCAGCTACACGCTCAGGCCCACGCGTCGCGGCACGTATGAGTTCGGCCTGGTGCGCGTCTTCGTCAGCTCGCCCCTCGGTCTGCTGCAGCGCCGCTTCTCGTTCGACTCCGAACCCCGCC
>DGTH01000152.1:4294-4535 GCA_002393705.1 Prevotella sp. UBA4341 | reverse complement strand
TGACCTTGGCATAGCAGCCACCCTCCAGGTTGAACACGCCCTCATCGTCCCAACCGTGCTCGTCGTCACCAATGAGCAGACGCTTCGGGTCGGTAGAAAGGGTGGTCTTACCCGTGCCAGAGAGTCCGAAGAAGATAGCGGTGTTCTTACCCTCCATGTCGGTGTTGGCCGAGCAGTGCATGGATGCAATACCCTGCAGGGGCAGGTAGTAGTTCTGCATGGAGAACATACCCTTCTTCAT
>DGTH01000152.1:0-4239 GCA_002393705.1 Prevotella sp. UBA4341 | reverse complement strand
CCCTTCTTCATCTCACCGCCGTACCAGGTGTTGATGATGCACTGTTCGCGGCTCGTGGTGTTGAAGGCTACGCAGGTCTCTGAGTTCAGGCCCAGCTCCTTGTAGTTCTCAACCTTTGCCTTAGAGGCGTTATAGATGACGAAGTTAGGCTCGAACTTCTCCAGCTCTTCAGCGGTGGGCTGAATAAACATGTTCTTCACGAAGTGAGCCTGCCAGGCCACCTCAACGATGAAGCGCACAGCCAGACGGGTAGCCTCATTGGCACCACAGAAGGCATCGACGACGTAGAGTTCCTTATTGCAAAGCTCCTTGATGGCAATGTCCTTTACCTTTGCCCAAACCTCCTCAGACATGGGGTGGTTGTCGTTCTTGTATTCTTCGGTAGTCCACCATACCTTGTCCTTCGACTGCTCATCGCAGACGATGTACTTGTCCTTAGGCGAACGGCCGGTATAGATGCCGGTCATTACGTTCACGGCGTTCAGCTCAGTGTTCACGCCCTTGTCAAAGCCAGTCAGGCCGGCCTTGGTCTCCTCCTCGAAGAGGTACTCATACGACGGATTGTGGGCAATCACGGTGCTACCCGTAATGCCATACTGTGTCAGATCTAATTTTGCCATAATGAATTATTATTTAGAATATTGAATTGAATTTTGTTTGCTCTTTCTCTTAAACCGACTGCAAAGGTACTAAAAAGTTCAGAGTTCAGAGTTCAGAGTTCAGAGTTTTTTGTCTGATTAAGCGTTTTTTAGGTTAAAGTATTTAAAAATCGGCGTACTGCTGACTGCTTTTGCCACACGGAGTTTACAAAAGGGTTTTAGAAATCGAAGCTCAGCTGTCCGTCGCCCAGAAGGTTGTAGCTCTTTCGGTGATAGGGCGTAATGCCGTGCTGACGTATGGCTTCGCGGTGTTTTTTAGTGGGGTAGCCCTTGTTAGAGAGCCAGTCGTACTGGGGGTACTCCTGAGCCAAGCGGTCCATGTAGTCATCACGGTAAGTCTTAGCCAGAATGCTGGCAGCAGCTATGGAGAGATACTTGCCGTCGCCCTTGACGATGCAGGTATGGGGAATGCTGAGTGGCGAACCGTCAACCATCGGCCGGTAAGGCTTGAAGCGGTTACCATCGACAATGATGGCCTCGGGGCGAATGGGCAGTTGGTCGAGTGCTCGGTGCATGGCCAAGATACTGGCGTTGAGGATGTTGATGCGATCTATTTCCTCGGGCGTAACAACGCCTACAGCCCAAGCTACGGCATCGTGCTCTATCTGAGAGCGCAGCTCGTAGCGCTTCGCGGCGCTGAGCTGCTTGCTGTCGTTAAGCTGAGCGTTACGGTAATCGGAGGGCAGAATGACAGCAGCCGCATAGACGCTGCCCGCCAGACAACCACGGCCAGCCTCGTCGCAACCAGCTTCGACCAGACCCTCGTAGAAATGACTCTGCAACTCGGCCATGGGCTAAAACATTTTTACCACTCGGCGAAGTCCGGCCACGAGCGCGTCAACTTCGTCACGCGTGTTATAAAGGGCAAACGAGGCGCGCACGGTGCCCGGAATGCCCAGACGCTGCATGAGGGGTTGAGCGCAGTGGTGGCCCGTACGGACAGCAATGCCCAGGCGGTCGAGCAGGGTGCCGAGGTCAAGATGGTGAATAGTGCCCACGTTGAACGAAACCACCGAGCCGCGACCACCGTAGATGGTCATGCCCTCAATGGTCTGCAGCTGCTCCACGCAGTAGCGGGTGAGTTCCTGTTCGTGCAACTTAATAGCGTCCAGCCCCAGACGCTCAATGTAGTCAATGGCGGTAGCCAGTCCGTGGGTGGCCACGTAGTCGGGCGTGCCGGCTTCGAACTTAAAAGGCAGGCGCTCGAAGGTGGTATGCTCCCAAGTTACCTTGTCAATCATTTCGCCACCGCCCTGATAGGGGGGCAACTTCTCGAGCCACTCCTCTTTTCCATACAGCACACCTATGCCTGTAGGGCCATACATCTTGTGGCCGCTGAAGGCAAAGAAGTCGCAGTCGAGGGCTTGCACGTCAACGGCGAGGTGGGGAGCACTCTGCGCTCCGTCAACCAGCACGGGAATGCCCAGCTCGTGAGCCAGCCGGACGATGTCAGCCACAGGAGTCTCAGTGCCCAGCACGTTACTGACATGGGCAAGACTCAGCAGACGGGTGCGAGGGGTGATGGAAGCCTTGACGGAGTCAAGGGTCACCGTGGCATCGTCGTTGAGGGGTACATGGCGAACCTTGATGCCGTGCTGAAGGGCCTGCAACTGCCAGGGCACGATGTTGGAGTGATGCTCCATTTCGGTGACGAGCACTTCGTCGCCGGGTTGCATCTGCGACTGACAGAACGAGCTGGCCACAAGGTTAATGGCTTCAGTCGTTCCGCGCGTAAACACTATCTCTTCGGTCTTGCGGGCATTGATGAACTGGCGCACCTTTTCGCGGGCAGCCTCGTGCAAGTCGGTGGCCTGCTGACTGAGGTAGTGAACGCCCCTGTGCACGTTGGCGTTGACGTTCAGGTACTCGTCCCGCATGGCATCGAGCACGCAGAGCGGCTTCTGCGTGGTGGCAGCATTGTCTAAATAAACCAGCGGACGGCCATAGACTTCGCGCTGGAGAATGGGGAAATCGTTTCTGACGATGGGGCTTATGGGGCGTATAGGGCTCATGAGGCTTATAGGGCGTATAGGGCTTATGGGGTTATTTACAGAGTTTGCAACCTTCGCACTTGTTCAGTTCGCCACGGAAGCGCTTGTCAACCAAGTAGCGCAGGCGGTCGCGCAAGGGCTCGAGCTCAATGCGCTCAATCACTTCGGCCACGAAGGCCTGTTCGAGAAGCGTGCGTGCTTCATGCTCGGGTATGCCGCGCTGGCGCATGTAGAACATGGCCGCATCGTTAAGCTGACCTACCGTGGAACCGTGAGCACACTTTACATCATCGGCATATATTTCAAGCATGGGCTGTGTAAACATGCGAGCCTTGGGGGTTGCGCAGAGATTCTGGTTGGTCATCTGCGACGTCGTCTTTTGGGCTCCGTGCTCCACCAGCACCCTGCCGGCAAAGGCTCCAGTGGCCTCGCCGTCGAGCACATACTTATAGAGTTCTGACGACGTGCAATGAGGCACATGGTGGGTAATGAGCGTATTGTTGTCAACGTGCTGCTGCTTATCGGCAATGACGCAGCCATTACACTGACACTCGGCACCTTGACCCACAAAGTCAAGGTCTAACCTGTTGCGGGTAATGCCGTTGTGCAGGGTGATGACGTTGTGGTGGACACGGCTGTCGCGCTGCTGCTCTATATAGACATTGCTGACACGCACACTCTTGGCGTGAGTTTCTTCCAAGCAATACAAGTCGAGGCGGGCGTTGGCTCCGACAAAAGCCTCGATGACCTGCGTGGTGAGGAACTGTCGGTCATCGGCAGCGTGGTCGCAAAAGAGCAGCTTAGCCTGGGCTCCCTCCTCGAGAATGATGAGCACACGGCGGTTGACCATGAGGTTGACATCGCTGCGCAGAATGTTAATGACCTGAACAGGACGGCTCATGACGACACCACGCGGCACGAAGACGAAGAGGCCGTCCTGAGCCAGCATAGTGTTCAGGCTGGTCACGGCATCGTCGCTCTTGGCAGCCAGACGGTTGTAATAGCCAGTCGTGGCAAAGTCCTTCAGGGAACCTACGATGACGCCTTCCGGCAGTTTCGGAGCGACCGGCGTACCGCCGCGATAGAAGCCGTCGTTCACCACGAAATAGAGCAAGGTGGAGAGGTTGGGCACGTCGCAACGAAAAGCATCGTAGGGGTTGACGGGAATATCGAGCCTGTTGAGGTTCAAGCCGTAGTCGGGCTCAAAAAGCTTGGCCACGTCGGTGTACTTGTAGCGCTCCACCTTACGCGAAGGGAAGCCCGCCTGCCGAAAATGCTCAAAGGCCTCATCGCGCACGCCGTTCATCACTGTCGAGGAATGGCTGCAGAGCAACTGACGACACTCCGTATAGAGGTCAATATATTGCTGTTCGCTTGAAGTAATCATCCTTCTTCCCTCCTTACTGCTCGTTCTTGGCCTCTTCCTTAATCCAGTCGTAGCCACGCTCCTGAATCTGCTTAGCCAGTTCGGGGCCTGCCGTCTTGACTATCTGGCCCTGATAGAGCACGTGGACCACGTCGGGACGAATCATCTCCAGAAGCCGGTCGTAGTGGGTAATGACGATACAAGACGTAGCGGGCGTCTTCAG
>DGTH01000039.1:7105-7536 GCA_002393705.1 Prevotella sp. UBA4341 | reverse complement strand
CCCCTCCCATGTAGGGGAGGGGCAGGGGTGGGGTCAGTAACTTTAGTTATATAGAAGCCACAATCCTAAAAGAAAAGGATATTCCCGAATATTATATTATTAATGTATATTAAGTTTAACCCAATTAATTAAACAAAAGAAGCATGACACAAAAACTACACCTTCTTGCGACGAGGCTCCTGCTGAGCCTCTTAGCCCACGATGCAGGTAGTTCGTCTGCAGCATCAGCACCAGTTGCTGGATGGCAGTCCTCTCGGTTCTGTCAGGTCGAAGAACCTCGCCCCAGAGGATGATCTTGAAATCGACGAAACCCCTCGGGAGGACTGGGGCAGGTAAGCATCCACTTAGGATAACCGGAAAAACAAGAACTTATCATCTTCATGTTTCCCACGTTGGGAAAGGTTTATAACCTACCGACTTACGTTGGTTTC
>DGTH01000039.1:0-7034 GCA_002393705.1 Prevotella sp. UBA4341 | reverse complement strand
GAAACCAACGTAAGTCGGTAGGTTAGTAAATTCAGCCCTGCTTCTCCTCCTTCACGCTCACTACGCGGCTGTCGTCGGGTTGCTGACTGATGCTGATGCGCAGGGTGTCGGGGGGGAGTAGTTCCTCGATGAGTTCGGGCCACTCGATGAAGCAGAGGGCACCGCTGTAGAAGTACTCCTCGTAACCCATGTCGTAAACCTCGGCGAGCTGCCTGATGCGGTAGAAGTCGAAGTGGTAGATGGCTGTTCTTTCCGTGCAATTGTCCTTCGGCCGGGTGGGCAGTTGGTATTCGTTGACAATGGCGAAGGTGGGGCTGGTTATGATGTCGGTGACGCCCAGCTCCTGGCAGATGGCCTTGATGAAGGTGGTCTTGCCGGAGCCCATGGGGCCGTAGAGGGCTATGACGGTTCGGCCGTCGAGCTGGTCGATAAACTGGCGTGCGGCCTCGCGGATGTGGGCTAAGTCTTGAATGTGTATTGTAAACATCACCTTTTTTATTTTACTATTTTACTATTTCACTATTGCATGCTGTTGTTCAATCGTCCAATCGTTCAATTGTCCAATAGTCCAATATGTCCAATTGTCCAATCGTACAATATCATCGTTTTTTGCTCTTCATCGTGACGAGGGGTATGACCATTTCCTCGAGCGATATGCCTCCGTGCTGGAAGGTGTCCTTGTAGTAGGAGACGTAGTAGTTGTAGTTGTTGGGGTAGGCAAAGAAGCTGTCGCCCGTGGCGAAGACGTAGCTCGTGGAGAGGTTGGGCGAGGGCAGCTGTACGCGTTTGGGGTCCTTGACGACGAAGAGGTCCTTGGCGTCGTAGCTGAGGTTCTTGCCCAGCTTGTAGCGCAGGTTGGTGTTAGTGTTGCGGTCGCCCACAATCTTTACGGGTTTGGTGCAGCGTATGGAGCCGTGGTCGGTGGTAATGATGATGCGGTAGTCGGTCAGCGAGAGCTGCTTGAAGAGGTCGCTCACCACGGAGTGGCGGAACCAGGAGAGCGTGATGCTGCGATAGGCTGACTCGTTGTTGGCCAGCTCGCGCACCATCTTCGACTCCGTGCGGGCGTGGGAGAGCATGTCTATGAAGTTGAACACGACGACGTTCAGGTCGTTTCTGGTGAGGGTGTTCAGCTGTCCGAGGAAGCGTTCTGCCTCGAGCGAGGTATTGATTTTGTGGTACGAGAAGGTGTCGTGGCGGCGGTAGCGGTCTATCTGGGTCTGAATGAGCGGCGACTCGTTGAGGTTCTTGCCTTCCTCCTCGTCTTCATCGACCCAAAGGTCGGGAAACATGCGGGTTATCTGGTCGGGCATGAGACCCGAGAAGATGGCGTTGCGCGCGTACTGGGTGGCTGTGGGCAGAATGCTGCAGTAGAGCTGTTCGTCAATGTCGAAGAGGTCGCCCAGCTCGCGCTCCAGCGTCTTCCATTGGTCGTAGCGGAAGTTGTCGAACACAATCATGAAGACTTTTTCGCCTGCCGAGAGGCGCGGAAAGACCTGGGTCTTGAAGAGGTCGGGTGATAAAAGGGGCCTTTCCTCTTTCCTCTCTCCTCTTTCCTCTCTCCTCTCCCCTCTTTCCTCTATCCAGGAAATATAGTTCTTCTTGACGTACTTGGCAAAACCCAGGTTGGCCTCCTCCTTTTGCATCTGCAGCATCTCGGTCATGGCCGAGGAGGTGGCGCTGAGCTCCAGCTCCCAGTGGACCAGCCGGCGATAGACCTCGGTCCAGTCCTGCCACGTGCGGCAGTCCATGATTTGCATGGCTATCTGCTGAAACTGCTGCTGGTAGCCGCTCTGCGTCTCTTCGGTCACGAGCTCCTTGCGGTGGATGTTCTTTTTCAGCGTCAGCAGTATCTGGTTGGGGTTGACGGGCTTGATGAGGTAGTCGGCTATCTTGCGGCCTATGGCTTGGTTCATGATGTCTTCCTCTTCGCTCTTGGTCACCATGACCACGGGCACTGAAGGGGCTACCTCCTTGATGCGCTGCAGCGTGTCGAGGCCGGAGAGGCCGGGCATCATCTCGTCGAGCAGCACCAGGTCGAAGTTGTGCTGCTGACATTGTTCTATGGCGTCGGGGCCGTTGGTCACGGTGACGACCTCGTAGCCTTTCTTCTCGAGGAAGAGCAGGTGGGGACGCAGCAGTTCCATTTCGTCGTCAGCCCACAGCAGAAGTCCGTTTGTCATCTTTTTCTATTTTCGATTTACTGATTTTCGATTTTATTGTGCATTGACCTTAGCCCATGATGCATCGTCTTAGCGGTAGAAGTCTTCGTCAAATTCTATGTCGCCGCTGTTACCGCCAGGACCCGCAGGCCCGAAGATGTCGTCGAAGTCGCCGTTCGTGGCGGGCTGCTCGGGAGTGTCGTCCTCTTCGGGTTCCTCGATGATGGTTTCGGGGTCGCCCAGCAGCTCGTCTTCGCTGATGTCGAGGGGAGCCAGTTCGCGTTCGTAGAACTCGTCGTAGTCGTTGTAGCTGAAGCTGATGCCCAGCTTCTGGAGGTTCTCGTCGCTAATGAGAAGGTGGCGGCAGCCCTTGAGGCGCTCCTTCATCGAGGGGTCTGCGTAGAGCATGTGTACGTACTGCCATACCTCGTCGTAGCTCATGAAGCCCCTTATGAGCAGGCGGCTGATGCCGTCGCCGTGCTCTACCTCTATCTCGAAGTTGCGCACCAGGTAGTTGGTGAAGTTGTAGCGGGCCAGCTCGTAGAGCAGCTGGTTGCCGTTGATGGAGTCAGGACGGTAGGCCAGTACGAAGTTGAAGCGCGTGTTACGCTCTATGCTCAGCGTATCGACTCCCGTGGAGTCACGCTGGTTCATGACGGCATCGCGGCGGCTCCAGACGTCGGCCATGTCGAAGTGGCCACCATGCAGGTGGCGGCCTTCCTGCACGCCGCGCACAATCATGCCCGCTATGGAGCTGACCTCGCTCTCCGGGTACTTCTCGACGACCTCCTTCATGCGCACCAGACAGCTGTCGGCCTGGCCGGCATTTAGCAGTGTCAGGCCTTCGACGAAGAGGAACTTCGGCCTGTGGGCTCCTAAGGGGAAGCGCTCCTTCGAGAGCCGGGCGTTGGTCATGACCTCGCCCATGCGGTCGGCCTGGAAGGCATCGTAGGTGGCGGCATAGAGCGAGTCTTCTATGTGTACCCCAAAGCGGGCGTTCTCCACGAAGTAAGGGTCGCTCAGCAGAATGGTCCACTGGCTCTCGGGATAGTCGCGTTTCAGCCGGTTGAGGCAGTCGGCAGCCATGGTGGTGCGTCCCTGACGTGAGTAGAGCAGGAAGAGGTGATAGAGTGCCTCGTCGTTACGCTGGTAGTCGGGGTAGTCGCGCGTCAGCCGTGTCAGGTATTGTTCGCCCTTGCGCAGGTTGTCCAGCTTGTCCTTGAAGACGACGCCGCCGTTCATGAGTCCGTCGCTCAGCAGGGCGTTGCTGGCTGCCAGTTGCTCTTCGGTGAAGGGTATCTGAGCCAAGTAGTACTCGCGGTTGTGGGGATCCAGGGCTGTCGAGTCGGCAGGCTCTGTAGGCTCGTCGCCGTCGTCGGATACAGGCTCTATGACGTTGCCCAGGCTGTCAGTAGGCAGCTCTGCGCCGTCGCCGTCAGCAGGTTGCTCCAGGGCTACCACGGTGCGGTTGTTGCGTTGCCAGTTATCAACGTTCTCACGCTTACCCCATTGGCGTTCGAAGCTCAGCTTGCCTTGGTTGACGGCCTGCGGGTTGTAGAAGTACCAGAGTCCGCTGGACTGATTGACGGTCGGCGTGGTGGGCGTGGTAGAGCGGGGGTCGTCGTCGGTCGCGCCTTGGTCGCGCAGTGCCTGTTCGGCCTCGGCCTCTTCGCGTGCCAGCCGTTCCTCCTTCTCCTTCTGCTTCAGGGCTTCAATGACGCGGTCTATCGCTGCCAGCCGCTCAGCCTCTGGCATGCGGGCCAGCTCCTGTAGCGAGTCTTGCAGGTGGACGGCATCCGTATGGGGCACCAGTTCGTCCAGGATCTTGGAGCGTTTCGACAGCTGTTCGTAGTCAGGACGCTCGCGGTCCAGCAGGCCAATGGCCTCGCCGTAGCAGCGGCGCGCGTCGCTGTAGCGCTCCAGCTGCCAGTATAGGTCGCCCAGCTTCAGGAGCAGTACGCCCTTCTCTATGCCGCTTCGCGTCGCCTTCTTGTTGCCGGTTTCGTAGGCATCGACGGCCTTCAGCGTGTCGTGTTCAGTCAGGTAGATGTTGCCAATGGCGTAATATACCTGGTCCAGGTAGTCCTTGTTGTTGTCTGAGGCGGCCATGCGTCTGAGGCGGCTAATCATCTTCCCCGCCTGCCCCTGCGCCATGACCTCCGTCTGGGCTATGCGGGCGTTAAAGTCGAGCTCGTAGGGCGGGTTCATGCGCGACACCTTGCGGAAGGCCTCGTAGGCTTCGGTCTTATGGCCAAGCTGTGCCTGCAGCTGTCCCATGAGGAACCACTCGCGGGCGCGTTGCTTGCGGCGGCGCTCGTGCTTGATGACTTTTCTGAGGTAGCCGACGGCCTCCTCCAACTGTCCGGAGCGTATGTAGTAGTTGGCGTGGGCGTAGTCCCAGTCCTTCACGGCACGAAAGTCCATGGAGTCGCGCTTCATGTTGCGAATGACGTCTTCCGCCTCGTAGAGCCAGCCCAGCTCCGTGTAGCTCTTGGTGAGCCAGGCACGCGCTATGCCGTTGATGTGCGGGCGTGTCTGGTAGAGTCGGCTCATGTAGGCAAACGTGGCCGCAGCCTCTTCGAACTCGCCCTTCTGAAATTGCGACTTGCCCAGCAGCAGCCAGCACTTCCAGATGAAGGGGTTATACTCGCGGCGGTTCAGCCACTCAATGTCCTTGGCCGTCTTCCGGCGGCTCTTCTTCCACTCCGGCTTGCGCTTGATGCTGTGGCGACGAATGGCTTTCTCGGCTTTCTCGATGGCCCGGTCAAACTGGCCTGAGCCGATGCTTCTGGTGTTCTTGTTGGCTACGGGGTATAGTGGCAGCAGCTCCGTGTAGTTGTCGTGGTGGCCGTTCTCCTGCTCCAAACTGCCGTCTATGAAGGCCTGCGAACCGTTGAAGTAGATGTTGTAACGGGCATGGAAGGCGTGGAAGAACCGCGACTTCGCCGTGTTCTGCTTGCTGGCGCAGGCGGTCAGCAACAACAGACCCGACACAACAAGCAGCAGCAATACAGGTACGCCTCGCACCTCGCTCCTCGCTCCTCGTACCTCGCACAATTCTCCTTCCTCCTTCCTCCTTCGTCCTTCCTCGGAAGCATTCTCCTTCCTCTTTTGTCCTTCCTCCTTCAATTCCACCAGCTTACACTCTGAACGGCTGGTACACGAGGCACAGTCGCCCTCGCGCTGAACCACGGGTTCGTCCTTGTCACCCCACGACAGCAGGGCGGCTATCACGCCTAAAAGGACGATGGAACCTATGATAATCAGGACGAAAGACATGTTTTTTTATTTTCGATTTATTGATTTTCGATTTTCGATTTACTGATTTTCGATTTAATTGTTCATTATGAATCTTGCATTATGCAAAATCCTGCAGCCTTCAGGTCGTCCCAGAATTTGGGGTACGACTTGCTCACGACTTGCGGATGATTGATTTTCAGCCCCTTTATGCGCAGGGCGGCAGGGGCAAACGACAGCGCCATGCGGTGGTCTTCGTACGTATCGATGCCGCTCTCTAACTGCGGCTCGCAGCGTTCACCGCTCCATATCAGCTCCGTGCCGTCACCATCGCTGAGCACGTAGCCTAGTTTGCGCATCTCGGTCTTCAGTGCTGCTATGCGGTCGGTCTCCTTGATTTTCAGCGTCGAGAGGCCACGAAAGTGGAAGGGCACGTTCTTCACGGCACAGCACACCACGAACGTCTGGGCCAGGTCGGGCGAGTTGACAAAGTCGTACTCCAGCCTTGGCACGCAGCTGCCCTTGCGCTTCAGCGTTACCGTGGTGGGGGTTCCCGGCTGCTTGGTGCCGAAGCTGCTCTTCACGCCCAGCAGGCTGAAGATGTAGCGCACGCTGGAGTCGCCCTGGCGCGAACCGTCCATCAGTCCCTCCAGGCGTATCTCGTCGTCCTCACCCTCTGAGAGGGCCATCATTTCGTACCAGTAGGAAGCCGCACTCCAGTCGTTCTCAATGTAGTACGCACGCTCCTTGTAGGCCACGGGCTTTACCTGAATGGTGTCAAAGTCGCTCCACTCCGCCACGGCGCCAAATTGGTGCATGACCGAGAGTGTCAGGTCTATGTAGGGCCTCGATATGATGTCGCCCGTCAGCCGGAGCCTCAGGCCTTCCTTCAATGTCGGGCCAATCATCAGCAGGGCCGATATGTACTGCGAACTCACGTTGCCCGGTATTTCCAGCAACTCGCCGCTCAGCCTGCTGCCCTTGATGCGCAACGGTGGAAAGCCCGGTTCGCCCAGGTAGCTGATGTCGGCTCCCAGCGAGCGTAGCGCACCTACCAGCAGCTCTATGGGTCTGTGCTTCATGCGCTCAGACCCCGTCAGCACGTGCTCCTGACCCTCCATCACGCTGAGGTAGGCCGTCATGAAGCGCATGGCCGTGCCAGCCGCGCCAATGTCTATCACGTCGGGCATGTCGCGCAGCGCACGTATCATGACGTTTGTGTCGTCACAGTCGCTCAGATTCTCGGGCTGGAGCTTTCCACCGGCCAGCGCGTGTATCACCAGCGCACGGTTAGAAATGCTTTTCGAGGCAGGCAGTTTCACGCTTTGGTTCAGCCCCTGTGGAGCTTTTATCGTATATTGCATAGCTTGTCTTACACCTTATTTTATATAAATAACTCGCAAATGTACGAAATATTATTCAGAGCAGACAAGGAAAATGTATAAATAACATTAATTATAAAACTTTTTGCCAAAAAGTAGCGGAAAAATTTGCAGGTTTCGAAAAAACGTCGTACCTTTGCACCCGCTTACAGCAAAAACGTTCGGGATTTAGCGCAGTTGGTAGCGCACACGTCTGGGGGGCGCGAGGTCGCTGGTTCGAGTCCAGTAATCCCGACAGAAAGAAAATCCAAAC
>DGTH01000130.1:3921-6173 GCA_002393705.1 Prevotella sp. UBA4341 | reverse complement strand
TGACCGATGCCGACGTCGATGGCTCGCACATCGACACGCTCATTATGACGCTGTTCTACCGCTTCATGCCCCAGGTTATTCAGGGTGGCCACCTTTACATTGCCACGCCGCCACTCTATAAGTGTACGTACAAGAAGTTCTCTGAGTACTGCTATACCGAACAGCAGCGCCAGACTTTCATAGACAAGTATGTAGCTGGCGACGAGAACGCGGCCGCCCTGCACACCCAGCGCTACAAAGGTTTGGGTGAGATGAACCCTGAACAGCTGTGGGAGACGACGATGAACCCCGAGAACCGGCTGCTGAAGCAGGTAACCATCGAGAATGCCGCAGAGGCTGACGAAATCTTCTCCATGCTGATGGGTGACGACGTGGAGCCTCGCCGAGAGTTCATTGAGAAGAACGCCACCTACGCTAACATCGACGCGTAATACGTAACAAACAGAATAACATGCCGGATGGTCGCTTGCACCATCCGGCATGTTTCTTTTTTAGAGATAAAAGAAAAAAAATGCAAAACGCTTGCATGTTTGCAAAAAAGGATGTATATTTGCATTCGATTAAACCATAATTGCACTCATGAAACGAATTATCATACTATTAACCGCCTCTCTCTTTGTGCTTGTATCGATGGGACAAAGTCAACCCAAAATGAAGTTATGGTACAACCATGAGGCCCGCTTATTTGAGGAATCACTACCCATTGGCAACGGCAAACTGGGCGCGTTGGTTTATGGTGGAGCAGAAGACAATCTGGTCTATCTGAACGATATCACCATGTGGGTAGGAAAACCCGTTGACCAGAACGAAGGCCAAGGCCTCTCAGTATGGGTTCCGAAGATACGTGAAGCCCTGTTTCGTGAAGACTACCGCCTGGCCGACTCGCTGCAGCACTACTTGCAAGGACATTTCTGTCAGCCCTACCAGCCGCTGGCCACACTCCACATGTACGACTGGAACCAAGGCAGCGTCAAGCAATACCGGCGTGAGCTCTGCCTGGACAGCGCCTACATCAGAGACTGCTTTATAAGAAACGGCGTCACCTACACCCGCGAGTACATTGCTTCTCATCCCGACAAACTTATTGCCATACGTCTCAAGGCCAGCAAGCCGAAAGCCATTAACTGCCAGTTGACACTGGGCGGACAGGTACCACATAAAGTGAAAGGACAAGGAAGCCAACTCGTCGTGACGGGTCATGCTACGGGCGATGCTCAAGAGAGCATACACTTTTGCACCATTCTGCGTGTAGCGGAAACCGATGGCGAAGTGGTGGCCAATGACGAAGGACTCACCCTGCGCCACGCCACGGAGGCTACGGTCTATATTGTCAACGAGACAAGTTTCAACGGACCACGCCGTCACCCTGTGACCGAAGGTGCTCCCTACATGGAACAAGCTGCTGACGATGCCTGGCACACGGTGAACACGACCTACGACGAAGTACGACAACGGCACATTCAGGACTACCAACAGTACTACGACCGAGTAAAACTCTGTCTGGGGAGACCACAGAATACCGACATCGACACCCCCACCGACAGTCTGCTCCGCCGAGGCCACTCTTCCTATTTAGAGACACTCTACTTCCAGTTCGGACGCTACCTGCTCATTAGTTCGTCGCGCACCAAGGGCGTGCCGGCTAACCTGCAAGGCCTTTGGACGCCCCATCTTTGGTCGCCATGGAACGGCAACTACACGCTCAACATTAACCTGGAGGAGAACTACTGGCCCGCCTTTGTGACCAACCTCAGCGAAATGGCTGACCCGCTGGACGACTTCATCGCTGCGCTGGCTGACAACGGACAGCACACGGCACGCAACTTCTATGGCGTCAACCAAGGCTGGTGTGCAAGCCATAACAGCGACATCTGGGCTATGAGTAACCCCGTAGGCCAACAGCACGACCGCCCCATGTGGGCTAACTGGAACATGGGCGGTGCCTGGCTGGTTAACACGCTGTGGGAACGTTACCAGTTTACACAGGACAAAGACTACCTGCATCGAGTGGCTTATCCGCTCATGAAGGGTGCCGCCGACTTCTGTCTGGGCTGGCTCATTGAGAACCCCAAGAAGAAAGGCGAACTCATCACCGCTCCCTCTACATCGCCCGAAAATGAGTATGTAACGCCCGACGGCTACGTGGGTGCCACCCACTATGGGGGTACGGCCGACATGGCCATCATTCGTGAGCTGCTGCTCAATACCATTGCTGCCGGCAAACTTTGTGGCGACAAGGTGGCCAACTACGA